>NZ_JPUF01000009.1 GCF_014737315.1 Treponema zioleckii | reverse complement strand
GAATAGAAAGAAATGCCGTTTCCGCAATTTTTTCTTTTCTTTGCGAAATTATATAAGAAATGTTATAAAAAATTATTAATCTACACTGAAAAACAATTTAAATGGAAACGCGGAAAGTTGACTTTGAGACTTCAGGTTGATTTTTAGCGTTTTTGGAAACGCGGAAAGTTGACTTTGAGATTTTAAGTTGATTTTTAGCGTTTCCCGCAAGTTTTCTGACGAAAACTCGCGCTTTGGCGGGTCACTTTGCATAGGCTTCACACTCGCCGCGACAAGCACGGCGTCGAGTGTGAGGTTTGGTTTTGTTGCTCAGCGCATCGCGAGCAACTTTGGGAGGGAGAAGTCAACTTGCACATTCACACCCCACCTCGCATATTTTGCTTTGAGTCGTACCAGGCAACTCACGAACGTATTCGGTTATTGATCTTGCGGTTGCTGAGCGAAGTCGAAGCATCGAAACCACCGTGCAAACGTCGTTTTTCATCTTTCCATTTTCACTTTATCTGTGTCTCATCAGAGTTCATCTGTGTCCATCTGTGTCAATTCCGAAAGTCAACTTGCACATTCGCGCACCACCTCACGTATGGCTTTGAGTCGTACTAGGCAGCTCACGAACGTATTGTTTTTCTGAACAGCTCACTTCCCCAGTGATTGCGTTAGCAATCACAAATCCGTGTGACAATTTTTCCATCTATGCATAAAAAAAGGCGGCCTCAAAAGACCGCCATCTTCAATTAAAAATTTATCAGTTTCCGCGCTCGAAGCACAGAGCAACTATCAGACTGATTAGTTTCCCTTACCTACTAAACACATGAGGCGGCAATGCCGCCTCGCACTGAAAGGAAATATAAACAATTCGCTCACGCGAATGACAGTGTCCACTCGGCCTGGGCACAATTTTTTTACTGCGGATTAGTTGCCTTTTCCGACAAGACACATCCATTCAGCCTGGGCACATAATGTTTCGCCAACGAAGGCTTTGCCAGACTGAACGACCATGTTTTTGGTAACGCGCTTGTTCGTAACTTCCATGCGAACAATATCGCCCGGTCGAACCTGATGCTTGAATTTTACGTTGTTAACAGTCGCGAGGAAGAACAAACTTCCCTCATCGAATTTTTTCTGCAAACTCAACGCAGCTCCGCCGCCCTGAGCCATTGTCTCAATCAAAATTACGCCAGGAACAACCGGGTATTCTGGAAAGTGACCTTTGAAGAAAAAATCCTCGTCCGTAAATTTTCTCGTGCAAACACAGCCTTCATCGTTGTAAGACTCGATTGTGTCAACGAACAAAAATGGCTTTCTGTGTGGCAACAAACTCTCAATATCTGTAAATGCTTCCATATTACTCTCCTCTATGTAAATGTCTGGTATTCAAAATATGATTAAACGCATTTGTCCAAAAGGGCGGAATCGGAGTTCTGGGGAAAAGTCGTTTTGAAGAGCGAAGCGTCCCGAAGGGCTTCAACCGCGACTTTTTAACAGGTTCCCGATGGGAGCCACTTTGGACAGAAGCCAGTTAGTTTACCTTTTTGAATACCAAGCAGCCGTTGTGACCGCCAAAACCGAAGTTTGCGCTCATCGCAACGTTTACTGGCATATCAAGACCCTTGTTCGGTGTGTAATCCAAGTCACAGCCACCTTCAACGTCAACTTCGTCCAAGTTGATTGTAGCAGGAATGTATGAATCCTGAATTGCCTTAACACAAATCATAGCCTCAAGAGAACCTGCGTTTCCGAGACAGTGGCCTGTCATTGATTTTGTAGAAGAAATGTGCAATTTTGGAGCTGCGTCGCCAAAAGCGATGTGGAGCATTTTTGTCTCGCCAGAATCATTCAATTTTGTTGAAGTTCCGTGAGCGTTGTAGTATGTAACTTCCTCAGGTTTTACGCCAGCATCTTTCATTGCAACTGTCATACATTTTGCACCGCAAACTCCGTCCGGGTTTGGAGCTGTAAGATGGTAGCCGTCAGAAGAAGCGCCGTATCCTGCAACCTCTGCGTAAATTTTTGCACCGCGAGCTTTTGCGTGCTCATATTCCTCAAGAACGAGGATTGTTGAGCCTTCGCCCATTACGAATCCGTCGCGTTTTTTGTCGAAAGGTCGGCTTGATTTTGTTGGGTCGTCTGCGTAACCGCTAGAGAGCGCGTGAAGCATGTTGAATCCGAGGTTAGCGTAACCACACTGTGTTGACTCAGCACCACCTGCCAAAATTACGTCATAGCGTCCAGAGCGAACCTGGTCGAATGCGTTACCAATTGCGTCTGTTCCAGAAGCACATGCAGTTGCGATTGTGTGTGTAGCTCCGTGCAAGCCGAATGCCATAGAAATGTTTCCTGCACCTTCGTTCGGAATAAGCATTGGAATTGTCATCGGAGACATTCGAGTCTGGTTAGAGTCAAAATAAGCTTTCATAGTGTTCTCTGTAACTTCGAGACCACCGATTCCGACTCCGAGGTAAACAGCAGCGTCCTCAAGAACGTCAGCCTTTCCGAGCAAATCAGAATCTTCCAAAGCCATTTTTGCAGCGGCAACGGCATACTGCGTGTACAAAGCCATTTTTCGTGCAGCAGATGAATCCATGTAATCAGAAGCCTTAAAATCCTTAACTTCCGCAGCATATTTTACTTTGAAATTGGTATTGTCATAATGTGTGATTGTGTTGATTCCGCTTTTTCCAGCTTTAATTCCTGCCCAAGTCGCATCAACTGAATTTCCCAACGGTGAAATACATCCAAGTCCTGTTACAACTACTCTTCGCATAAGATTCTCCTAATATATCTGTAAAATGTTTTTTCGCAAAACGACCGCAAAATGACATTTTTTGATTTTTTGTCATTCTCGATTAAAAATCTTATAGGAGAATTATTTTTTAATCAAGCCTACGGAAACGCTGCAAGTTCACTTATAACCTAAAAGTTCACTCGTGCGTTTCCCGCAAGTTTTTTCTCTGAAAATCTCGTGGGGCGCGGTGAAGTCAACCTTTGCAACAAAAATTGCTCGCGCTGCGCGAGCAATAAAACACAACCTTGAAGATGCCGCCGTGCTTGTCGCGGCATCTTCAAAGCACCTTCAAGTTCACCTCCAGCTTGCAAGATTTTCCTCGAAAATCTTGCGGGGCGCGGTGTAGTTCATCTAAACTCTAAAAGTTAACCTTACCGCGTCAACACTTTTAAAAGTGAAGCGCAAGATTTTCCTCGAAAATCTCGTGGGGCGCGGTGTAGTTCATCTTAACTCTAAAAGTTAACCTTACCACGTCAACACTTTAAAACTGAAGCACGAGATTTTCCTAGAAAATCTCGTGGGGCGCGGTGAAGTTTATCTTAACTCCCAAAGCCAACTTTACCGCGTCAACACTTTTAAAAGTGAAGCGCAAGATTTTCCTCGAAAATCTTGCGGGGCGCGGTGAAGTTCATCTATTTTCTCAAAGTCAACTTTACCGCGCCCTTATTTACTTAACAGCCTGAAGCACTTCAGTTCGGCATTGTACACTACGCCAAAATCATCTTCTTCCAACGGAACTTTTCCTTGCAAGAAGAATTGTTCAATCAACTTGATGTAGTATTTTGCAACCTTGTCGGCCGGATTTTCGCCGGAAAGTTTTTTAAAAAGTTCGCAGGAATCAACGTATTGCGCTTCATCAAAAAGACGCATCGCTTTTTCCCAGTTTTCGGTGTACAGAATCAAATCGGCTGTGGCATTTTCTTTTGTCGAAAGTGGCTCATAAAGAGTGAGAGGAGTATTCACGTTCACGACCTGAACTTTGTCGAGCCTTCGGCACACTATTTCTTCACCGAGCTGTCTAAAAGTAGCCTCGCTCACAAGAATTCCAAACGTGGAATAGTGCTTGTTAACGCCTTCAAGTCGGCTTGCAAGGTTAACGTTGTTTCCCATCATCGTGTAATTCTTTTTGTTCTCGCTTCCCATGTAGCCGGCAATCATCTCGCCGGAATTAATGCCGATTCGCGTAAAGATTTCTTTTTTGTTCTCCACCATGATTTTGAACGCCGAATAAAGATTCGCGTCCATAAGTTCCGGCTTCGGTTCAGCGACAACCTTTTTTATCTGCTCATTCATCGTTTTTTCTACAGCCTTCATCGTAAGAGCAGCTTTTACGGCGCGTTTCGCGTGGTCAGCCATCTTTAGCGGCGCGCCAACAAGGGCAATAATCGCGTCGCCCTCGTATTTGTCGATTGTGCCGCCTTCAGCCATTATAATGTCGCTCATTTTTGTAAGATAAAAATTAAGGAGAGCCACAAGCTGACTTGCCGTAAGAAGTTCGCTGAATGAAGAAAACTTCTGAATGTCCGTAAAAATCGCAGTCATCTCAAGATTCTCGCCACCGAGCTTAAAACTTTCCGGGTGAGCCACAATCTGATTTACGACATCTTTTGAAAGACACTGGCTGAACGCATTCGTAATGAATTTTTTGTCTTTTGAAGCACTCAAAAATCCGATTACGATTGTAGAAATGTACACGAGAATCGACGAAATAAGCGGAACCGTCTCGCCAATGTAGATTCTCGTCGCCCTATAATAAACAAGCTGAATTCCAAGCGAAAGACAGATTAACAAAAATCCGTAAAAGATTTTGTATCCAGTCGATTTAAAAGCATTCGTAACGAGAATTATAAGGATTCCAAAGACGATTGCGTACAGAACCGAAATCCAGGCGGGCATTTCTCCAACAAAATCACCGTTCAAAACCTGATTCAAGAGCGTGTAGTGAACTCCCGGAAGCGGATACTGCGCCTCGTACTGATTAACGCCGTAATCCGAAGTGCTCGTGGCACAGGTTCCGACCACGCAAATCGCAGAGGAAAGCCGTTTTTTTAGAGACTCACAGAGTTTCGTGTATTCTTCGAGGTAAGCGTCTTCACCGTCTTCCGCCATGTACATTCTTAAAAGCGAAACACGGTAAATATCGCCGATTGAAAGATAATTGTAGTCGTTAAAAAGCTTGTTCGGATATTTTAGAATCACTTTTCCGTCGTTTCCGCGAGGAATCACAATGTCTTTTTTTGTTCCGTCTGGGAAAACCGCATTTTCCAAAGTGATTTTTTTACTTTCTACAACCACTTTTGGATTTTTTAAGCGGTTCAGAATCGCTGGCAATGTAAGCTGCGCGTAATATTTTCCGTCGAATTTTGCAAGAGGATTCACGCGTCGGTAATAATTGTCACCGTCGGGAGCCGCGTTCACGAATCCTGCGCCTTTTGCGTGCTGCATAAAATTCGGAATCGTAGAAACAGCTCCCGTATATTCCTGAGTCGTACTGTCGTTTTTGACTTCAAGATTTTTTAAAAGCCCCTTTTCGTTCATCAACGAAAGCGAGTCCTTTTCAATTTGGGTCTCGTAGTCGAACGTAAAATTGAGGTACGTCGTTGTAGATTTTTTAAGAGACTCTTCCATCACCTCGTCGGGCCAGAAAGGCTCAAAATCATCATTTACGCTCGCTTTTGCGCTGTCAAGAAAACTCAAATCGAACACGATTGACTCAGCCCCCATTTCTTCCATTACAGAAATACAGTCCGCGTACACGTCGCGCGTGAACGGAAAAGAGCCAATCTGTTCAATCGCAAAGTCATCGATTCCGACCATCACAACGTCGCTCCGAAGCTGTGTCGGGGGCAAACTTCGCTGAAAAAGGTCAGAAAATTTTGCCTCGATGCTCGTAAACAAGAACAAAGAAGACGCCCCCACGCACAAAAACGGAATCAGGAACGAAAAGGTCTTTCTTTTAGTCATCAAGCTCCCCTTCTGCCATTACGTCAGACGCACGAGAAGAAGCCGTAGCCGTTCCCTTGCCTTTTTTGGCGGTGCCCGAAATTCCCTGTTTTGCAGCAATCAGCTCCGCGACAGTGGCTTTTTTTGGAGTGCGAAGCGTAATATCTTTTCCGTCAGCACTCAGAACGAGCTTGGAGTTAGTTCCGAGCGTAATAACAGTCTCGTCCGTAACTGTAATGCCAGTCTTTACCGGGCTAGACTTGCTTTTTCCAGCCTCGGAATAAGTCACTTTGCCGGAAACGCTCTTAACCTCGTAATCCTTTGCCACAACCAAAAAACTTGAAGCCGCAAAAAGAAGCCCCGCAAGTACAAATGATTTTTTCATATTTTCCTCCTTGTCTTGTCAATAAAATTTGACACAGATGAACACAGATAAACGGTGATAGGACACAGAAAAAACTCCGTGCCAGAAAGTTATAAATTCCGAATCAAGTTCAGAATGCCCAACAACGCTACAAGAGGTGGTTTCGATGCTTCGACAAGCTCAGCAACCGCAAGTTCACCCACCGTTATTTCAAATATTTTAAGACCTTTTCGAGTGGCGGAAGGTCTATGTCCGCGTCGGATTCTGGAACGCTAACCGCCTTGTAAAGTTTCCATGCCTCGTGAATCGGGTACAAAGCAGCCTCGCCTTTTTTGCTGGCAGTCTTCCATTGGTTGTATCCTGCAGACCGCTCAGTTTCAAAATTCTCCTGACAAACAGTTACTTCAAGCGGAATCCAGACTTTTTCGTCCTGAATTATGTACCTGCCGTCTTTTAGAACGCCAGCTGCCTCGTCTTTGGAAACACCAGAATCAAAAGCCATAAAAATGTGCCCCGGAATCGTGATGAAGGCCGTCTCAATTCCGATAGACTCGAACAAAGCACAATTCAGAATCGAAAGGTCGTCGCAGTCGCCGCCAGAATACAAAAGCGTCTGGTAAGGAAACTGCAAGAAGTCAATATCAGAGCTAAGCCCCGAAGTAAAAGGACTCGTAGGGTCTTTTACATAGCTGATTCCGTAGGCTTTAAGAGCAGCAAAAATTCCGCGGGCGTAGCTAATGTTCTTCGTGTAGTCACCAGTAGGATTTTTAAGAATCAGCGATTTTGCCATCTTGGAAATTTTATTCGCAGCCCCGTCGTGACTACTTACAAACGCAGCGGCCTTTCGGTCGTCGTCCCAGCTCATCGCGTTGCGGTTCAGCGCGTTAACGTCAAGAAAATACTCGTTCTTAACTGTGCGTCCAAGCGAGCGATAGGAAACGATGATTTTGCACGGAGTTTTGTGCGCCATGAGCGAATTCAAAATCGTCTCATTTATGAATGCCGTAAGATTCGCTTCAAAACTTTCGTTTCGATCAACCAGAGGAATGTTCGCGCAGACTTTAGGAAGCGTCATGTATTCGGGGATAAGAACCGAAACTTTTACGTCGGTGATTTTGTTCGACTCGCCGTTAAAAAATACAAGCGTTCCGAACGGACTTTCGTTGTAAAAGCTGTAGAAAACCGGAAAGATGTCCTGAGTTTCTTTTTCGTCAAGCTCCACGCTTGATTTAGAAAAAATTCCCCGGGAAAAACTGTAAGTGAACTTTACCCCCAAATCAATTTTTTTAGCAAAACTCTCGCCGTCAGAAATAAAATCATTGTAGCCGACGAACGCACCGGCTTTGACTTCTGGAAGCACATAAAATTCACCAAAAATTCTTCCACCCGCAAGAATTCCGCTCTGAGCCAGAGTGTTTTTCTCTGCAACTTTGGGAAACTCCCAGAATCCGAGATAAGCCTGAGCACCCGCTCCCCAGCGGTCGTGAAAGCGGCAAAGATACGAAAAAGCTCCGCTGCCGTGGTAAAGTGGCGTTGCGCTCAAAGTAAGGGCCTTAATGCCGGTGAGTCCGCCCTGCAGCGAAAAACCGATTTTGTCCCGCCCGCGAACCGTGAGCGGATAAAAATCAAGCGAAGCCGTACCCGTAAAAAAATTGTCAAAAACGCCCACCGTATGAATGTCAAAATCTGGCATGAGCGAAAGTTCAAAATCAACGGCAAAGGGTTTTGAAGCAACCACGAAGAGAAAAACAAAAATCGATGCAGGAAAATGCCATTTTTTCATTCTGCTCTCCTACTCGCCTGAAAGTGCCTTTATTTTTTTAAGACCAGCAAGAGCCGTCGCATTCTCCGGACTTTTTGAAAGTGCCTTTTCGTACATTGCACGGGCAGACCGATAATTTTTTTGTGAAACGTAAATCATGCCCATATTGTTGTAAGCAGCTACGGTGCCCACTTTTTGGTACTCCGCCAATGCCTCGTTGTACATTCCTGCACGAACGTAGCAGTCCGCAAGACGTTTTGTGTCGCCATTCTTTCGGAATTTTTTGATTAACGAAGCCAAATCGTGATTAATATAGTAGGAAGTCGCATCGTTTACGGCTTTTACAATCGAATCCTTCGGGGGATTTTTGTATGCTCCCTTGTAGCCCGTGAACGTTACCGGCGGATAAAACTCCCAAGCCGCATGAACGTTCACGAGAATCTCAGAATCTTCGGAATCTTCCTGATTTTTGAGAGCCGCATTAAGTCTCTTAGCCCCGCTCAGACGAGACTCGGTGAATCCTTTTGAAAAGTTTTTCATGCTCAGAGCGAGCCAAGTCGTGTTTTCATCAGAAACAACGTCCTCGTCTGCAAATTGATTCGTCTTTTTCTCCGGGGCGATTCCCGTGTCAACAAGAACGATAAAGTCATCGTTTAAGGCCGCGAATCCCGTTCCGATTCCAAAACTTTCCAGACACGAGCAAACGAGAATTCCAATGTCATCGTAGTCGCCGCTCATCAAAGAGAGAGTCTGCAACGGGAACTGAACCGAATCAGTCTCCTCACCATTACGGAATTTTGTGTAAGGCGTGAGCGTGTCTTCAGAATAAACAATTCCGCCAAGTCGCAATCCTTCCATAATCGCAGCGGCATATTGAAACGGACTGTTAAGCCCAGGCTTTAAATTGATGATTTCGGCCCCAGCAATGTATTTTGAAACTTCCAGAATCTCAGGGCAGCCAGTGTCAACAAAACTTGCGAGAGCTGCACTGTCGAGCCAAGAAAAACTGTTTCTGTGAAGAACGTCAATCACAATGTTCTGAACTTCCGTAACCTGCTTTCCAAGATATTTGTACGAAATTACAAGTTCTCCATTGATTTTTCCGTCTTCGCTAAAACGAAGGAATTCCTGACTAAAATCTGCCATTACAGGAACTTCAAGACTTTTGTACCGGTTCAGCACCGAAACCGAAGCACACTCTTTAGCGGCGGAAGTGTACTTTCCGGCCCTAAAGCTTACGTGAACGTCGCGAGCCTCTGCTCCGCTCATGTTCCGAACAGTCGCAAGCCCCATCTGAGCCTGCTTGTAAAGGTTTGCGAACACCGGGTAAACAGGTGCGTCCTGCTCGAAAGTGACCATAAAAGCAGATGAAGACGAAGATTTTTTGCCGAAAGAAAAATTAAACTTTGCGCTAAGCCCCGCAAAAGGAGTCGAAATAAAATCATCACCGTCAAGCGAAAATTTTTCGTACCCCCCAACGGCATTAAAAATTATGGACGGATTGAACCTAAAGCCTGCCTCAAAGAACGCACGCCAATAAGAGCCACTACCAGAATCCACGACGCTCGGAGAGTCAATCTCTGCCTTGTAGATTCCGTAGGAGCCGTTCGCGCTCACGTAAAGCCGGCTCAACGGATAATAGTAAACTCCTGCACTAGCGCCGCCCATAAAAATGTTAAAATTCTTTTCGAGACTTTTTTGCTTAACAGAAGAATATCCGCCCTCAATTCCGACCGTAAAAAGATTGAACAAATCAACGTCCGCGTTCAGTACGCCGCCAAAACCGCTTCCGAGTTCCTCATCGCGCGGAAAAACCATATTCGGAGTAATTCTGAACGCAAAATCAAGAGAAAAGGCATTAAAAGCAAGAGCAAACGCAATTGTAATCGCAGCAAAAACTTTTTTCATTTTTTTCAGCTCCAAATTTTTTATAATTTGCAAACTGAACTTAAAAGTTCAGCCTGCCGAGTGTATAACTTTGTCATGCTAAGTGTATAACTTTGTCATGTCGAGCGAAGTCGAGACATCTAGAGGAATCTGTAGATTGTAGACCTCTCGACTACGCTCGAGGTGACAAAAATGGTCATTCCGAACTTGATTCGGAATCTCCGCGCACAGTTTTTGTGCAGATGCTGAAACAAGTTCAGCATGACGATTATGACGTGAATTGTGTCATTCAAACCCAAAACCGTCATTCCATTACAAACAAGCCTACTTTTGTTTTACTCCTGTCATTTCCAGCGTGCCGTCGGCATAATGAATTACAGTTGTATAATATTTTCCGACAGGAACGCCTGAAAGATTGTCTGAAGTATACGTGAACGTGCCGATTTTCTGAACGACTCCAGTTTCGATTCCGTTGTAGAGCCATTCTTCCGCCGAATTACCAAGATTTTTAGAACAATAGAACGTATGCGCAAGAACAGGCTTGTCAGCGTAAATAATCGGTCCCTGCGAGGCTTGCGTATATCCTTTTAGACTGCACGAGAAATTTGAAGCCGTGTATTTTCCAGGATAAATGTAGATAGGATAATAACATGCATATTGGTTCCTGTGAGCCAAAAGTCTTACAAAAGACTCTTTTTCCGTAGAAGTAAATGTTGGATTTGCAGAAAAACTCGTTCCGTCGTCTGAGCGTGTCATAGAGCTAGTGCTCGAAGTGGCTACCCATTTACCGTCAGAGACATATTGGGCCTTCAGGTACATCTCCATTTCTGCCAGTGTGTTCGGGCAGGAAAGCTTAAATGAAGAGCCTGAATAGGTAAGACTTCCTTTTCCGGCACATTCCGGTGCCGTGTATATCTGTTCTCTAGTATTTCCGTTTTTGTCCCTTATCTGCATGTACAGATATTTTCCACTAGTTCCGTCGAACGGAAACTCACAATAGTTATCCCCGGATTTGTAATAAGTTGTCATAATTTCCGGGGAATCCCAGTCGATTTTGATTCCGCCCAATGTGGCATTGGTGTATGAATACAAATATCTTACCGGCACCATTCCGTTTGAATCTGTGTAAAGCCCATCACCTTCGTCCTTAAATATATTAGTTTGGAGCACCGTCGCATTGGAACTTGAGTATGAGGTATTATGCCCACTGGTAAACGTCGGTGAAACGGTGTCATAAGACAAATCAACTGTCTTCGTGTTTGAAGTTCTCTTATTTCCGTTTTTATTTATAACAACGACTTCAAAATTCCAGCTGCAATAATGGCACGGAAGAGAAATTTCTGTGCTGTTTGAGCTCTCTGGCACCGTCGCATATCCGTCATACGCATCTGCTTTTGAAGTCTTAGCATGATAATAATTCACAAGATAAGTATAGTTAGAGTTTCGGCTATATCTCTTTCCGCTTAGTGTTCCAAAAACTAACGCTACCTGAAGGTTTCTTTTTCCTGAATTCAAGACAGGGGTGTCAGTTTTAACGAGGAAACCTGCTGGCAAAGAGGTCTCTTCCGGCATTGCAGTCGAGGCTGACTGGCTTGGGTCAAACGTAAAATGCTCGCCGCAGTACGAAGACGAAAGAGGAAAAACAAGAAAAGCTGTCGCTGCAATGCAGTAAAATTTATAAGTTCCAGCCGGAAGATTTGAAATATTATGGTTGTTTCCGCCGAATTTGATTTTAGTAAATTCAACAACGGTTGATGGATTAGACACCCAATTGTCCATAGCTTCTGATTTTTCTATATTTCCGTTTGAATCAGTATATTCGACATAAAGGCTCACACCCAGAATGTTTGCTTCAGCTAATCCAGAAATACCGATATTTTTATCGCTGATGTCCGTCAGTGCGGAATCAAGCGTAAAAGTCAGTTTGTCGGAATCTTTTTTACAGGCGATTATATTTATCGCCTTGTTGTAGAAAAGAGTTTCCGTTCCCGTATTTCCGACAGAATCCTTTGCGGTCACCCTTAAATACACGTCCTTTGTTTTGTCCGCCGTAAACTGTATATAAACGAAATCGCCTTCCATTGAGGTTAATACAACATATTCAACGCCATATTTAATAGTTATGTTTTCCTCAGGAATAGAAGTAAAATTTTCGTTGTCGTAGCTGTATTCTGCCGAAACAATCGTAATTTTTTCCGTATACTTGTCGCCGTCAGTCGGATTCAGTGATTTTTTATACTTTCCTCCTGCCATGTCAGTTATAAAGTCTGTATTCAAAACTTCGTCATTACCGTTACCTAAAGAGTCGACAGCAAGCTGTAACAGCGCAATATTGTAAGTCACAGCTGTTGAGCTGCTGATTTTTAGATTCTTATCGATTCCCAAAAGCCGAAGAGGGCAGTTTGTGTCTTTTATCAAATCCGAGGTTTTGTCAAAATCCGTATTGTTATCGGCCATATCTTTCACAGAAAAAGCAAGGTTCACAACGCCGTCATCAATTCCCTTGAAAGTATATTCAAAAATGCTCTCAAAATTCAAAGAACCAGACTCATTCTGGAACTGAGTCTGATAGAGAGTCGGTAACGAAATGACTGTTGAATCTTTCTGTCTGATGAGTTTTTCCTTTACAGTAAAAGCTGAGATTCCGCTTCCTTCGTCGGTGGCTTTTACATAAATCCACACGGATTTTACGTGATGGTTCAGTACGCCGTCACTGGCAGTACTTCCAGATGCATAATTCGTAAAATCCTCAAAAGTGACCAGGTTCGTGCCGTTCACGGCATCTTCCTTTGTCTTTGCGATTCTGAGGAATTCGAATTTCGGTGCAACGTTGTCAACATTTTTGTTCACGCGAAAATCGTAGGTTCCGTTGTAGGTAAGCCGAGTTCCGTTTTTGTCGGTGACGTTCCTAAAATCCAGACGGGCAGTAACATCGGCATAGTCCTGCGATGAAGTAGCATCAAGAATTCGTTTGGATTTGTCCGTCGGTATAAACAGTGTCTTTGAATCAGCAGAAAAATATGGCGTTCCGTAGCGGTTTGAAATGTCGGAGCCGCCGCAAGAAAACGAAATGCACGAAAAATCGCCGAAGCTTTCCTCTGAAACCGGCGTGTTGAACGAGATTCGCACGGTCGTGTCCTGCTCGTAGCCCGCCGGGTTGTATGGCGGAAAGAACGCAACCGAAATGCAGTACGGACGGATGCAGATGTTCTTGGCAGCCTTTTTGAATCGGACTTTTGCACCGTAGATTCCGTCGTCGCTTTCTGTGTTGAACGAAAGGAATTCAATAAAGTCAGACGAAAGCGGCTCAAGCGCTCCGCTATCGGTCCTTGAATACGCACGCCAGCCAATGAACTGAGTGTCACCACCACTCTTGAATTCCACGGAAAATTCGTCGCTCACTTTCTTTGAAACAAGCGTTCCTGTTGTAATCTGACCTTCCGCAGAATCGCATTCAACACGAATCTCGTATGAAGCAGCCTTTGCGTATGCAATATCGTTTTCCAGCTGTTCCTTAAAATCACCAGTCTGCAAAAAATTATCGCACGAGACTAGTAGCCCCCCAAAAAACAAAAGTATAGTAAATATTAATGCGTAATGCGAAATTGAGCGTATTTTTTTCATATCACGGTCTCCTCTAATTCAAAATGGCAAGTAGTTAGAGTATTTAAAATTATAACACGCTTTTTTAATCTTTAAAGGATAATTAAAGTTTTTTCGATTTTGAACGCAGTACGCACGAATCGCCGCAGAGAGCTGCCGAATTGTGCATTTCCAACGAAATTATGTCATTCCGAACTTGATTCGGAATCCATGCTTCGACTACGCTCAACCACCGGGCAATTTCACTTTTCATCTTTCCACTTTATCTGTGTCCCATCTGCGTTCATCCGTGTTCATCCGTGTCCGCTAACCGACAGTCACCTCCCTTACCGTTCGCGAACGCACATTACTTTTCGCGTTTCGTCGATTCCGGAACCTGTTACGCGAACAAAGTACATGCCGCGGGCTACGGACTTTCCGTTTTTGTTGGTGCCGTTCCATTTAAAAGTGTGCGTGCCGGCATTTACACGGCCCTTAGAAAGCTGTCGGACAATGTTTCCGTCCAAAGTCATTACGTACACGTTCAAATTTCCGGCAGCAGGAAGTTCAACCTGAATTATGGCAGACTCTTTTGAATTCACATCGATTACATTGTTCAGAATCGAAACTCCCCCGCGCTGAGATTTTACGTCGCTGAACGAAAGCGACCACAAATCCGCGAAGGAATAGTCGCCAGAATTCATTGTGGAAGACGGCATCCAAAGCGCGTAGAGCGGAACTCGGTCTGTGGAGCTGTCTCCGTCGTGGTCAATCGTAATGGCAGAGCCAGCAGAATCCTTCACCTCAAAAACAAACTGTAGCTCATCGCCAACGGCAAAATTGTATTTTGAATTCTCAAGCCTGAAATTCCACAAAAGTGAATCGTCGTCACCCGCACTTTCGCACGACTCGGCCGCAAAATTCGCCGCAGAACCCGAAGGAGAGCTTGCAAGCGAAGTAAGTGCGGTCGGAAGCCAGATTCTCCATGAACTTCCGGTCTGTTCGTTGTAAATATTGCTCACCATTGACGAGGAAAGATTGGCTTTTTTGTCTGCCTGCAAACAAATCGTCTCGCCGTTAACCGGAACAAAGTAGCCAGAATCATCTTTTCCGCCCACAAACTGAACCTGGAGCACAACGTCGCGTCCAATTCGCAAGCGTCCGTAATTTCCAGCATTTGCACTAAAATCACGGGCAATATAGTCATAAGAATCCGAAGACTCCCCTTCACTTCCGTTTCCATGCCAGTTTTCGTTCGAGCTTTCGTCGGCATACGCATAAATCACGTTCACGGCATTGAGGGCAAAATCGCTGATTGCATGGCAAGACGGATAATCGATTGAGTTTCCGAGATAATCCTGAACGAGCGAATAATATCCGGACACACCAAAAAGATTTTCCCTGTAATGCTCAGAATCCTCGTTGTATTTTATCATCAAATACATTTTTTCTACGTCGTCAAGAGTTACAGAATGGTCAAGCGTCAAAAGCAGAGCGGTAAAATCATCGCTGCCGCCTTTTATCTCAACGTCCGTAATGGCAATTCCCGAATCGGAAGGAGAAGCAACTTCGTCCGGGGAGTCGCTCGTAAGGAAGAATTCCGAGCAGAATTTTTCGCGGAAGTCAGAATACAAAGTGGCATTAGAAGAAATTTCTCTAAGATAAGAGCCGCCGTACGACAAAGCCTTGTTGAACACAACGTAGATTTTTCCGTCGCCAATCGGCGAAAGAGTCATTGAAATTGACGGAGGAGTTACGTCCACGGACTTCATCGTCAAATCTTCTTTGATGCGATTTCCTGCAAGGTCGGTAATAAAACTGTTTTCCGACGAAAAGCTGATATTAAAGGTGGTGCGCATTGGAAGAGCTGCATCCGATGCGTTCAGCGGAATTCCAAAATAAAGTCCGTCGTCCTCGGTCTGAGTTGAGTTTTTGTCAACGTGCCTAAAAAGCGCGCTCTTTACGTTTTGAGTAATCGTGCCACTTCCAAAAGTGCGCGTTCCGAGCGAACTTTTTAGGATTTCATAAGTGAATGCAGAAGCCGCGCCGTCAAGGCTAGACCGTCTGATTCCGCCCACGGTCGCATTCGTAGAGTCAAAAGGCTTTGAGCCGCCCAAAGATTCAGGAGCATCGCTTTCGAGAGAAGAGCCATTCCACCAGCCGCTTGCGACAAGCCAGTATCGGCTGGAATATTGGTCTTTTGCGTTGTCAAAAAGATGGAATTCGATTCGTTCAAGATATGCGCTTGAATTTGATTCAACCGAACCGATTATTTCGTAATATTCCGAGTCTCCGCTTGAGAACCAAGAATCCCATTCGCTCTTGTTTTTTATGAACGGAGCAAAAATCGGGCCACTAACGTCCCAAGAGCCGTAAAGCCCGTCCGAAGCCGCATTAAGATTTGGCTTTACGGAAGCGTCAATTGCATTGCCCGCCAAATCAACGACCAACGAAGAAGCCACCGGAGTAACGAGAGAACCGAGAGCCGGGCTTTCCGCGCTGTCAATATAGCCTACCCAATTGTTAAAGCTCGTTCCGTTAACTACAACCGGCGAAGACTCGTCAACAAAGCCCGCAACAGAAACTCGCACGCGGCAAGGCTGATTTTGAGAAGTGCCTCCAACCGTCGTCGAAAACTTTCTGTACAGGGAGTGAGGTTCCGCCTCGCTCAAAGTTCCCGACCACGCTCCAGACGCGCCCAGAGTTTTTATGCCAGCCAAAACCGAGCCAGAGGCAAACGTTCCAAGAGAAGCCACCGTAAAGCCGGAAGAATTATTTTTTATTGCGCCAAGCGTACTTGTAGCCTGAACGTTCACGTCCCCGCCGTCGTAAGCTAGCGAGCCAACGTTAACCGGTTCCGAGTAAACGAATTCAATAAAGTTGTGAGAATCAAACATTTCCTGGCTGCCAGATGCCTTGTGCTCTTCCTGTCCAATGTAAGTCTTTATAAGAACAGGCTTTGCCTTATCTTCCGTCAAAGTGTAGGCATCAGGCTTTGAGCCGTTTTCAAGACCAGCGTTGTAGTTTCGGCACATCGTGTGTCCGTTTGCCGCGGTAAAAACACCCTCCAAAAATGTAAGGTCTGTTTTTAGCTCGCGATGGGTTCCGCTCCGGTCAGTCGAATCGTCCGACCCCAAAGAAGTTCCCGTAGCGTCCGTATTCCACTTGCCTGCCGAAGAAGCCTTTAAATAGAAAGAAGTTACGTCGCCAGCTGACGACGAAAGGGCCGTCGTACAAGCCGCGGTCGTGTAAACGCCCGCAAAAGCAGTCGAACCGCCTGAATATTTTACGTTCAAAAGATTTTCTGCAATCTCGCCGTTGGAATTTTCGATTTTCATGTCGAATTCAACGTAAAGCACGTTGTCAGAAACGGAGTAAGCTTTTTTAATGTGCGGCACGTCAAACTGAACGTTCGAGTTTCCGCCGCCATCAGTGCAGCCCTGAGTCGCGCCGGAAGTCTCGCTGTCCGTTCCGCCCGCCGTAAGCCATCCGTCAGAAACGGTCACATTCGTAACAGTTGAATTCAGACAAACAGCGTAAGGACTTCCCCACTGTTTTTGTGTGACCGCGCCCGTGGAATTGAAAACCGGATGGGAAGATGAATTGTCAGGAACTGTCAACGCACAGCCAGACAAATCCGCACCGTTCAAATAAAAATTCTGTCCGGCCGAGAGCGTTGCGCCTGTAGCCGAAAACGAAGCTGAAAATCCAGAAGTCTTTAGATACGAAAGTGAATCAGCCCCGTAAAAAGCAAATCGCGTGTTCGAAGTCGAGAAACGCGGGTCTGTAGCATTGTAATTCGAGCCCCAAACGGCAAAGTCGTCCGTTGTCGAAAGAGTTTTTCCCGACGAAACTGTAAGATTTCCGCAGTAAAAGTAAATATTTTTAGCGGACAGGTTGGAGTCTAAAATCATTGAGACAGAGCCGAAATCCATGTAAAGATTTTTAGAGCAGGTAATTACAGTGCCGCCAGCAGACCATGTTCCAGAAGATGATGATGAATCAGCAAGCAGCTTTACGTCGCTCTTGTACGTCTGTATTCCATTCGTCGTGTAATTTTCCGCGTACAAGTTGATAAAGCTCACCGCCGTCACCGTAAACTTGTTCGTGCCGGAGTCGGTAACGCCATGAAGAGCCACATCGCCGTTGCTCGCCGAAAGAGATTTTTCTCCCGCTCCGCTCAAGAGCACCGCACCGCCATAAA
This sequence comes from Treponema zioleckii, assembly GCF_014737315.1. Classification (GTDB taxonomy): domain Bacteria; phylum Spirochaetota; class Spirochaetia; order Treponematales; family Treponemataceae; genus Treponema_D; species Treponema_D zioleckii. The sequence continues at coordinate 57,111 of NZ_JPUF01000009.1, read as the reverse complement.
CCTGCGCCCCGCTCGAAGAAATATTCTGCGTTCCAGCGGACTTTGCAAGCGTCGTCGTTCCGTTTTCAACCAAAATCGTAGAAGTGCCCGAAACGTCAGCGTCAAACTCGACATTCGACCCGCTCACGGTAAGGGATTTGCTTCCGCCGGTAACAGGTTTCTTAAAATGCACGAGAGTTCCGTTCACGCCTGTAAAACTTGAGTTTTCAGAAAGAGTGACCGCCCCTTCGTAAAGCTGGCTTGTGCCAGTTCCAGTTGACTCCACGCTGCCCAATGTCGCACCGCATTTTACGTCAAGCGAAGTGCAATTTGCCCCGGAAGCGATTTCCAAGCCCGAAGCCGCGTTCAAAGTGACGTTTCCGGCTTGTACGAGCGAATCTACCGAAGAGCCAATCTCCACAGGATTCGAAAAGACGTTCGCGCCGGCAAGGGAAATCTCGTTTCCGTCGCCGTTATAAATTTTCAGCGTGCCGGAAACTGTCATTGCCGTAGAAGAAGCGCAACTCGCGCCGGCGCTAAATTCAAGATTCTGGTAAGAACTTCCCCAGCCAAGCTGCGTCAAGGAAGAACCGTAATATTCGACCGCAGAATCATCCCCGTTTTCTACGGAAGCCGCAGTTACGGTCACATTACCGCCGATACGGACAGTCCCATTATTTACAAGAGGATTTGTGCCGGTGGAAGTCGCCGTAAAATCATAGGTCGCAAAATCCACGGTCGCATTCTCGTTCACCGTAAAAGATTTTATGTTCACATTGTCCGTAAGCGTAAGGATGTACGGGCTTGCCGTCGTTGAGCTGCCCTTCAGAACCGTAATTTCGCTCGTTCCGCCGGTGAACGCAGGATAGCCCGGAGCCGCCGCGGCTCCGTCTGCGTCGCTGCAAGACCAGTTTGCTGCATTCTCCCAGTTCGAATCTACCGCGCCGGTCCAATAATATTTGTATGAAAACCAGCATGCGCACGTCAAATTGCTCGGCTGCCAGTCGAGTACAGTCGTCGCCGAGGGAATCAAATTCAAATCATTGTCAGTGCCGCTTGAATCGACGGAATGGGAGTCGCGCACAATCGTGTATGAAAAATCAGAATCAGACGGAATCGAAGAAAAGCAGGCTTTCCATTCAGAGCCGTCCGTCGTGGATTTGAGCTGAACGGTGTTCGTCGAGCTGGCTCCGCTTGAGGAAATCGAGCCAATCGTCTGCGTCTTGCCCGCCTCGAACTGGACTTCTATCGGAAAATTCTGGCTTCCGTCTCCCACCGAAAGCGAAGCGAAAGAGTTTGAGGATTTTATTGTCGCCGAGCATTGAAACGCCACGTCCACGCCGCTCGCAAAGCCCTGCTCAAAATCGACCTCCGCCGCCGAAGAAGCAGACGATGATGTTGAGAATGAAAGCGTACCGCCAGAAGAAGCTGCAATGCCGTTCAACTTCAGTTTTCCAGAGCCTGTTACGGAATTTCCAAATTTGATTTCAGAAAAAGTTGACAAAGAATCTTCGGCAGTAAGAGTCACTTCGCCAGAACCAAAATCTACGTTTCCGGCATAGTTTTGTGCTCCGGTCGTCGTAACGGAAGAATCGCCTGAAAATGAAGTCGTTCCAGTAACGGAAAGTTCAGCGGAATCTATGCTTCCGCCTTCAGAGACTGTAAGATTCGTACCGACAGCAACACTTTGGCTAGCCCCGCCGGAAGACTGCAAGAATTTTACCTTGACGCCGGTCACGGAAAGATTGTTGTATCCGGCTACGCCGTAAATTGCATCAAATTCATCAACAGAACCTTTGTAATATTCAATCGTCGAGTCAGCCGAATTATCCGGATAGGAACTGAAATTCAGCAGGATATGTCCAGAAATTCGAATGGTTCCGGAATTATGGATAGTTTCGCTGCAAGTCAGGTTTTTGTCCGCAAAATCCACGGTCGCATTCTCGTTCACGGTAAGGGATTTTATGCTCGCGTCCGCCGAAAAAGTCAGCATGTAAGGGCTTGCCGTTTTCGACACACCTTTTAGAATCGTAATCTCGCTCATTCCGTCAGTGCTGCTCGGGGCGTTCTCGTCGCTCTCCAAAGGAATCGTCCCGTCTTCGTCAATCGCCCAGTTCGTCGGCTCGCTCCAGGAAGTGCTTGCCGCGCCAATCCAATAATATTTGAAAGCGAACCAGTTCGTTGTGGAAGCAGCCGTTTTTTCTGAAAGATGTTTTGTTGACGGCGTAATGCTCAAAGCCATGGAAGCGGCGGAATTTTCTATATATGTGTAGTCAAAATTGCCCGCGCTCGCCGCTCCTGAATACGTCCACGTTCCGCCCGAAGTGAGCGTCACGTAATGTGCGGAAGTTCCTTTGCAGGAAAGCGTGCCGCTTACCGTCTGCGTCGTTCCGCCGGCAAAGGTAATTGTTATGTCGAAAGTCTGCGTTCCGCTACCGACAGTCAAGTTTGTAAAGGTATTTCCCGCGCTGAACACAGCCGGAGAATTTATCGTTGCGCTTCCCGAAAAAGCCCCTGTAAAAGTGAGAGTTCCGCTACCAGCATTAAAAGAAACATCAGTGGATGTCGTCGTCGTGCCTGTAACCGAAAGTGAAGAAAGAAGATTCGTTCCGCCAACCGCGCCGGAAAATTCAGCATTTCCGGTTATTGCAAGTGACCTTGCCGTCGTATCGCTGTCGCTGTCCACGGTGCTTCCAAAAGAAACAGTGTCCGCCGTAATCGAAACGTCTCCCGCAAGAGTGAGCGCACCTGAGTAAGTTTGGGCACCAGTGCCAGTTTCCGAGCCATACGAAGAAACAGTTTTTACGGAAGTTTTTATAACGGCAACACCAGAAACCGACAGTGAACCAAATCCAGAAGTTCCACCAACAGCCCCTTCAAAAACAACGTTTCCATCTATCTCAACGTTTGGAATATGCACGTCATTCCAACTTGCTACCGTACTCGCAAAAGTTATGGTTCCAGCCGTTGATTTAAAAGTCAGTTTTCTATCAGAATCATTGCCAGACGCAGAATATCCGCGAACACTAACATTACTCGAATAAACTTGATTTCCCGACGTTTCGACATTCGCAGCATTGGAAAGATATTGGCAATCACCAGCAACCTGCAAAGAATTTACTTTTAAGGTTCGCCCGCGAACATAAATATCTGATGAAAATATAAGATTTGCGTTTTCTGCTTCAATCTGCCCGACACCAGATTTGCCACCACCATCTTGCACGGCATCCTCAATCGTAACATCCTTCGTGAACACAACCGTGTCACTTCCCCCAGGCACTACACTTCCCCCAGCTCCACCTTCCGTGGTTGACCAGTTACTCGCAGTCCCCCACTCGCCACTGGCGCCGCCGACCCAGTAGAACGTAGCAGCCGAAAGTGGAATTGCAGCTTTAAAACAAAAATAAATTGCGAGCAAAAAAATAAAGGCTGGCTTAAAAAGAGAATCAAAACGATTTCGAATGATTTTTTGTGTTTCTAATTTGTTAAAAGTTTTCGTATTAAACTCCAATGAACGCCCTCCGGGCCCTGCATTCCGGAAAGATAGAGTTTTCCCGATATGTTGCAGTCGGAATAAAAAATGGGCACCTAAAAACATCGCTTTTTTCAGAGTCACTTCGAAAAACCAAGCTCTTCAAAGATTCCGAATATATCCCTATCTTTTAGATATCGGTTTTATTAGAGTTTAGCATAAATTTTTAGAATTTGATGGAGCTATTTGGAAAATCTCTATAAACTTTGCAATTTCCTTCATCGTCCATAAATTCGGAAATTTCCTCGATTTTTATAACATCAGAAGTCAGCCCGGAATCATGCACGATAGTTAAATCAGCGGCAGAAATCAATGAATTCCATTTGAGTTCTTTAAAATGAGAATGGATTTCATTATCAGAAAAAGGGAAGCCGTTTCCAAGACGAACACTAATATAGGCAATCGGAGCTAATGAGCCTTTTGTTGCCTCAAGGACAACATCATAAACCTTTTTAAACAATTCTGACAAATCCAAACTTTTATTCATATCCCTATTTTCGGATAAAATTAAATTTTTTTTAAGAGCCTAACCTTTTTTTTAAGACATTTTTCATTATTTTTATTTGGCGACCACAAAAAACTCTCCAAAAATATCACGCGAACAATTTTTGACGCAGATAAGACGCAATACGTTCAGAAAAGTGCTGTTTAGATCGAATGTCGAGTTTTCTCCATGAGAGGAGAACACAGTGTCGTTTTCGCGGTCGCCTTGCTTCAGTATCTACGCCCCCCGCAATGCCGGAAAAGATTCCGAATCAAGTTCGGAATGACAGGCTTTGTAAAAACTCGACAGTGAACCTTATTATGCAAAATACAAGCGGGTCTTTTTAGACGAGCCTTAAAATGATATATTTTCGGAATGGAATACATCAAACTATTTATGAAAGGCATTGTACTTGGCATTGCCAACGTAATTCCCGGCGTTTCGGGCGGCACGATGGCTGTCGTATTCAATGTTTATGACAGGATTATTGGTTTAATTTCGCCGGATATCAAGAAAATCATACGCTCGTGGGCATTCTGGTTCCCGCTCGTACTTGGCATGGCCGTAGGAGTGCTGGCGTTCAGCAAAATAATCACCGCACTTCTCGGTAAATTTCCTGTTCCAACGAAGTATTTTTTTATCGGCCTGATTTTGGGAAGCATTCCGCTAATAATCAGAAAAATCCGTTCATCAAAATCTGAATCAAAAAACAGCGCGCCCGCAAAATATTGGTTCTTTCTTGCACTGAGTTTTTTTATTGGCCTTGCAATGGTTCTCTGCATGATGATTTTTGGCTCCGCAGACATGGATTCGGCAAAAGAAAGCGCAAAATCCCTCGCACAGACCACGCAGATTTCGCTTGATTTTAAGACTTGCTCGCTCCTGTTTTTGGCAGGCGCCGCCGCCGCGGTCGCTATGATAATTCCAGGGATTTCAGGCTCTTTCCTTCTTTTGGCGCTCGGCATGTACGGAACGATTATGCTTGCAATCAGCACGCTGAACATTCCGCTTTTAATTCCGTTCGGTCTGGGGGTTGTTGCAGGGCTGATTTTTGGGGCAGCTCTCGTCCGTTTTTTGATGGCGAAGATTCCGTCGTACACCTACGCGGCAATTCTCGGTCTGATTGCAGGCTCGGTCGTCTTAATCTATCCGGGTTTTGCCTCGCTCACCGTCATTTTGATTTCTGCAGCAACGCTCGTACTAGGCTTTGCCGCGGCATATTTTTCTTCCCGCGGCGAGTGAGCTAAAAATATTCAGGCTTACATTCCGAACGAAGTTCTAAATCTGAGATTCCGAAACTCGCTCGGAATGAAATAATTACGATTCGGCCATCCATATTCATAAGAAAAGGCGCTTTTTGTGGCGGGCTTTCCAGGGAAAAGTGGATTTTTGGGGCTTCCGACAAATCGCGATTTTGGGGAAGTTCTAAAAAGTTGAAATTACACCGATTTTAGTTCATAGGCTTTGCATTTTGCTTCGAGCTGTTTGAAGTCACAACAGAATTTTAAGATTTTTCCTGTAGAAATCTGCTTTTCGTAAAGCTTAGTTGCTTTTTGAACCACTGAATCGATAATTTTCAAGCAAAATGTATATTCAATATTCAAAAGAACTTTATACTTTTTCTCTAGCTCAGAATCTTTGTTTGACGGATTCAAATCAACCTCAGAATAAAGCCCTGATTTTATAGGAATCATTTTCTTCAAGTCCAACACTGAAAGAATATGTTTGAAAGTTCCATCCTCATTTTTTACATAAATATCGTTTGTGCCAACCACCGCATTTTTACAGTTTTCGAATATCAGAAAACGGTCTGCATCCACATTTTTCCATGCCTTGTGTTTTTCCTTTGCGGAAGAAAGTGGTATCACATATTCAATACCATTCTCCTCAACAAGTATTCCAATATAAGGTTTTGTCTCATAGCTGAACGGCTTGTAATAAACCTCACTGCAAGAATCGTGTAGTGTTTTCAAATATTTTTGGTCAATGGTGATGAATTTCAGATTCTTTTTCAGCGAGAACATTTTTACCTCAAAAAAACTAAGGCTGCCTGAAGAACAAGCAGCCTTTCTTTAATCTTCATCTCTTCACGGATTCAAACCGCAGGTTAATGGAGACCTTCTGACTTGAATATAAAACAAACCACCGTTGCTGTCAATACGCGTGTTAGCTCTCTACGTCATCGCCAATCAGTTTTGCAAAAAACAAGATTAAATTTTCATGCTCATAGTTCAAAATTTCATAAAAGTTGTTATTAACCATTAGGAAAGAGCAACTGCTTCTGAAGAAAAAATTTTCCTATCATAAGTATTGAACATATCTTTTGCAAATGAAGTGCAAAATTAGTTTTCCCCTTGCTCACGGCTCCAAATCATAACATAATTCCATAAACGGATTACCATTCTCATCCAGAAAAATATTTACTCTAGTATAAAGTCCCCCGTAAGCACAATACGAATATAGACCTTCACCAGGAAATTTTATCGACCGAGTTGCAACAGATTTTCCTTTGTGCAATAACATTACCTGACCAGAATCAGGCAACTCTTTACTCCCAAACTTACAACCCACACATTTCAGTTTCTTTTCAGGAACAATTATCGTTCTAGACTTTTCATTTTTCCATGCAACTTGCAATTCAAGTTGTAAATCCGTGTAATTACAAGTATAAACAAAAATCTTATTCTGAAAACTTTCCTTGTAGTTACATGAAAGAAAGCAAAAAGAAACTGCCAAACATAAAAATATATATAATAACTTCTTATTTTCCATAAAGAACCTCCTCTATATATTTCAAAATATCCTGTTCTTCCTTAGTGCCATTCTTTAGACCTTGCTCAGTACCTTCAAATGATAATGTATTAGAATGTTTTAACTGTTGTCGTTGCCGGTGTTAAACTTCCTAAAAATGCCGGCGAGAAATTTCCGCTTTTAGGCATATAAAAAGAGGCTTGTAATCCTTAAAATGTTTGTTAGCACAACAACACAAAAAGGAGAAGCAAGCCTCATGGAGAAATTTATGCTAAAGGCGCATGAATTGCAAGCCCAGGGATTTACTCAGAAGCAAATTGCTGAGCAATTAGGAAGAACGGACAGAATGATCAGAACGTGGTTAAATCAAATGCCACGGGAACAAAAAAAGCCAGTCAGAAAAAGTAAACTTGATGAATTCAAGCCTCTAATCGAAACTCTTGTAAGAGAGAACCATTATAATGTCCTTTTGCAGTCGCTAGCATTTTGCACCCCATTTTATAAATATATACTGTTTTACGCAAAATCTAGTGAATTTCTTTTGTTTTTATTGTTTAAAATAAATAATCTAAAATCAATACAACTTCAAATATTCTTCCCAATTATCCGGGTAAAGCTTTTTTACTAATTTTAAACTTTGTTCTGGAATAGGTTCTGAAAAATAATCAATTCCTTGTCGTTTAAATTCTTTGACTATTTCCATTTTAATTTTATGCATTTCTGAATCTAACGGATAAACAAGAAGTCTGAGCATATAAACAGGAGATACTTCAAAAAGTTTATCTGAATAATGCAAACGGGAATAATAACTTCCACTTATGTCAGCATGTTTTTGAACAATTAAATAATATGCCGAAGTAAGACTCTTATCTTTTAGATAATCAAGATCAAATAAATACCAATCTATTAAATCACGATAACATTCTTCAAGAGCTATAGCGGCTGCTGTTTCTCCATTTTCAGCTTTAATATTTATATCTGCATTTCCTTCATCACAAAGGATTTTTATTTTATTCAATTGTCTCGGCTGATAAAGTGTATCTAGGCATCTCATTAAAGGAGTCCTTCCTGACAAAACAGCTGTTCCATTGTTTGATTTTTCTATCTGACAATTTACATCTGCTCCATGTTTAATTAATAACTTTATAACTTGTTCCAAATTATCTCGCGATTCATCATAGGCATAAAATATAAACCCGACGCCAGAAGCTTCAAACAAAGGAGTTTCTCCTTGTATATTTTTTACATCCGGATTAAAACCAAGCTCAAGAAGCGCTTCAACAGATTTTACCTTTCCATAATACGAAGCTAAATGCAGAACAGAATAATATTCTTTACTATAGCTGTCTCTTACTATAGATTGATTTTTGCCAATAATTTTCTGAATTCTTTTTACATCTTCTTTTATTACAGCATCAGCCAGTTTTTTTTCTACTTCATTCTTAAATAAATTTATAGAATTCTTTTCTGCTTTTAATATTAACATCTGTCTGTGACTACATGAACAAAAAAAGAACCCAATTATTAAAAAAACGAAATAAAATTTTTTATTCATTTTTATCTCCTGTAATTTTGAAAACATTTGAAATAAATACCTCGTCTCCAGTTTTCGGATTTGAAAGATGTGCAAAGACATTAACTTTTGTTTCATAATCATAAAGAGTCTTGGATCCATCAGATCTTATTATAGTTCTATTAAAAGTATCTATATGAATATCATCAGATGATAATTTATATTCTTGCTCTACTAAGTCAGCAAATTTAGACTGAAAGTCTCCTAATTCATCAGCAGCTTTTTCAAATTGCTCAGGATTTAAACTCCTCCATAAAAAATTTTATCGGCGGAAAACTTCCGCCTTTGAAAAATTCTAAAAACACTCGTCAGTTGATTCAGAGCGGTTTTAGAACAGCAAAAACTACGCTATATGTAGCGCAATCCTTAATTTTCCCCGGAAAGCCCGCCACAAAAAGCGCCGTTTCCGGGAGAATTTAAGGATTACCCGTTGCCCCTTACCATATCGCTCGTAATTTCTTTTAGGCTTTTTACGGAATAATCGCTAATAGAAAGGATTCGTTTCCAGTCACTTTCTGGAGGCTCGGTCACTTCCTCGCTACTTTCATCGTAAACTGCGCACACGTTGAACCGGGCTTTTTTTGCCGTTCGAATGCAGTGGAGCGCGTCTTCAAAAACAAGGCTTTCTTCGCTCTTTGCCCCGCAAACTTCTGCGCTCTTCAAAAAAATCAACGGCTCGCGTTTGTTCGTGTTCAAATCTTATTCTTGATTATAATCAAATGCACAACAGACTCCCTCTTTTATTTTATCCTTTATCGACTCTAAAGAGTCTGTATCGGAATCATTCCAAGCAAATATTGGAATAACTTCATCTATATCAGTTGGCAAGATATTGAATGTAAGATATCTATATGGAGCATAATCGGCTTGTTCTACAAGCATTTCCCCTAAACAATTTTTCCATTCAACAACACCCCTATAGCAATTGTCAGTATCAACTAGAACGTCCTTATTGTACGAATGAATTGGATATTCTAACAAACACGCTTCAAGAGTTACTTTAGAAATCTGTAAGACATCACGAAAATCAGACATACTTTTCATTATTTATCACCTAAAACTTTTATATTTTATGCATCCGGCAGGTTTGCAATAGACGCTCAAATTTCATACCGCTCTGGCATTCGAACAACTTAATAAAACTATATTCGGTTGCGTATACTACAATTTACTATTGCATCCAGTTTATTTTGCTGTAGTCTGCGTATTCCGAAAGCAATGCCATTGTACTTTCCTTTAATTCAATAAGACTGTTTTCATATTCATTTCGCTGTGAGCCATCAAAGTCTTCAAGTTCGTAGCAGCGTTCAATTATGTTTTGTATTCTTGAATCAAAATGATTTTCTTCTGCGGCGGACAGCGGAAGAATGCTCTGACATTCATCAACCGTTATTGATTTTTTTATGAGAGCTTCGATTGTGCCGAGAAGAATTATCAAAAAGCATTTTTCGTTGTATTTTTCGTTTGTAAATTCTTTTACTGTCATTTTCCAGTTCCTATTAAAAATCATTCGCAAAAAATTTCAAAACATACATTTCCATACAGTAAATCTTTCTCCTGAAAATTATGTTCTGATTTTAATATTGGCAGAATGCGGTCAATTAAATTTTTTAAATACTCAGGAATCATTTCAAGGCAATTAATATAGCTTGCAAAATCTCCACGCTCAATAATAAACCTTCTCTTCCTAACGCAATCAATCGCATAATTCATTTCGGAACTGGAAGAATTTTCAAACGCTTCATAATATTTTCTTCTGTCTGATTCAGTTACTCTTGTATGTGCCACGATATTGAACACATATTCATCAAACGGAATCAGCTTTTCCTGGAAAGCAAAATGAGGTGTGATTAATATATATTTAGGAATTGACTGAATTGATTTCAGCCTCTTCGCCAAGTTATACAAGTCGCTGACAGTTGCGTAATGAACAAATCCATAGTTGGTATGCTGGCAGGAATCAATAAGTTCAAACGCCTGGACATCATTTTTGACCCTAAGCCACTTTTCATTACTATAGTCATCATATTCCGCCATTAGAGACAAAATTCTTTCTTTGAGCTCTTTTAGATTTTGCATAAAATCAACCGATTCAATGGATTTTTGTTTTTCAAGATTCTGAAGGTCATAAATCACATGCAGGAGTCTTGAATTAAAATGCTTACTTTCAAGTGTCTCCAACGGCAGAATGCACTTACATTCCCCCACGTCAATCAGCCCGTTTATGAGAGTTTCAACAGCTCCTAGTAAGATTACGAGGAAAAGTTTTTCATTGTATTTTTCGTTTGTTAGGTCAGTGATTTTCATCTTTATTTACTAAGCCTGCTTTGCAGAAAGAAAAGTTAAAGCAGTTCTTTTAGGCTTTTTACGGAATAATCGCTAATGGAAAGGATTCGTTTCCAGTCACTTTCTGGAGGCTCGGTCACTTCCTCGCTACTTTCGTCGTAAACTGCGCACACGTTGAACCGGGCTTTTTTTGCCGTTCGAATACAGTGGAGCGCGTCTTCAAAAACAAGGCTTTCTTCGCTCTTTGCCCCGCAAACTTCCGCGCTCTTCAAAAAAATCAACGGCTCGCGTTTGTTCGTGTTCAAATCAAGGCACGTAAAAATGTGCTTAAAATATTTTAGCAAATCAAGCCGCTCAAAACAGGCAAGAACACAGCTCCTTTCTGTAGCGGTGGCAAGCACGCACGGGACTCCGAGCGAATTCAGTTTTTCGAGCAGTTCCCTGGCCCCGTCTTTCAGCAAAAGAGTCTTCGAATATGCCTCAAAAATCATAAGGCGAATTTCCTCGCAGATTTTTTCGATGGAGTCCGTGATTCCGTAATTTTTTACAAAATGCTCCGCGGTCTCCGTAAGAGTGAGCCGCTTAACTTCGTCCCAAAGTGCCGGCGAAAAAGTTTTTCCGTGGCGACGAAGATAGTCGTCCGAAACAGTGTGCCAGAACGGCATTGAGTTCAAAAGAGTTCCGTCCAAATCGAAAATCGCACACTTAAAATCATCTATCCGTAAATTCATGGCGGTATTCTACAACAATTTTGCAAAGCAGAAAATCAGTTTTCTTTTTACTAAAATCACTTGAATTTTCCCCGCCACTCATCAGCATCAAGAATCAAAAAACTCACACTTCATAATTCATAATTCATAATTCATAATTCATAATTCATAATTCATAATTCATAATTCATAATTCATAATTCACACTTCCATTTGAATCACGTCTTGATTTTCTATAGAATAGTCGCATCTTCAAAGCTGTAAAAAATTTGAAGAGATATAAAAAATTTTTCTTTACGGAGATAAAGACATGGCTACACCATTGGAAAACTATCTTTCCGCTTGTAACGGCAAACCGAACGTTGCAATGACAGCTTACGTTGCAAACCTCCAGCAGGTTGCATCTGTAAATCCATCAATTGCCGCTGACATCGTTAATGAAATCGACAATCAGCGAAGCCACTTGAAGCTCATCGCCTCAGAGAATTACAGTTCTCTTGCAGTTCAGGCAGCAATGGGAAACATTCTTACCGACAAATACGCAGAAGGCTACCCGGAACACAGATACTACGGCGGCTGCGTAAACGTTGACGCTGTTGAATCGACCGCGGCAAGAGAAGCGGAAAACCTTTTTGGTGCAGACTATGCCTACGTTCAGCCACATTCAGGCGCAGACACAAACCTTGTAGCTTATTGGGCAATTCTCTCTGCAAAAGTTGAAGCCCCTGCCCTCGAAGAGCTTGGCGTAAAATCACTCAACGACCTTACAGCCGAACAGTTCGACGCTTTGAGAAAACGCCTCGGAAACCAGCGTCTCATGGGCTTGGACTACTCTTGCGGCGGACACCTCACCCACGGATACAAAATGAACGTCTCAGCACGAATGTTCGAGTCACACCCATACGGCGTTGACAAAGAAACAGGACTTCTCGACTACGACGCAATCGAAAAGCAGGCAATGGAAGTAAAACCACTCATCCTCTTGACCGGATATTCAGCTTACCCGCGAAAAATTAACTTCAAACGATTCCGCGAGATTGCAGACAAATGCGGAGCAGTATTGATGGTAGATATGGCGCACTTTGCAGGCTTGGTTGCCGGTAAAGTCTTCACCGGTGACTACGACCCTGTAAAATGGGCTGACGTTGTTACAACAACAACGCACAAGACACTCCGCGGACCTCGCGGTGCTATGATTCTCTGTAAAAAAGAATTCGCAGACTACGTGAACAAGGGATGTCCTACAGTTCTCGGAGGCCCGCTCCCACACGTAATGGCCGCAAAAGCGCTCGCATTCAAAGAAGCAAACACAAAAGAATATCAGGAATACGCTCATCAGGTCGTTAAAAACGCACAGGCACTCGCAAAGGCCTTGCAGGATTTGGGAGTCCGCTTGCAGACCGACGGAACTGACAATCACCTTATGCTCGCAGACGTTACTTCTTACGGCTTGACCGGAAAGCAGGCAGAAGCCGCAATGTTCGAGTGTGGCGTAACAGTAAACGCAAACGCACTTCCATACGATAAAAACGGCGCATGGTGGACTTCTGGTCTCCGCCTCGGAACACCGGCCCTCACCACATTGGGAATGAAAGAAGATGAAATGAAGGAAGTTGCCTCAATAATCGACTTCGTTCTCAAAGGAACAAAACCGGGACTTACAAAAGAAGGAAAACCTGCAAAAGGAAAAATCAATCTTGACCCGGCCGTAAAAGAAGCCGCTTCAAAACGCGTTCAGGCACTTTTGAGCAAATTCGTCCTCTATCCGGAATTGGATTTGGACTTCCTCAAAAAAGAATTTGTAAAATAGGAACAACATTAGGCACTTTGTAAATTACATAGAATAATTTTGTTGTTCCTATCAGTTTTGCAAGGCAAAACTGAATATGCACTGTGGGGCACTTTGTAAATTGCTAGAACAATTTTGTTGTTCCTATCAGTTTTGCAAGCAAAACTGAACATGGCACTGTGGGCAGTTTGTAAATTGCAGGCTGCTTACTGTTGTTTTGTTTATGACCTTTACACTAGATTTTGAGCTTTAAAACCAGACAAAAAAAATGCGGTAACGAGAAAAAAAGCAAGCGGCTGTGGAGCCATTCTGAAGGTTCGCAAGCGAGTGAAATGAGCGAAGTCGGATTCCTATTACCTTCAGCTTGGCTGGGCAGACGTCGCTTTTTTGTAGTGGACGTCTATTTTTTTTATACTTACAAGTCTATAATGCGTTGTTTTTATATCAAACTTGTCGTTTCATCAATTCCCATCGCAATGTTAAGGCACTGAACCGCCGCTCCGCTCGCACCTTTTCCGAGGTTGTCGAACCGGCTCGTAAGACAAATACGCTCGTCATTTCCGTAAACAAAGATTTCCATGTTGTTCGTGCCGGCAAGCGTGTTCGCAGGGATGAACGGCTCGCTCAAAACGCCCTCGCCCATGAACGGAGCCACTTTTATAAAATTAGAGCCTTCGTAATGAGAAGCCATCATTTCCCAAACGTCTTTCGCAGTCACTTTTTTTGCGAGAAGTCGCGCGTGCAATCCAACAGTAACGGTCATTCCCTCAAAATAGTCGCACACGTAAGGATTAAAAATCGGCTCAAAATCAAGCCCGGTGATTTTCTTCATCTCAGGAAGATGCTTGTGGCTTTGGGTAAGCGCATAAAGACGAGGCGAGTCAAGTTCAGGATTTCGACCTTCAGCCTCGTACAGCGCAATCGCCTTTTTTCCGGCTCCAGAATACCCCGAAACCGCATGAATCACCACAGGATAGTCTTTTGGCATGATTCCAGACTGAACCAAAGGGTAGCCCAAAGCAATAAATCCGCTGGCATAGCAGCCAGGAACTGCAATTCTGTTTGAGGTTTCGATTCTCTTTCTGAAGTCAGGAGACAGCTCAGGAAAGCCGTAAGCCCAATCAGGATTCGTTCGGTGAGCGGTGGAAGCGTCAATAATCTTTGTCTTTGGATTCGTACAGAGATTTGCGCTTTCAATCGCCGCTGCGTCAGGCAAACACAAGAACGTAAAATCCGATGAATCAATCAGCTTTCGCTTTTCTTCAGGATCTTTTCTTTTGTCCTCGTCAATCTGCAAAATCTCAATGTCATTTCGCTTCGAAAAACGCTCAAAAATCTTGAGTCCGGTCGTTCCCTCTTTTCCGTCAATAAAAACCTTTACTGCCATACTAGCCCCCTTTCTAGACACTTCAAGCACATAATAAAATTTTCAGTGGCAAGATTTGCATTATGCGTTGCTTTGCCTTTTCATACAAAAAAGCTATCTTTTAGAATCCCTTCCACCGTAGAGGAAGTATTAACAGATTCTACAAGTTGACTTTTAAATGTACATATCCTGTATCTTTTTTAGAATCAAAATGTTAATCTAACGTTATGAAACATTCAATTATAAAAAACATCACAATTTTGACTTTTTTTGTCACTCGCATGTTTTGGCTGTGCCTCAAACGAACCAATCCCAAATGACTTGACGGCACAACAACTTATCCAGCAAGGACAGACGGCTTTTGAACATTCGGACTACAAACTCTCTCTCCGTTACTACAATGCCGTTCTCGAACGCTTTCCAGACGACAGGGCTGTCTGCATAGAATCAAAATATGAAATCGGGCACCTTTATATGAAGCAAAAAAAATATGAAGCGGCAAAACCGATTTTTCAGGAACTTCTCGACTTGTACGCAAACACGCTCCCTGGAGAACTTCCTCCGGCATACCAAAAACTCGCACAAATCGAAATGGAAAAAATAGAGAAACGCTAACGGAAACGCTAAAACCAAACTTTTTATCTACAAATTTTACTTTAGCGTTTCCCGAGAGTTTTCTAACGAAAACTCTCGATTCATAGTGAAGTTTGCAAACAAGAGGTGCACTTTTGTGCTCGCCGCCGCGGCTCGCACTTATCTATCTTCCGCGGTCTTCTTTGTTGTCTGGAACAATAATCGTATCGATTTTTATATTCTTTTTTCTTGCAGTTTCTTCAACTAGGGCTTTCGTATATTTTCCGGTTCCGCGCGGCTCTGGATGAGGCTCAGCGTCGCCCACGAGAATCACTTTGCGCTCAGCGTCGTCGCGCCAGTCATAAAAATCCAATGCAGCGTACAAGCCCTCGTAAACGGCTTCTGGCACGTCTCCGCCCTCATCTCCTTTTATTCCAAAATTGAACAGGCATTTTCGGAACACCTTCAAATCGCCAGTAAATTCGTATTTTTTTACCGGAAGCCCTTTAGTGTTGTACAAATCCTCGTAGTCCCGGTAGAGCAAAAGTGCCACACGAAAATCCTTAAACTTTTTCATAGCCGACTCAAGACGCGGAATCCAATCCGCTCGGAGTTTTTCAACATCATCTTTCATGCTGCCAGTAGCATCAAGTACAAAAACAATATCCACGTTCCCGCGAGAGTTGATTTTTTCTATTGAATTCATCAAATCGTCAACAAGCGAGTCAGGGCCGTCCGAAACAGTAAAGTCCCCTTCCCCGCTTTCGGCAATTCTTTTAAAACTGTCGGCGGCAACAGGATTGTAGTCGTCACGCAAAAGTGACGGCACAGACACTTCGTCACTCTCAACAGATTTTTCAAAATCAAACATGAACGGGTTGTCCGCAAAGTCGCCGTTATAATCTGCATATTTTTTTTGGAAGGAACGAATATTTATAAAAGTTCCCCGACCGATTTTTACGCTGCCGTTACGAGTCCAAGCATAGCCAAAAGCGATTTCGTTCGGAATATAAATATGAAAAGCCTCGCCAAAAACACTGTCAGCCTCCGCAGTCGAATCAATCAGGCTGTAACGCGCTCCCGGCGAATCAAGAAATTTCCCGTTCAGCATACGCTTCTCATTTCCGTTTATTTCATTGAATTCCAGCGCGCGAAAAGCATAACTGTCTTCCTTTCCGTTAGGATCTTTCGTAGTCTCAGTCAGCAAAACTGATTCAATTCCAGTTTTTTTTCGGATAAAAAGATGATACCCTTTCACCGAGCCAGTTTTTTCATCAATGTCACGGCTGACTCGAACATCCTCGCTGTGAAGCAAAATGTTTTCGGCAGCAAAAATTTGAGCACTGCTGAGAAAAATCATAAAAATTATTCGGAAAATTCTTTTCATGCTATTTCAATCGGCTATTTCAATAGTTGAAATTAGGTCAAACTGTGCTATAATCGTCTTTCGTGAGCGAAAATAAAATGGACACAGAATTTACTCCAGTAGACATAAAAGAATTCTTTGGAGAAGAGACACAAACCGAGGATTCCCAGGATACAGGGATTGTTGTTTTTTCAGAAAGGCAGCAACAGCTGGTACAAGAACTCAGAGAAAAACTCGGGGGAATAAATTATACTCGTTTTGACAAATTTGAAAAACGTATACAAGATTTAAAAAACCTTGCGGCAGCAATAGCTAAATTTCCGTCGCTCCTTGAGCGGGCAGACCTTACAGGCGGTTCCAGAACCCCTAACTCACTCATCGATTCTCTCATAAACAGCAAGCGGGACGGTGACACAACTTTGCAATTGCCGTCAAAAGCAACTTTGGGCAAGGGATTTCTCGTCGCAAAACTTCACACATTCGCAAGTCTTGAGCGTCTTTCAAAACAGGCGGATGAAAACTCAAAACTTTCAAACGCTCTTCACAATGAAACAATTTCTATGATGTTTTTGTTGCTTGCAGAAGATGTGTACCTGAATCTCATAAAAGATTCAAATATCCCTGTTGATTTAAGGCGACAGCTTGCGCTCTCGCTGCTCCTTCTTTGGGAACACCGCGCAGATCAGAACATCTCTGACATTTCGCCAGTCCTGCAATCAGTCTGGACAGCCCGCACGCGGTTAGCTCCTGCATTCGGCACGATGATGGGAACAAGCGAACTGATTATGATTTCGTTTCAGCTCGACGAAAACTGGAGTGATTTTATAAAGACAAAACTCAGCGAGCCGGACGTGAATCAGGCAATGGAAGAATTTCTTTTCGGGCTTTCTTACGAGCAGATTTCAAAATTAAAATCGATTTTGCGCGAAAAAAAGATTTCTGCCATCGGACGTGACGAAGTTTCTTCATTTTTGGGCGAAGCGGTCACAACAGACGTTAGTGAAGATTACCGGGACTTTTTCCAGCAATATTCCGTGCGACGGGACAATGCCAGGGCACGAAGAAGACTGCACATTCCAGGTCCGCACAACACGCTGGAAGACCACTTCATAAGCTACATCATGGAAAGGAACATTGAAAAACAGAAAAAAGACGCAGATTCATTGATAAATCACTGATAATGAATTGTTGAAGGCAAACTTTGCAAAATTCATACTTCGGTTGTCATGTCTAAATCCTTAAATTTAATTGACGATTAAGCCATTATCAGATAATATTTCTAAATATGGGTATTGCAACAAGCCAACAGTTAACAAAGTATTACGACCAATACCGTGATACTGAAATAACTTTCACAAAAGATATTATACGAACATTAAAACTTGACCCCCGTCAGGTCTACGTAAAATGCAATAGCGGACAGTGGCCTTGTATCATAAATTCAACTTCTTTCCAATTAGCAAAGATTATCATTGGAGTAAAAAGTGGGGCTTTTGCAGCTTTGGCAATAAAAGACCCGCCGACAGTCAACTTAAAGCTTTGTTTTTTTCATGATGACGGACAGGCCGTAAATTTCTTCATTGCAGGCAAAGTTACAAAAATCACACCGTACATGAACTCAAAAGATTTGGCGGTAGTGACCATCACATATACACAGCGTCCGCCGGATGACTTTATCGAAATTACAGGTCGTCTTTTGGAAGCGAACGCAAACGCAATCCGTCGCCGTGAGGAACGAATCGTAATCAACGAAGATAGCAAGCGAAAACTCGGTTTGTCAAAGGAAGAATGTGTTGTAATCGTTCAAGGCGTTCCGCGCCATTGTATTCTCCGAGACGTTTCTTTCTCTGGTGCAAAAGTAATTCTTATCGGTCTCTCGCAGTACCTTGCAAACAAGGAAGCCGTAATCAGAATGGATTTTGAGGAGCCGGCCGAAACACTTTCTATTAGAGGTGTCGTTGTTTCTGCAGACCTTATCGAAGGGCGAAAAGACATTTGCTCGGCAAGCATCAAATTTGACGAGAACGTAATTCCGCTTTCCTTCAAGTTGCACATCAACAATTACCTTACTTCCGTCCGAAAAACACAACTTTCGGCAACAGATCAAATTGCAATGCAGAAGGCTGCCCAGCAAGAGGCGTTGGCAGCTCAGCAAAAAGCAGCGCCTATAAATGGAGCCGCTCAATAAACGTTTTTGATTTGCAAATTGGAGCTTCCTAAAAAGTTTTAAATTTGTCATTCAGGTATTTTTTTTATTATTTTATAAAGGTGCGAAACAGCCTAAGGAAGATAGAAAAAGATTTTGCCGAATGATGAATACTAGAATTTTTTAGGCAGCTCCTTTTTTTATCTTTTATCCTACATTTTTATTTTTAAGGAACAAAATATGAATCCTACAAGCCCTCTCGACACGATTTATTACATCAACTTGCCAGAGAATTTCAGTCTTTCAAAAAACGCAATGCACATCGACCCGACAATTCCGCTTCCAGTTCAGCAAAAAGACAGTGACGCGCCAGGAACGTTCGATCCAAAAGAACTCACGCCCGAACAGATTTTGTCAGGCTTGCTCACAATCATGGCTTACGACCCGAAAAACGAGCACATTCTATATTACAGAACGCTCCTAAAAGAAGCACGCCCTAACCTTCAAAAAGAGCTTACGGAAGCAGCAATCTTAAAAGCAAAAAACGAAGATTTTGATTTGGCAGAAGAAATTTTCAGTGCTTTGCGTGGATATGACCCGGAAGACATGGTTACGGTGCTCAACACGGCGTTGTTTTTTGATCAGCGAGCAGATGCTTACCGCCGTCAGGGCTTAACAGACGATGCAGACGCTTACGACGAAGATGCCCTAGTTTATTACAGGGACGCTTTGGACGCAGAGCCGCCGCTCCCGGACGCATTTTTTAACGCAGGATTCTATTTCCTCAAAAAGCACAATTACCGCGAAGCCAAAAGCAATTTTGAAACTTATATCGCCCTTACCTGCGACATGAAAGACGAAGATTTGGGCGAAAACGGAATTTACAAGAAAAACCGCGCTCAAGAAATGGTCAACAATATTTCCAACAGAAACATGGAAGACGACCATTTTGTAGCCGCATACGATTTGATTTCCAGAGGTGAAGAAGAAAAAGGACTTCAGGAAATCAGAAAATTCATTTCAAAGAATCCAAACGTATGGAACGCCTGGTTCATGCTCGGATGGGGAATGAGACGGCTAGAAAACTTCGAAGCAGCAAAACAGGCATTTGAAAAAGCCCTGACGCTTGAAGGCGGCAAGACCAGCGACACTTACAACGAACTTGCAATCTGTCTCATCGAGCTTAACGACCTTGAAGGCGCGCGCAACTGTCTGAATACGGCTCTTAAAAGTGAGCCTGAAAACACAAAAATCATTTCGAATTTGGGTTATCTTGCATTAAAAGAAGGGAATCCGGCACAAGCCGCAGCATACTTCCAGACCGTACTCGAATACAATCCGGACGACAAAATTGCAGCCGCAGAGCTTGCTCAACTGGACGTTTAGGTTTAACAATTAATTTGAAAGCGGGGAAAGACTGACGACATCGCCGATTTTTACCCCCGCGCGCTCAAACCAGCCCTGCGGAACTTCAAGGGCATAACGGACGCTCACGGTACTCACAACGCTAGAAAGACTGAACGGAGTCATATCAAAAATATTGCGAATCTTTCCGGTATAATCAATGTAAGCTATCGAAAGAGGCGTTGGAGTGTTTTTCATCCAAAACGAAAGAATCTGATCACGATCAAAAACAAAAATCATTCCCGTTCCGTCAGGAATCGACTTGCGTTCCATAAACCCGTGCTGCCGGGTCTCGTAAGTGTCGGCGATTTCGGCATTTACGAGCACATTTTTTCCGTCTGCACAAGTAATCGAAAACTGTTTGGAAGGCAATTTTTTTTGAGATGAAGAACTGCAAGAAAAACAAAAAACAGATAAAAGACAAAAACAAAAAAGCAGAAAATCTGATTTTAAAAATCATTATCAAAGTCCTTCCAAAAATGTCTCTCGATTTTTTTCACCGTAAGTTTTTTCGATGCTGGAAGACTCCTGACGACTGTCAAAAACCTTCTGGTCAACATATTTGAGAGTAAGAGGCTTTTCCAGCGACATCATCACGTTGCCATCTTTCCAAAGCGATTTTTTAGGATTTATATCGTTTGGATTTCCGTACTTTTCGCAGAGCTTTGAAAAAACAGAATAGTGGTCAATCTTTGAAGAATCAAGATTTATCGTGATTACATAAAGTTTTCCGTCCGCAAACTGAAACCAGCACCGGTCAAGATAAGAAAAAGAAGAATACGTCGCATCCGTCTCGATTAAAGTTTGCCCGTCTGACGGAGAAAGAGAAACGTCCCTGTCGCCACGGTAACCAAACTGACGGTCATTTTTCAAGGCTTCTTTTACAGCATCCACGCTCATTCCAAGCTGAACTTTTCCAAATCCATTCGGAAGCGAGTATGCAAAAGCAGAAAGAAAAAAAATCAGCAAGAAAAAAAGGATTTTCAATCTATTCATATCTTTCATACTTTACATGCCTTTGGAAATCTTCTTTCTATAAAAGAGTGACTGCTTCAACAATTCATCACGCTGTTTTACGACAATCTTATTCTTTTGAACGGAAATAAGCGGGAATGTCATAAACTTATACAAGCATTTTGCCTGTTCTTGCTTGGAAAGACCGCACATCGTCGCAATATCATTCGGCGAGAACTGCGTCTCGTATGAAGCCCTTGCATCAAAATCAAAATTAGTTTTTTCAAGCTGTAAAACCAGCATGTCAATCATCTGTGCAACAGGGTCGGCATGCAAAAGTGAATTCGTAAGCTGTCTGTTAAGACTCCAAAGGCGCTCAGAGAAAGTGGTTGTAAGCCTTGCAATCAACTGTGGCTGAGTGGCTACCATGTTGTTGAAGTTCTGCTTGTTTACGGTCATAAGCTGACAGTCAGAAGCAGCAATAGCAGAAGCCGAACGAGGCTTATTTTCCAGAAGCGCCATCTCTCCGAACATATCACCTTTTTTCAAAATAGCAAGAATTACTTCCGTACCGTCAACGACTTTTGAGATTTTTACAGAACCGCTCTGGATAATGAACATATCAGCTCCAGTCTGCGACTCAGAAAAAATCATCGTGTTCATAGGATATTTTCTCATAAGATCGGAGGTCGGCTCAAAGTATACGGCCTCAGAATTTGGCTTGAGTTTTGCGAGACGAACGGTCGCGTCTTTTGCAAACTGGCCGTTTCTGTCAGCCTTCAAATACTGATAGTAGGCAAAACAAGCAATGGAATCGCTGCCGTCCTCGTCATAGTATTTTGCAACCTGATAAATCTGCTCAGGAGTATCAACCGCAGAATTGTTCAAAGTCTGCTGCATCAAAGTTTCGTTCAAAGTGCGCATTCTGTTTGCGAATGTTCGAATAATCTTCATAGCAACAGCGCTGTTTTTATTTATAAGTTCAGAATATTGGTCACGTCGAACTGCGATGCAAACAACATCGGTCATTGCCACCGCACTTTCAATCTGAGAATTTCCTGACATGCACGAAACTACACCTACGAAGTCGCCAGGCCCCAGAACTTCCGGTGTTGAACCAGGAAGCTCGTTCGAACGAGAAACCATTACCCGACCATTCTGAATTATATAAAAACGATCGGCATTCGCTTTACCTTCAACAATTACGAAACTTCCTTTTTTAAAACTTACAAATGATAACTGTAACACTTATGACCACCCATGTTTGTCTAAATCCAAATTACCCACAACTTTATATCGGTATGACCAGCCTTAATTTTAATTCAAATTTAATTATCACACAAAAAGAATTTCACATTCCAAATCAATATTCTTTTTCTTTTTAACATCTTTCCTTATAAAATCCACTAGTTCCCGAATATCCTTTGAAGTAGCATTTCGCTCAGGATTTATAATGAAATTTCCATGCCAGTCAGCAATTTTTGCACCGCCAACGGCAGTTCCTTTTAGCCCGCACTCATCAATCACTTTGCCGGCAATAATACCTTTTTCCAAATTGTTCTTAAAAACGCTGCCAGCACTTGGAGCCGCAAACTGCCCTTTTGCATTCCGCTCCTGCGTATATTTTGAATACAAAGAATTTACAACATCCTGAGATTCGGTATTTTTATTAAGAACAAGGAAATCCGCAGAAAGAATCAAAAAATTGCTTTTTGACTGGAAAGGAGACTTTTTGTACCCCCAATCATCATCTTTGCCATTGCGCACATTCTGAACGGAATCATAGATTCCCTGATATTTGCTCATAACGTAACTATGAATCTTAAAGTCGTCCAAATCAAAATATCGCACGCAAATCAGGTTTTCGTCCGTGCTAAAGCCAAAGCAGGACGCGTTCATAAAAATCGCCCCGCCAACAGTTCCTGGAAGCCCCGAAAACGGCGCAAAATCAAGGATTTTCTGTTCGCGGCAAAAATTACAAATTTGTCCCCAAGTTGCACCTGCGGAGCAACTCAAAACAGAATATTCCTCGTTGTTTTTCTTGAACGAGCTGAATTTTATTTTTTCCTCAGAATCACAATTTCCGCAATATTTTGTGGAAATAATTGCAAAATCGATTTCCTCAGGCAAAATAGTGTTGCTTCCGCCGCCCAAAACAAAAAATCTTACGCCGGCTTTTTTGCACAACTCAACTGCGCAAACCAAACTTTCCTCGTTTGCAGGCTCAAAGAAAATCGGAGCAAGTCCGCCAACGCGCATGGTAGTATGATTTTTCATCAACTCGCCATTTTTTATGCTGCCTTTAAATTTCGATTTGAATTCAGAATAAAAATCAAATTTGCTAAAATCATTTATATCGTCTTGATTCTGTTCGTTGAACAGATGAATAAATTCGCTTAAAATCATAGACTAAATTATATATCAATAAAAAAAGAACGTCATTCTTTGTTTGTTAATAAATTGAAAATTCCGCAAATTATTAAAAAATTCTGGCGTTCTCATATAAATTTGGAAGTTAAACGAGGTTAAAACTATGGCTTTAAAACTTTTCAACACAATGGGAAAAAAAATGGAAGAATTCGTGCCGGTAGATCCTAACGGAAAACACGTCGGATTTTACGGATGCGGACCTACGGTTTATAATTACGCTCATATCGGAAATCTACGCGCATACATTTTTTTGGATATTCTTGACAAGACTTTAACTTATCTTGGCTACGACATAACTCACGTAATGAACATTACGGATGTAGGACACCTTACGGGCGACAACGACGACGGCGAGGACAAAATGCTAAAGAGCGCCGCTGAACGCCATCAGTCGGTTCTTGAAATCGCTAAATTCTATACCGACGCATTCATGAAAGACATTGACGCGCTCAATATCCGTCACCCAGACGTAATCTGCAAGGCCACCGAACATATTCCAGAAATGATCGAGCTTATCAAAAAACTCGAAGCGAACGGACACACCTATATGGCAGGCGGAAACCTTTACTTTGACGTTTCGACTTATCCGAATTACGGAAAACTCGCAAATTTGAATCTTGACGAATTGAAAGCCGGTGCCGGACGCAGAAAACTTTCTATTATAGATGAAAACAAACGAAATCCTTCTGACTTCGTACTTTGGTTCACAAAATCAAAATTCGAAAATCAGGCGATGATTTGGGACTCTCCGTGGGGAGCAGGCTATCCGGGCTGGCACATTGAGTGCTCTGCAATGAGCATGAAGTACCTCGGAAAACACATCGACATTCACACAGGCGGAATCGACCACGTGCCGGTTCACCACACGAACGAAATCGCACAGTCCGAAGGTTCGTTCACGGAAGAAGAAGCAAAAGAAGGTCCGTGGGTAAAATACTGGCTTCACAATGAATTCCTTGTAATTGAGGGCGGAAACAAAATGTCAAAGTCGTCAGGAAATTTCTTGCGGCTCCAGACACTGCTCGACAAAGGCTACAGCGCGCTTGACTACAGATTCTTCCTGTTGGGCGGACATTACCGCAAACAGATTTATTTTTCTTGGGACGCAATGAACGGCGCACGGGACGGCAGAAACGCATTGAATCAGCGTGTGGCAAAACTGATTCAAAAAGCCAACACGACCGAAAATCTGGGACTTACGCCTGAAAATTTCGCAGAGATTCTTTCAAAAATCAATTTTGAATCGGAAAACGAAAAGAGATTCAGGGAAGGACTTGAAAATGACCTTGCAACCCCGATTGCACTCTCGGCTATGCAAAAAGAATCAAACGGAAAGGGCCGAAAAGCCTCCGAGGCTCTGTCCGCAATTTACAAAATGGACAAAGTTCTCAGCCTGAGCGTTATCGAAAATGCTTTTGAACTAATCAAAAATGCCGAAAATGAAGAAAAAGCTAGTTCCGATGACCATGCAGGAGATCCTGAAGCTGAAGAAATCAACGCACTCGTTGCGGAAAGAACATCCGCAAAAAAAGCAAAGGATTTTGCCAAATCAGATGAGATTCGTAATCTGCTTTTAGCCAGAGGAATCACAATCATTGACACGCCGACAGGACCAATCTGGAAGCGTGGATAATTTTTTTGATTTTTAATGTAACTTTTAGGAATTATTGTGTTTTCGAATTTGATAAAAGGAAATTCGCAGGCAAAACCACTGAATGCGGCAAATCCTGCGGATTTCAGAACTTTATATAATGAAACTTTTGCTATTCTCTACAAAATCGCTTGGCGCGTCGTAAATGACGAAGAAGCAGCCGAAGATCTTGTACATGATTCTTATATCAAGGCCAACGAAAAAGCGCTTGTTTTTCCGAGTTTGGACGATGCAAAGTTCTGGCTCATACGCGTCGTAAAAAACGCCTCCCTGAACTACGCAAAACGCAAAACCCGCGAAAGCAAGGCTTATCACAAGGCTTTTTACGAGGATCACAGACAGGCCACCTCCGGCGAAATAGATTTATTAAAAGAAGAATCAAAAGAAAAAGTTTTGGAAGCATTGAACAAGCTTCCAAAAAGTTTGCGGGAAGTGCTTGTGCTCCGCGAATACGGTGACTTGAACTACCGCGAAATCGGTAAGGTGCTCGGAATTACCGAGGGCAACGTAAAAGTCCGAATGTTCCGCGCACGTGCACAGCTTGAAAAACTTATAGGGAGCAATGATGTCTACTTATCCTGAAAAAGATTTACATTCTGTTTACCTCGACGGCGAATTGCCTGACGATTTCGTTGAAAAATACGAAACTCTCGTAAAATCCTCAGAAAAAAGTTCTGCAGAACTAAAAAAAATGCAGAAAATTCATGAATTGCTAAAAGAAGATTCCGAGAAGAAAGACAAAGAAATCACTCAGGAATTCATTGACGCAAGTTTTGACAGACTGATGACAAAAATGAAGTACAGCAAAGTCATTCAACAGTCAACTGAAAAATCTCCGTTTGCCTTCTCAAACATAGCGCGTTGGACAGTTCCTTTTGCGGCAGCGGCAGTTTTTGCTGTAATCGTTGCGCCAACGTTTATGACGGCCCGTTCAGGGCTTTCACCGCTTAACGGGGAACTAAAAACAATCAGCCTTGCGAACGCAAATACCGGAAATATCACGCCGCTTGCGGAAAACAACGTTATCATTGACGGAGACATTCGTTCGGACGCACTTGCCTCGGTATTCGGAGCTGTAAACGATTATTCAGAAGACCAGCTTGACGTTCCGGCAACAGTAATAACCTCGCAAAAAACTGTGCCGGCAACTTCGCTTGCCTCAAGCTCTCTTGCATCAAAATCACTCAGGAATAACTTGCGTTCTGTTGATGTGTTCATACCAGACTCAATGCGAGGCTCAACAAGAAGATTTTCAGTTCCAAAATTCCATGAATTACCTGATGAAATAAACGGATATAATCAATATAATGGTTATAACGAATATATTGGTGAGATTCCGAATTTCAGCGCACCAAATATTTCGGAAAACTAATATTCAGGAATAAATTTTGAAATCTGGAAATATTTCTCTTCTTTTTCGTAAGTCGGCAATTTTTAGAGTTGTATCGTATTTGTTTTTTATTGGAATTGCGGTTTTTGCAATTTCATTCATCTCAATAAAAACGAAGAAAATTCCGATTATCGAGTCGATTAATCCGCCGGTAGGCTCCGCTGGAGACATGCTCGTAATCAAGGGTGTTAACTTTGGGAGCACGAGAGGTCTCGGCTATGTTGAGATTGGCGGCAGCAGAATCACTGCCAGCGGATACACTTCTTGGACAGACAGCCAAATAAAATTGGTTTTACCGTCAAACGTTCAGGACGGTTTAGTTTTCGTAACAACTCAATCCGGCAAATCCGAACCGGGATTTTTCGTGAACGCCCCTTCACTTCCAGTACCCGCACAAACAGATAAAAAAATTCTTCTCCCAGTCATTTCTTCAACAAAAGACAAAGCTGTTTTTGGCGAAACAATTACGATTGCCGGCAATAACTTTGGCTCTGTGCGTGGCAAAAACCAAGTTTTGTTCACCGCGAACAGGGACGATGCGGACGAAGAAAAAAAATTTATTGCCGTAAAGAACGAAGGCTATGCCTACTGGAGCGAAAACGAGATTCATGTAATCGTTCCGGACGGAGCAAAAAGTGGAGTTGTGTGCGTAAAAACTGACGAAGGCACGAGCAACGGTTATTCAATCGAGATTTCAAGTCCAGTCGGAACAAAATCATTTACCGCAAGAAAAAAATATGTGGTCCAGCTGATTGAAGACGTTGAATGCAACGAGCCAAAAAATCTTACAACTGTGACAATGAGAGTTCCTCGCCCGCAAACAAGCGCGCAGCAGCCGTTCGTGGAACTTGCGGATTACATGCCAGACCCGGTAATTTTTAACTACAAAAACACAATTGTAAATCAAGTTGACCTTACAAAAATGAATCAAGGCAAAAAAATTCTTCTGAATCAGATTTACAGAGTCGGCACTTACAAGGTTTCGACTCAAATTGCGCCAAAAAACGTGCAGCCTTACAGCGAAGAGACAAAAAAGTTTTACAGCACGGCTTTGCAGGCTGACAAAATCATAAAAAGCGATTCAGAGCAAATCATTGCTTTTGCAAAAAAAATCGTGCAGAACGAAACGAACATTTACAATCAGGCACGAAAAGTCTACGACTACATCGTTTCATATTACACGCTTTCTGAAAAATTGCGCGAAAATACGGCGGCACCGGAAGAGCTTGTAAAAATCAGCCACGGCGACGCTTACGATTTTGCGATTTTTTACACAGAACTTTTACGTTCCCTCGGAATCATCGCAAATCCTGTGAGCGGAATTATCGTAAACTCGGACAAGTCTTCAAAAATTCACTGGTGGACGGAATTCTACATTGAAAATTTCGGCTGGGTTCCTGTTGACGTTGCAATGGGACTCGGACGGGAATTAAAGGCTTTTGACCGAATCTCAGACTCAAAAAATTATTATTTTGGAAATCTCGACAACCAGCACATAATTTTTTCGATTGGCTGGAACGAAATGAAATCAATGTCGCAGGAAAAAAGCAAAGTCACGAGAATGCAAAAAACATTTGCATTGCAATCGGTTTGGGAAGAATCCAGCGACGAGAACGTAAATTACACTTCACATTGGAGCAATCCTGTTGTTAGCGAAATAAACTGACGGCAGGCACTTTTTAGATTTTGAAGACGGAGGATTTTATGAACACAAAAGTTTTATCTGTAGGCGGCTCAATCGTAGCCCCAGAATATCCAGACACAGAATTCGTTGGCAAATTTGTAAAAATGGTAAAAGATTTTCTTGAAGCCAATCCAAATGACCGGCTCATTCTCGTAGTCGGCGGCGGCGGTCCAGCAAGAATCTACCAGAAAGCATTCAGAGAAGTGACAAATACAGCGGAAAACGCAGGCACAGATGCGGCGGACTGGATTGGAATTATGGCGACCAGACTTAACGCGCAGTTCGTAAAAGCAAGCTTTGGCGACTTGTGCAAAGAAAGCGTAGTTACGGATCCAACAGCGGCGAACGAATTTACAGGAAAAATTCTTGTTGCGGCAGGCTGGAAACCAGGATTTTCGACAGACAATGATGCAGTTCTTCTCGCTGAAAAATTCAGTGCAGACACAGTTGTAAATTTAAGCAACATCGAAAAAGTTTACACCGACGACCCAAGAAAAAATCCGGAGGCAAAACCGCTGGACGAAATCTCTTGGGCAGATTTTAGAAAGATGGTCGGTGACGAATGGGTTCCTGGAAAGAACTGCCCGTTCGACCCAATCGCAAGCAAAAAAGCAGAAAGCATGGGGCTTAAAGTTATTTGTGCCGGCGGAAAAAATATCGAAAATACAAAGGCAATTCTTGAAGGCAAAAATTACGTCGGAACAACGATAAAATAAAAGTTACCTTGAAAAACTGAAGCTTTTCAAAGTTCCCTAAATTAGAGGTGTTCTAAAACTTCAGTTTTCCGAACAAGTCTATTAATAGGCGGCAAGCTGGCTCAGCAATGAATCAAGTTTGCTGCCGTATTCTTTATCACCAGCCCAAGTGCCGGCAAGTTCGAACACCGTAGGGGCTTTTCCACGAGGCTTAACATATTTGTAGCGTCGGTCAATCAAATCGTTGTGAAGAACGCTCTCCTCCGTAGTGGAATATGCGTGCAAATGCTGCACGTGGGCGCGAACACCAAGTTCCTCGGTCGCAAAATACTCACCGCGATGCTCTGCATCAATCGCACCTAAACCGCAAAAGTTATTCATATCAGGAGTTACGAGATTCCCGTAAGTCAAAAAGCCTGTTTCCAAACACATCTGAACGAACGCACAATCCGAATTGATTCCTTCAGTTTTGCATTCAGCAACATAATATTTTGCAAGGCGGAAAACTTGTTTTTTGTCCGCATCTGGATTTTTTGCGAGAAAAAAATTAGTCAATTGGTCGGCAGATTTTATGCCCGGCTCGGAAAGCACTCGCGAACATTCCTCAGAAGCACGGCTTGAAACACAAGAAAATAAAAGAAACGATAAAAAAGTGACAATCAAAAAATAGCAAAATCTTTTCATTCTTAAAATTTCGGAAATCAAAATAGAATTCTTAGGAAAATAAAAAAATGAACTATAACAAAAGATTATTCTAAAAAATCGAAATTTTGTGTCAAAAAAGGGAAGTTATATTTATGTGAAAAAATATTTTTTCAATGATAATAATGAGGACAGACTCCAAATAAGGGAGCTTACGTTGGCAAACGGACTGGATTTTCCTTCCGATTTTGAATTAATAATGCTGATTCTTGGGAGCGGAACCCGAAAAAAGAAAATCGAAATGCTTTCAAAAGATGTGCTGGACGTTGTTCTGGCAAGCAATAGCGACAACCTGATTCAGAACCTGCAAAAAATCGATGGAATCGGGAAAAACAAGGCTCTGGCGGTGGCGGCGGCACTGGAATTCGGCAGGCGAATGAACAGAAACCCGCAAGCGGTTCTGAGCAGCCCTACGGACGTGATTCCGTTCATAAAAAGCTACGCAATGCAGCCGACGGAACATTTTTTGTGCATAAGCATGAACGGCTCAAAGGAGATTTTGTCGATTAGAGTCGTT
This sequence comes from Treponema zioleckii, assembly GCF_014737315.1. GTDB lineage: Bacteria > Spirochaetota > Spirochaetia > Treponematales > Treponemataceae > Treponema_D > Treponema_D zioleckii. Next base: position 27,129 of record NZ_JPUF01000009.1, on the reverse strand, counting down.
TGCGTCGGTTCGGGGAACATGGCCGTGCTCCGCTCGGCAGAAATCTTCTCGGAACCGGTAAAAGAACGTGCCTCGGCAATAATCATCGCGCACAACCATCCCGGAGGGGCGGCTTTTCCAAGTTCTGCGGACATTCAGACTACGCACGAAATCTTAAAAGCCTCAAAACTGCTCGGAATCGCGCTGCTCGACCACGTAATCATCACCAGAAACGGTTATTTTTCGTTTTTGGAAAATGACATGCTAACGGAAGACTGATAGAATTAAAATCAGCGGAAAGCTCCAAAACAGATGACATCTATTCTGTATACAGTGCAGAAAACTACAGATTTTTTTGGGGCTTCCACAAAAGAAGGAACAATGCAAAAATCAACTTGCCCAAATTTTATGCACTCAAACTTTTATCGTTTTTTTGTGCTCGTTTTAATTCAGCTGCTGCTCAGCGCAATTTTTTCGAAAAATCTTTTGGCGGAAGAAATCCCAGAACTAAATGCGGAGGAAATTTCTTCGATTGCTGAGCGGGAAACACAAATCATAATCAAATCGAATGAAAAAAAGACGAAAGTTTTCGTGAACAATCAGTTTCAGGGATACACGACTCTAAAATTGACGGGACTCGTTGAAGGCACGTACTTTTTGCGCCTTGAAAAATCAGGTTACAAAACAGAATCCGCGTTGATTGAAGTTGAATACGGAAAATCAAAAACTTTTTACGTTCAGCTTTTCAAACTTGATTCAAAAAACTGAATTTTTTAGAGCAACCCATATTTTTCATGTTTCTGCTTTTCGATATAATTATTCTATGTCTAAAAAGGAATTTACTTTTTCAATCGATGAACGACTCGCAAACAAAGCGACAGAACTTTTTGAACAGCTCGGAATGACTTTGGATTCTGCTGTTAATATTTTTATTTCACAGGCAGTTTTGAGACGCGGACTTCCGTTCCAGATTGTCATGCCAGAAAATGCTGACGAAAAGACGGAAATTAAAGAAGCAAAACCAGAAGAACCAAAAGAAAACTCACAAGCTGACGAAACTACAACGGAATCTAATGAATGCGAGGAAGCCAAGGAAGCAGAAAAAACAGAAGAAACTTGCGTAGCCAAAACTGAATCCGCACAGGCAGAAGAGCCAACTTGCAGCGCAAAAGAAAATGAGCAGCCAAGCACGGCGGAAGTTTCGTTCGTAACGCCTGAAATTGCGGCTCGCGTGGCAGCAAATGAAACCTTAGTGGCAGAAATGCGAGGAAGCCTTGAATCTTCGGACTGCACACCAGAATTTGAAGAAAACGAAGAAGCGGAGCTTGCCAAAAAACAGGAAATTGCGGGAAATACCCCTAAAACAGAGGCAAAACCAACAAAAGAAACTGAAAGCAAAAACGAAAACATTCCTGCAGATGCAACTGAACAAAACAGCGAGAACGCTGATACTGTTGACGAAGATGAGGAAGAAGACCAAAATCTTCCAGACAATATTTTTGACTGCTGGGAATAGGATAAAAACGTAGGTGCGCAAAAGGAAAAGAAATCAAAATGCCTGAAAACAAATCAAGCAGAAATAAAACCATCGACTTTTCGGAGGCAGAAGGGCAAAAATATCTCGAAAGATGTTTTTTTCCGGCAGAAAACAAAACTCTTGCCTCCGAAGAAATTCTCGATAAAACGCTTTGCGGCGATTCTTTTAAAATCCTTGAGAATATGCCGCGAAACTTTGCAGAATTGATAATCGCTGACCCGCCCTACAATCTTGAAAAAACTTACGATTCAACAAAATTCAAAGAAAGAACGTCGCAAGAATATTTTGAATACACAAAAAATTGGGTGGCGCTTTGCCTTCCGATTCTAAAATCAAACGGAACGATGTACATTTGCTGCGACTGGAAATCCAGCATTACGATTGCAGACGTTCTCTGCACGCTTGAAGCCGAAAAAAAACTCGTAATCCAGAACCGAATCACTTGGGAACGAGAAAAAGGCCGGGGTGCAAAAGCGAACTGGAAGAACTGCCACGAAGACATTTGGTTCGTCACAAAATCAAATGAATACACTTTTAACCTCGATGCAGTAAAAATGCGCCGAAAAGTCATTGCACCGTACAAACAAGACGGAAAACCAAAAGATTGGTCAGAAAGCGAGCAAGGAAATTTTAGGGACACCTGCCCTTCAAATTTTTGGAGCGACATTTCGATTCCGTTTTGGTCGATGGCAGAAAACACAGCTCATCCAACGCAAAAAGCCGAAAAGTTGCTCGCAAAGCTGATTCTAGCCTCTTCAAACGCCGGCGATACGGTTTTTGACCCGTTTTGCGGAAGCGGAAGCACATCCGTGACGGCAAAAAAACTCGGCAGGCATTGGTGCGGAATCGAAAAAGAGAAGCGATACTGCGAATTTACAGAATACCGACTCGAAATGGCAAACGAAAACAAAAACATTCAAGGATACAAAGACGGTATTTTTTACGAAAGAAACACCGCCCCGAACGACTAAATTTGACACAGATGAACGCAGATGAACAGTGATGAGGCACAGATAAAAAATCCGTGTTTATCAGTGTCAGAAAATTACAGATTCCAAAACAAGTTCAGCATCTATATTTAAGATGCTTTCGACTTAGCTTGGTTGTTGAGTTTGTCGAAACACAACCACCGAATTTTCCACGCCGGAATCAGTTTAAAAAGCCACGGTACATTTTATTGGCAAATGGTCTGAATACCCCGAACCGTTGTAAAGTTTGTATGACTGCGGATGCCCTTCGGCATCTGCCCACGCGCCGCCGATCTGAGGAGCAAAATACGTGATTGTAGCATTTTCGGCAGCAAAAAAATTGTCAATCCGTTCCCACTCGTCCCTGAACCAATAACTTCCCGGCTCAATAAGCTCGCCAGTCTGATTGAACCACGGTGAGTGGACGAAAGTTTCTTCTTCGCCTTTTAGCGAAATATTAAGTTTTTCCCCCTGCCTAAAAGCAAACTCGCTGATGTCACGATTAAAATCTCCGCAGGCAATCACCGCGTAATCCGATTTTTGGGAAGAACGTATAAGGCGGGAAAGTTGCTTTTCCTGATAATCGCGCCAAACTTCGCTTTCAGCTTCGCCTCCACTCTTGCTTTTCCAGTGATTTACAAAAACTGTGAGCGGTTTTCCGTCAATCAAAAAATCAGCCTGAATAATCGGACGCATTGAAGGCTGTGAAGAATCTTCCGAAGAAATGGAAAGTTCGTGAACCGACACATTTAAAATCGGATAACGCGAAATAATCCCCGAACCGATTGAAGCATTTTTTGCCGCGGAAAAACAACCGTAGGAATACAAATCCGAACGCGAAAAGGAGCCGGACAGCCTGTTTGAAATATCATAAAGCTGCTCCTTTTTTTCAAGTTCCTCCATTACAACAATATCGCAATCCATCGCCTTTATGACTTCGCAAAGCCGTTCAAGGCGCGCGCAATATTTTTCTTTTGACCAACCAGATTTTGAATTCTTGAATTCTTTGTACTCGTTGCCGTCAAATTGGGCATCAAAAAAAGTCTCAAGATTCCAATTCAAAATAGAAACCTCTTTTTCATTTTTGGAAGATTCGCTGCATGAACTCGAAATGGCACAAGCCCCGAAAATCGCCAAAAAAACAAAAACGGAAAAACATATAGAAACAATTTTTTTCATAAAAACCTCTATATAGTTACTTCCGTTTTTGAACAAAGAATTCCTAAAAATTTTGGAAAAAAATCTAAAATAACAGTTATTTATCTCACTGCAAGATTCCCGTGACATGCTTCGACGACGCTCAGCAACCAGCACGGGAATGGCAGACTTCAGAGATTCTGTATCAGGGTCTCCACATTATGGGCAAAGTGACTAAAAAAATTGTCGGAACGAGAGCGAAAAAATGGCTTTTGTGAACGTTTGCAAGGTGAGCCGCTTTGCGGCGTTAATAATTTTCCTTACACCTTGCACCGCGTGAACAAAAACATTTTTTCGCGGTAGTGCAGACAATTTTTTACACCTGCAAGCCTATAAATGGAAGCACACTGACATTCGCTCAACTAGCTGTCGAGTTTTACTTTTAGGACAACGAACTTTCCGTCGCGGAAAACAGTCACGGTAACGACGTCGCCAGGTCGCTTTGCCTCCAGCGCGCTCGTGTAATCCGCGTAAGTCTGAATGTCAACGCTGTCGATTTTTGTGATTATATCACCGTCAACATAGAAAGTTTTTGGATTGAATCGGCTTCCGTACTGAACGGCGCGCGTTCCGCCCTTAATGCCAGCCTGAGCCGTGTTCGAGCCAGACTGAACTTCGCTTACAAGGATTCCGTAACCGATTTTTATTCCGAGATACTGAGCGATTCTTGAAGTCATTTGCACCGGAGCGATGGCAAGTTTACCGCGGTTCACTTTGCCGTACTGAATCAAATCATTTACGACACGTCTTGCCGTAGAAACAGGCACTGCAAATCCGATTCCGGCAGAACTTCCAGAATTTGAAATAATCATCGTATTGATTCCAATCATTCGGCCCTGAGTGTCCAAAAGCGGACCGCCGGAATTGCCCGGATTGATTGCAGCATCAGTCTGAATCATATTTCGGATGATAACGTTCGTGCTTTCCTGAATCGGGCGGCCAAGACCGGAGATGATTCCGGTGGTCATCGTGCGCTCAAGGGCAAACGGATTACCGATTGCAATCACTTTCTGACCGACTTTTAGGCTCTCGCTGTCACCGAACCCGATTGTTTTAAGTTCTTTTCCGGCAGGCGGGTCAAACTTTAAAACGGCAATATCGCTCTCAACGTCCTTGCCGACCACAACGCCCTCGTAAGTTGAGCCGTCGGCAAGCGAGATGCTGATTTTTGTTGCATTGCTGATTACGTGAACATTCGTAACGACGTAACCGCGCTTGTCGATTATCGAGCCGGAACCAGTTCCTCCGTCCTGCAAGACAGGCTCAAAGAACCAGTTGTATGCCATTTCCTGCGTGGTGATGTTCACGACAGCCTCGTTGCACTTTTCGTAAACAGAAATATTCTGCAGCTCGTCCTGAGTGTATTCAGTCTTCGTGCTTGCCACCGTAGTTCCCTGAATCTGCTCAACGCCGTTCGTGGACTCGCCCCGAACTTCCGCAAGCGTTTTTTCGGCATTGGCAGTAGATTCCGCCTCCCCCGACTCGCCGTCAGCAGTTTTTTTTAGGGAAACTTCGGAGTTTTCCCCAACGTTGGTGCGCTCTGAGTCATCAGATTTTCCCTGCAAAATCATATATCCGGCGGCAGCAATAAAAACTCCTGCAATCACGCCAAACGAAACGTTCCGAATCATTTGAAATTTTGAATAAAGCTTCATTTTAACTCCGTAAAAATACTAGTGTTGCAAATAATATTTATAGATTCCGAATCAAGTTCGGAATGACAGGCCGAATGTCGGGTATAAGTCAGTGTCTACTTTCAAAACTCGACATTAAGCCTAAACCATAAATTAATCTATAAATATTCTACTTTTATCCCCGCGCTTTTTCTAGTTGCAAAGTGCGCGTTATGCGGTCGCAACATTCGGAAGGACCAAAATACTGAATCGGCCCCGTAAAAACATATTCCGTGTTGAACGCCCATTCATCGCGCTTCTGAGCGAATTCCAGGAACGGTTTTCCGTTCAAATCGACGAGAGATTTTTCAATGACAGGCTTCGGCACTCCTTTTCGGATTTCCACGTTCATCATCATCGTGAGCGGGATTCCGCCACAAATCCAGTTCTCCGCATTCTGCTCCAAGTTACGCACCGTGGCGATGTAGCCCGTAAGCCCGTTCGCAATCAGCAAGAATGCCGTGCGGCCAAGCGCGTAGCAGTAATTCGAGTCAAAATTCGAAGGCATTACGCAGCGTCCCTCGTAGCCGTAAAAGAACGCCATCGGCGAAAAATGCCCGCTGTACTCACCGTTTGCGCGCATTTTTAAAAGCCGCGACTGAATCATTCCGATAAAAAGCTTTTCGGTCTCAATTTTTGAAACGATGATATTTCCGTGAGGGTCACGCAAAGCCAAAAACTGCTCCGCAATCTCGTCAGGAAGTTCGCAGAGAGTTGCAAACGCATTCAAAGTGAGTCTGTCTTTGAGCCAAGCTTTTTTTTCGGTAAGATTTTTTAGCGATTCATAAACTTTTTCAAATTCCTGCCAGTTTATGTTCAGCTCAAGAATCAAATTCGCGGTCTCAGGAATAAATTCCACGATTCCTTCAGGAATCAGAACCAAGCCGTAATTTTCGCCGTTCAAAGCGCGCTTTGAAATCACGTCGCAAATGTGGTCAATTACTTGGGCAAGGCTCGCGCCTTTTTGTTTAATCTCCTCTCCAATCAGGCACACGTTCGGCTGAATCTGCAAAGCACATTCAAGAGCAATGTGACTTGCGGAGCGGCCCATGAGTTTTACGAAATTCCAGTATTTTTTTGAAGACATCGTGTCGCGGGCAAGGCTTCCGATTACGCTCGAATAAAACTTTGTGGCCGTGTCGAATCCAAACGACGCCTCGATGTATTCGTTTTTTAGGTCCCCGTCAATGGTCTTTGGGATTCCGATGACCTGGCAGGGAACTTCTTTTTTCTTAAAGACTTCGGCAAGAATCGCAGCGTTCGTGTTTGAGTCGTCGCCCCCGATTATTACGAGTGAATCGAGATTGAGCGATTTTATGACGCTCACAGCCTTTTCTATCTGCTCGTCCGTTTCGATTTTTGTCCGTCCGCAGCCAATAATGTCGAATCCGCCGGTATTCCGAACAGAATCCACGATTTCTTTTGTAAGGATTTCGTAGTCGCCGTTCACAAGACCTGACGGCCCCAAATGAAAGCCAATCAGCTTTGACTCAGGGTTGGACTCACAAATCGCGTCGAAAAGTCCTGCCACGACGTTGTGACCGCCGGGAGCCTGCCCGCCTGAGAGCAGAACGCCGACGTTCCTCGGTTTTAAGGCCTGTGGATTTTTTCCGTCCTTAAAAGTGACTGCCTGGGTTGTGTGCGTAAAAGCAAATTCATTTTTAATCCGCTCATCAACTTCGTTTTTTAAAAGTTCTTCTTTTTTTAATTCAATCAGCGAGGGATTTTTCATCAACAATTGCGGTATGACCGGTTTGTAAGCATAGCGTGCTTTTTGTAGCGGAGATATGTTTTTCATAGCTAAATTATGCGAAATTTACGAAAACGCTACAAGTTGTCTTTGAGAATTTGAGTTCACTTGTGCGTTTCCCGACAGTTTTGCGGAGCAAAACTGTCGCTCTGGTGGGTGCGCTTGCAGGGGCTTCACAAAACGCGGCGGCTCGCACTGTTGGGGAAAATTGCCCAAAACCAACTATTCAATTTTTGCACTGCAAAAATTGAGAGGAACGGCGAAACCAAATGTTGAGAAGAGAAAAGTTGGTATTGCCGTTCCACGGACACGGATATTCTCGCGGTGGTTGTGTTTCGACTTCGCTCAACAACCGCAATCGGGGAAAATTGCCCCAAACCAACTATTCAATTTTTGCACTGCAAAAATTGAGAGGAACGGCGAAACCAAATGTTGAGAAGAGAAAAGTTGGTATTGCCGTTCCACTTTGTTATATGCCAATCAGGAAAAAAAATGTTATAATTTTCCAATTCCTCAAAAATGCCATTGCCGGCGTGCGTTTTTGCCCGCAGCGCCCGCAGTGCTTTTTATATGGGAACTTCGAAAAACTTCAGTTTTTTGAAGTTCTCACCTTTAAAATCTCGTCTAGCGTAGGCTAGACGACGGGCACCGCAGAAAACCAACAGGGGTTTCGAGGTGCCCAATATATAAAAATCACAAGGAGAACAAAATCGATGGCAACAAACTCAATCAAGTACGCTCTACGCGAGAATCTTCTCACCGCAGCCCCGGACGACTGCCTGGCGCAGGTTGTGGACGCACGAACCTATTCGCAGGAGGACATCGCGAACGAGATGATAAAGCGAGGCTCTTCCCTCACCGCAGCTGACATTGCTGCATACCAGAAGCTCGAAGCCGAAGTCTATGCGGACATAATCGAAAACGGCGGAAACATCTCAACTCCAATCATCAGCACAAGTTTTTCAATCACAGGCGTGTTCACCAACCAGACCGACAGCTTTGACAAAGCCCGACACGCAATCAAGCTGAACGTGAATGCGGGAACGGCGTTGCGCGAAGCGGCAAGCAAGGCGACCACGCAGAAGGTTGAGACCAGCTCGACCGACCCGTACATCACGAGCGTTACCGACAAGGTTACGGGCGACAGCAGTGCAATCAAGGCAGGAAGCGTGATGGAGTTGACAGGAAGCCGTCTCAAATTCAACGCGGCGGACGAGGAGCAGGGAGTTTTCGCGCTCACTTCTTCGGGCGAAATCCACTGTGCCACCGTCATCGAGAACAAGCCGGCACGCCTTCTCGTGCTTCTCCCAGCCAGCATTACGGCAGGCGAGTTCACCGTGGAAGTGCGCACAAAACTCACCGGAACGCGCGGAACAAGCGGAAAAACGCTCAAAAAAGGCGGCTACAACAAGACTCTTACCGCAGTAGGCGCATAAGTGCCTGTATGGGAGCAATACACTATGCTGTATGCCACCCATACACTACCGTGTATGACATCAATGCACTACGCTGTATGACGGTCATACACGGTAGTGTATGGAATAGAAAGGAAAAGATTTTCATTGGAGGAAAATATGAAGCGAATTTTGAAGGCAGCTGCGGCTCTTGCTGTGCTGGTTCTGGGAACCTCGCTCGCATTTGCGGACGAGGCTCAGTATGACAAGCTTCTTGCAGAAGGCAAAGCCTATGAGGAAAAAGGTCAGTGGGTACACGCAATGGGTGCTTACTGGGATGCAATTGGAACAAATCTTGGAGATGCAAAAGAAGCACAGGAAAGATTTGACAGAATTTATAATATTTTTGGAGAGTATGGATATGTTGGTCATGATATTCCAAATCCAGGTCCTGGCGAATACGATGATTTTTCCCGCTATGACGGCTGGATTGAACTTTGCAAAGATTTTGAGATTTATTGGAACGAACACCCTGGAGAAATCTTCACAACAAATTTAGAATGCACGAAAGGCGATTTAGATATGAAAAGCCGTACGGCTTCTTATAATTTTACACTGGTTGCAGTCTACAGTGAAAAATTCTTGCGCATGGGTACTAAGATTTGCTATGTTTTCAGACAGGCTTATAAAAAATACGGTTCTGACTGGCCTGATATTCCAAAACAATGGCCTGCGGTGTCGATTTTTAAAGATTCAAAGACTATTCCTGTAGTGAAATTCATTAGTGCCCCATGCGAATTTCATACTACAAGTAACAAAGAAAGTTATTTAGATTTGGATCCGTATACGATAGCAAAATCTTATTGTGAGGGGCTGGTATATGGTAATAGCCTCAGCTTTAATGACGGAAAAACAACGGAAGCCTATGTTGCGGCATGGAATAATTTTATAGCGATTGAGCCGTCTGATAAACTGGGGCTTTGGGAAGATGATGTCAGTGTTCCTTACAAAAATATGTCGATAAAAGTTTCCATAAAAGATGAGAACGGACGAACAATTGCTTCAATGGGAAAGCCTGCCCCTTTTGGAACTTTTCCACATGTTGGTGGTAAAAATGATTATCGAAGGGGAAAATTTTCTTCTGCTTTTACAATCTCCGGAATTTCTGCCTCTGATATAAAAGTTTTGGACAGCGGAAAATGGACATACAGCATAGATTCATTTGTTCTGACTCCACGTGAAGCTACAGCAAAGGCTGAAAACTCAGGTGGAGGTTTCAATCAAGGTACTAAGCTTACCAATGTAAAATACAAGACTGTAAGTCCTACAATTGACTACCTTAAAGGCAACGCAGGTTTCGCAAATATTGATGTGATTGCTGATTCACAAATAGCATATAAAATAAAAGAAGCTATCTCAAATGGTAAAATAACAAAATCCAACGATGATTCTTTATGGTTAAATGAAAGTGAAGAATATATTTTTGTTTTGCCTTTTGAAAGAAGCAATGACAAATGGTATTTCTATTCAAATCAGCAAAATTCAGGAGTTGATGATAAATATGCTTTATCAATACTGAATAGCTTGGGATGTGGCACATTCTCAATCGGAGAATTTTCCAGAACCCGAGAAGACTGGAAATTTTCTATTGGTAAACGATTCTACCGTCCTGCGACAGAAGCCGAAAAAAAAGCCCTTGCAGAAAAACAGGCAGCAGAGGCAAAAGCAAAGGCTGACGCTGAGGCAAAGAAAATTTCTGATATGCTTGCAAAAATCAGCCCAGAGCCAAAGGACTACGCTTCCATACTGGTTGATAGTGAATCCCCGTATTACTTGGATTATAAAATCGGCAACTACGAAGTAACGCAGTATTTGTTTGAAAAACTTGTGGGCTATAATCCAAGTACTATCAAAAATCCTTTGCTGCCTGTTAATAACATAAATTTTTATGAAATAATGGTGTTCTGCAACCGTCTTAGTATTGCCGCAGGTCTTACTCCTGTGTACATCATAAATAAATCAGCAAATCCCGATGACTGGGGTGCTATTCCGACTGAAAAAGACAAAAAGTGGGAAAAATATAAGAAAAACAAAAAGGCAGACGGATACAGTATTTGTAAGCATGACGATGGTTCAAGTGAATGTTATAAAATTACAAAATTAGATGATTTTGGTCTTGCGGGGCTCTATGATTATTGGGACAGACATGATTATAATTTTCTCTTTAAAAAGATGGCTAACTGTTCTTTCCGTGTAGCAAAGAAAAAGTAAGTTTTCATTTTCTCCGTGCCGTAGCGAAATGCGGTGCGGGAAATTTTTAGGAGATATTTTATGGCTCAGATTACAATAAATGGGCAACAACATCAGTTGCAGAACTTTGTTATACACGCAATGAAATTACTTATGCGGGCAAATGCCATTTCAGCAGATGAAATGACTCACCTGCAAGACAGTGACTATTGCAGACAAACTTTTAATTTGCATTATCCATTGCTTTCAAGCGATTTTGCAGCATTCCGTACTGACGAATCACATTCTCGCTACTATGCACAGGAGACATTTTTTGAAAACAACCTCTACCTTTGCAATCACTGGTTCGATGAGAATTCGGAGCCATTTTTAAATTGGTTCCTACACTTTTTTGAATAACTTTCAAATACATGATACCGGCAGTCATTCCCACAAGGAACAGCTGCCGTATTCTTCAAAGCCGTATCAGCAATTGGTACGGCTTTTCTCTTTCCGCAAACTCCCCGCACAAAATGCACAAAATGTGCTATAATCGAGCCTATGGGAATCTATCCTAATCCGGGCAACGACAATTTTATTGACGCCTTGAACACCGGCATTTACGTAGACAAAACTCTTCTCATCGACGAGACGAACAACCGTCTGGGAGTGCATGGATTTTTTCGTGAACAAACTTGGGTAATGCATAGAGTTTTTTATCAGGCATGTGTTATAATAAAACTCGGAGGAACTAAAAATGACTATAAATATGACATTGAATAATGCAGATTCCAGCATTATAGAATCTATAAAAGACTTTATTCTAACTCATTTTCCAAAAGTTTCATTTTCTATGGATGAACTTTCACCTTTAGAAAAAAGTCTTTTGGAAGACCGCGAAGAGATTCGAGAACAAATCAAGACAGGCACCCTTCAAACATATTCTAGCATGGAGGAATTCCGAAGAATCAATGCGCTCTAACTTTGCCACAACAAATAAATTCAAAAAAGAATACGCAAGCCTTAGTAATGATGACAAAAAACTTGTTGATTTTGTTGTCGAAATGCTCCTAGCAGGAAAAGCCCTTCCACCAAAATACCGTGACCATTCCTTAAAAGGAAATCTAAAAGATTTTAGAGATTGTCATGTAAAGCCAGACCTTGTGCTTATTTATACAAAAGAGATAAACGAAGAAAAAAAAGAAACAATTTTAATCATAACTGCGTACCGAGTAAATTCTCACAGCGAACTAGGATTGTAACCTCTCCCGCCCCTTCTGCCGACAATAATCTCATGCACAATTTTTTTACTGAACTTTCCGCGTTTTTTTCAGGTCTCTCTGCAAGCGACAGAGTTTATCTTTGGATTCTTCTTTCCGCAATATTGCTGTTCTTTTTTTTGCTTGCCGCAACGGCGTTTTTTTTGGGAAAGATTTTTGAGCGGATTTCTCAAAGAGAAAAAATCAGGAGCGAGCGAAAAGATGCCGTGAACCGTTCGAGGGCCGTTTTAGGCGGACAGATGACGGAGCAAGTCGCGCCTTTTTTGCCGAACTTTCCGTGCAACCCGGCAGACGTGCGTTTTGTTGGTAAGCCGATTGATTTTGTGGCTTTTCCTGGGGCGGCACAGAGCGACAGCATTCAAGAAGTGCTTTTTATTGAAGTCAAAACCGGCACTTCAAAACTCTCGGAACGCGAAAAGCAAATAAAAGCCGCCGTGGAATCAGGTCGCGTCCGTTACGTCGTCTACCGCGCGGAATAAAAGCTATTCAAGAATCCTGTCAGCCAAATCGTAGTCGCCGTTCAGGATTTGCTCGCAGCGGCTTTTGTTCATCGGCTTGCCTTTTAAGAAACCTTGAACAGTCTTGCATTTTATGTTTTTCAGAACGTCGAGCTGAGCCGAATTCTCAACGCCCTCCGCAATCGTGTCCAAGCCCATTTTTGTGACCATATTCACGATTGAGTCCGTAATGTTCGCCTCAACACCAGTTTTTTCGGTAATATTCGCAATGAACGATTTGTCGATTTTTAGCGTCGTAATCGGAAGAAGCTGCAAATAACTCAAAGAAGAATAGCCAGTTCCAAAATCATCGAGCGAAATTCCGATTCCGAGCTGACGGACGCAATTCAGAATCCCAAGAATCTCCTCTTTATTCTCAATAAAAACGCCTTCCGTAATTTCTATTTCAAGACTTTCCGGCGGAATCTTAAATTCACGGACGATTGATTCCAAATTGAACAAAAAGTTATCTTTTTTGAGTTGAACCGGCGAAACGTTCACGCTCATAATTCCCTTAAAATCAAATTCTTTCTGCCACTTTGCAAGCGTCTCCACGGCCTCACGCAAAACCCAGTCGCCAATCGGAATCACGAGTTTGCTTTCCTCCGCAATCGGAATGAATTTTTCAGGCGAAATCCAGCCCAAATCGTCGTCGTGCCAGCGGAGCAACGCCTCAAAACCGCGCAGCATGTTGCTCGAAACGTCAAACTGAGGCTGATAGTGAAGCTCAAAATCGCGGTGAGCTTCCCCCTCCCCTTTTGAAAAGGCTGCCGTCAACTTATTTTTGATTATGATTTTATTCATAAAGCGGTCGCGCATCACCGCCTGAAAATATCCCACATTATTTTTGGTGGTGCGCTTAACATCGTACATTGCCATGTCTGCGTACTTCAAAAGTTCCTCAAGGTTTTCGGAATCCTCCGGGTACATCGAGATTCCGCCCGAAAACTCAACGCCTTCCGCATTGCAAAGCTCACGGAGCATGTCGCCAATATTCACGACAGTGTTGTGCGAGTCAACGTGATTCACCATAACGATAAACTCGTCGCCTCCAAAACGGTACACGTGAATCGTGTCGCGCTCAAACCTTTTTAAAATCTCGGCCACGCGGCAAATCAGCTCATCGCCCTTCGAGTGCCCGTGCGCGTCGTTCACGTATTTCATGTTGTCAATGTCAATAAAAAGAATTCCGAATTTGTTGTCAGTATCTTTTGAATTTTTTGCCCAAATCTCAAAATCATCCTCAAACTTGCTTCGAGAAGAAAGCCCGGTCAGAGCATCGTGGAACGCAAAAAATTCAATCTGCTTGTCCCGCTCAACTTCCCTCGACACATCAACAATATTTCCCATCAAGAATTCGTCATGATTTTTTGAATCTTCCACAACATCAAAAATCAGTTTTAGCCAGCATTTGAATTCTTCAGAATAAAAAATTTCGTTTTGTCGTTTTTTTGGTTTCAAAAGTTTTCTGAACGACATTTTGAAAAGCAGGAGCCTGATAAAGTTTTATTTCCGAAAGAAGCGACGTTGATTTTTTGTTACCGAATTTTTCTAAAAATGCGTCATTTTGAAAAATAAACTCAAAATCCAAGCCATTCTCAATTTTTTTTTGCCATAAAAATCGGCGTAGAAATTTTATTCAAAATCTGCTCAAAATTTTGTTTTGTCATTACTTAAAACCTGCTTTCGAATTCAGCATTTTCAAAGCCCAAAAGAAGAGTTTTTGGAGATTTTAAAACGCTTTTTTCATTTTATACGGTTTTTCTTAAAAAAACTACATAATCTTTTTGTAATATATCGTACAATTTCAGCATGAATCTCTCAAAATCCGTTTTTATGATGAAAAATCTCTTGCGCACCACCTTTTTTATTTTGCTTTGCGCAAGCGTCCTTGTTTCCTGCAAAACCACAAAAGTCATTGAAGAAGAGGAAACTGAATCCCCAAAAAAACAGACTGAAGAAGAACAGACCGAAACTTGGGCGGCAATTTCTTCGGTAGAACAACTTTTGGGCCTCTGGCAGAGCGAAGAAAAAGACGTTTTTGAATTTCCGGCAAAACTTTCCAACGGAACAGTCCTCGAATCCGGCGGCGAGCGTTTTTTGAGAGTCACTTTTGAAGTGACCACCGACAGCCAGCTTTGGGCGGCCTATGCCGCAATGAACAAAATGAGTTTTGAAGATTTATGGTCAAAGCGTTTTTCCTACATAAAAAACATTTACAAAATTTCCTCGCCAATCATCGCAGAAAACGGAGTTGAATTCGGGCTTCGCCTGTCACGCAAAAAAGAAATCGAGTGCTCCAGAAATTTTCTGATTCCGGAATCGCTCGTAAAGTCCTCGCTTTCTTTTTTTGAACTTTCCTCCCTCGGTTCTTTGCGTGTTTCTGGAACGCTCTATTTGAATTCAGAAGTCTTTTCGGTAATCAGTCTGAACGAAGACGGATATTTTGACGACAGGATTTTTAAAAAGGCGGATAAAAAGTTATGAGCAAGATTCAAAAAAGGATAAAGTTTTTTCTGATTTTTTTCATTTTTTTTCTTTCTTTTTTGCCTAAAATTTTCGCCCAGGAATACGGAATGGTTCTCGCGGGCGGCGGCGGAAAAGGCGCTTACGAGGTTGGCGTCTGGAAAGCACTTGAAGAATACGGTCTTTCAAAAAAAATCACCGTGATTTCTGGCTCCAGCGTAGGCGGTTTGAACGCGGCACTTTTTTCCTGCGTGAGCACAGAGCAAGCAGAAGAACTTTGGAAGAGCATGGTTCCGGAAGAATTGCAGAACGAAGAAGAATTGATAAGCCAGAGCGGCTTGATGCGGGTTTTGAATCAGGTTACGCTTGAAACGCTTCAATCAGCGCATTTTTTTCCGAAAGTCTTTATTACGAGCGTACCCGCAAAAAATGTGATTGCAAAAATTGCGACGAGCTGGATTTTTGAGCCGGGCGTAAACGCCCGGAGTTTTTTGCTGAACGAAGAAAAATCCGTGAACGAAATAAAGCAAAAACTTCTCGCCACATCAGCCTTTCCGATTGCCACAAAAAAAGTACTTTTGAGCGACGGAGAATTTTACGTTGACGGCGGCGACGAATACCGCGGCGGCGACAACACGCCAATCACCCCGATTCTGGACAAATACAAGCCGAAAGTAGATTTTATAATCACCGTGTATTTGGACAACCATCCAAAAAAAGTTTCGAACCGCGCAAAAGTCGCAAAAAGTTTTGACCGCAAAAAGATTCTGGAAATCATTCCCAGCGAAGATTTGGGCGGCATTTTTAACGGCACGCTTAATTTTTCAAAAGAAAAAATCACTTCGCTCATAGATTTGGGCTACAACGACACAATCAGGATTCTAGAAAAATCAGGACTAAAGAAAAGCAAATTCAACGATTTTTGGTATGAGGAGTAGGTTTCAGATTTCTAACGCAGATAAATACAGATTGGCACAGATTGTTCGCAAATACAAAACTTACACACTATAAACTTGTAGGCATAAAAAATTGTCTGCACTACCGTAAAAAAACGTTTTTTTACTCTCGTTCCGACAATTTTTTTGTCAACTTACCTTTTCACAGCATTCGTTTCCTTTAGTACGAGCCGATGCGGCGAGCACAAAACTCAACATCAGACTCGCCGCCGTGCTTGTCGCGGCGAGTCTGAAACACCTGCAAAGTGCACGATGAAGCGTTAGTTTTTCGTAAGAAAAACTAACGGGAAACGCACAAGCTAAATCTAGACTCTAAAAGCCAACTCTACGCGTTTCCTTGGATTACAACCGTATTCCAGTTGTTCGGATCTTCGAGAAGACCGTACTGGCGGCCTTTAAGAAGACGCTGAAGTTTGTAAGCAACAGTGCCTTCCTGAGTTCCGTCCTTGAATTCAGTCTTTTTGCCTTCAAGGTCTGTCAAAGAAGACATCGGGC
The DNA here is from genome assembly GCF_014737315.1 of Treponema zioleckii. Classification (GTDB taxonomy): domain Bacteria; phylum Spirochaetota; class Spirochaetia; order Treponematales; family Treponemataceae; genus Treponema_D; species Treponema_D zioleckii. Next base: position 10,708 of record NZ_JPUF01000009.1, on the reverse strand, counting down.
TAATACCAGCGGCAGTTCCTGTAACGAACATCTCCACAGCATCCTTCTGAACTTCCTTCAAAGAAATCTTTCGTTCTTCAACTTTGATTCCAGATTCCTGAGCCAAAGCAATAACAGACTTGCGTGTGATTCCCGGAAGAATCGTGTCGCCAAGTTCTGGAGTTACAAGAGTTCCGTCTTTCAAAACAAAGAAGATGTTGCAGCTTGAACCTTCCTGGAAATATTTATGCTCAACGGCATCGAGATAAACACACTCTACGAATCCCTTCATCTCCGCTTCGTGTTTTGCGATTGCCGAAATTACATAGTTTGAAGCACATTTGATATATCCGGTTCCGCGTGGAGTTGCACGGATTCGGTCTGTAATCACAGCACCGTCCAAGCCCTTCTTGAAGTATGCAGAAACAGTCGTAGCACAAATAACAACATAAGGCTGTTTTGCGCATCCAACACCAATCGCGCCTTCAGAGTTCATAAACGGACGCATATAAATTGAGTCTGCATCTGCATAGCCTGTTTTTTCCCAATCAGGATTGTACTTTGGAACATATCCGAGGGCGGCATTTCTCTTTACGAATTCCACAGAAGCAGCCACGAACTGCTCAACAGGGAAAGCCGGACAATAAAGCCCCTTCATTGAGTTGTTGAATCGTTTTCCGTTTTCTTCCGGTCTAAAAATAGCGACTCCGCCATCTTTTGTAGGGAAGCCCTTCATTCCCTCAAAGACACCGTAAGCATACTGAGAAGTATAAGAAACTGTAGGAATTCCCATCTGGTTGCGCTTGTCCAAAATCTCTTTTCGGTCAGATTCGCTCATTTTCATAAGTTCATCATAAGTCACGCTGTCAGACTGAAACCATTCCTCGTCCCACTTTGTCGTCTCTGGATTGTAGCGGGCGATATAAGTAACAGGATACAAATTCAACGCAAATGCCATTTTTTATTCTCCTTTTTTTACAGGAAACCCTAAAATCCAATTTTAAGCTTTCCAAAAATAAACATAAAAATATTATAACTTTCGTCAAACCTTGTCATTAGGCAAAACTGTTATTCCTATGGATTCCACATTATAAACTTACAGATGCAAAAGGAAACGTACATGTCAAACTAAAACAAAAAGCTTGGCTTATACGTTTCCCTCAAGTTTTCAATGAAAACTTGAGCTTCACTTTGCAAACGTTCATAAAAGCCATTTTTTCGCTCTCGTTCCGACAATTTTTTAGTCAGTTTGCCCATAATGCGAAATCCCTGTTCATTATTCATCATTCATACTTCATACTTCATACTTCATACTTCATACTTCAATCCTCTCCCTAGATTAAAAATCAAAATAGGAGTAAAGTTCTTTCTATATAATAGAAGACTCTAAGAGCTTCAGTCTTTGAGATGACCTAATATATGGAGTTACTTTAATGAAATTGAATTGTGGTATTGTCGGACTCCCGAACGTTGGAAAGTCCACTATTTTTTCAGCTTTAACAAAATCCCCTGCCCCTGCAGAAAATTATCCGTTCTGTACGATTGACCCGAACGTTGGCGTAGTTGAATTGCCAGACGAAAGACTCGATTTTTTGGCAAGCGTTTTCCAGCCAAAAAAGAAAATTGCGGCTACCGTTGACTTTGTAGACATTGCGGGACTCATCAAAGGCGCGAGCAAAGGAGAAGGTCTCGGAAACCAGTTCCTTGCGAACATCCGTGAAACTTCCGTAATCGCGCACGTTGTACGCTGCTTTGACAATCCAGACATTCAGCACGTTCGCGAAGACGCAAAGACAGACGCGCCGATTGACCCGGAAAGCGATATTCTTACAATCAATTACGAGCTTTGCCAGGCCGACATTGACACAATCACAAAGCGAGAGGACAAAGTTACCCGACAGATTCGCGCTTTGGGAAAAGAAGAAGAGAAAAAATTCGCTGGCTACAGAAGTGCCGTAAACAAGATTCTTCCGCTCCTTCAGGAAGGAAAATGTGCCCGACAGGCTGAGCTTACCGACGAGGAAAAGGCAGGAATCTACGACTTGCACCTTCTTACGATTAAACCGCAGCTTTTCGTTTGCAACATTGACGAAGACACAATTTCCAGCGGAACGAACAAATACGTTGAGGCCGTAAGAAAAATCGCGAACGAGGAAAACTCAGAAGTCGTCGTAATCTGCGGAAAATTCGAGGCAGACTTGGCGGACATTACCGACGAGAACGACCGCAAGGATTTTATGGAGAGCGTAGGACTCAAAGAATCAGGACTTACAGTTCTAGCACGCGCCGCTTATCATTTGATGGGACTCCGCACATTCTTTACGGGCGGAGCTGACGAGTGCCGCGCATGGACAATCCGAAACGGAGACAAAGCTCCTCAGGCCGCAGGCGTTATCCACACGGACTTTGAAAAGGGATTTATTAAAGCCGAAGTTTATTCAATCGAAGATTTGAGAAAATACGGTTCCGAAGCCGAAATCAAAGCCGCAGGAAAATACCGACAGGAAGGAAAAGAATACGTGGTTCAGGACGGTGACTGCATGTTCTTTAAGTTCAACGTAACAAAGTAAAGGAAACGCTACAAGTCTATTTTGAAATTTTAAATTCACTTGTGCGTTTCCCGTTACTTTTTCTTACGAAAAACTAACGCTTTGGTGGGCGGGCTTACAGGTGTTCGAAAAACGTAGCGACAAGAAATGCCGCCTTTTGTGATGGCTTGTTTTGTGCTCGCCACATCGGCTCGCTACTTTTAGGATGCGAAGTTGGGGAACGCTACAAGCTAACTTTCCAACTTTAAATTCACTTTTGCGTTTCCAGTTACTTTTTCTTACGAAAAACTAACGCTTTGGTGGGCGAGCTTACAGGTGTTCGAAAAACGCGGCGACAAGAAATGCCGCCTTTTGTGACGGTCTGTTTTGTGCTCGCCACATCGGCTCGCACTTTTAGGATGCGAAGTTGGGGAACGCTACAAGTTGACGGAAACGTTTCGCTAATTCTTGCGGAGTGATTTTAAAATTAGCGCATTCATTTTTTCGTAGTGACCGCAGAACGACTCATCGCTTGCGGAAATCATTTCGTCTTTTGTGACGAGCGAAAAATCCAGCGAAAAACCATTTTTTTGAGCAAGAAAAGTGACGAACAGCCGCTGAGTGCGCCCGTTTCCTTCCCTAAAAGGATGCACCGCATTCAACTCGCCAAGATAGTAAGAAAGCCTTTCAGCCATTTTTGGCAATTCAGCAATACCTTTTAAATATTTTTCTTTTTTTAATTCAACGAAGATTCTGTCAAGTTCCTGCATTATAAATTCAGTCTGACAAAAAAGATTTCCTTTTGAAATATTCACAGTGCGGATTTTTCCAGCCCAGTCGTAAATATCGCCAAAAAGGAATTTGTGGATTTTTTGAAGGTGCGCAAAATCAAAATTACCAATAATCGACTCAGACAAAGCCTGAGCAGTGCGGAGCGAAGTGATTTCGCGTTCGGCCTTAAAAAAAACCTCCGCATTGGTAATGTTCAACTTATTCCTAAGTACAGATGACTCTGGATAGCAGTAAAAAGTGTCGAATTCATATTCATAGGCATACTCGCCAAAATTATATTTTTTTGCGGGTACGCCTTTTGAATCAGAATTACGCATACAATCTCTGATATTTTCGTACAAGCTCGTTCACAGCCTGATTAAACGACGACTTTCCTTTAAGGCAGTCGCTTATACGATTCTTATCTTCTTGTGTGAGAGGCATGTCTTCCATTGCCATTGTTGAGTTAACATTTTTTATTAAAAATTCAATTTGTTCTGACCGCATATCACGATATTATAGCACAAAGCGCATCGAGTATGAATCCTTTAACAAAAGAATTCGTGCGATTTTTTTAGCACCTCGGCAATCACGTCGTCCATGTCGTAATACTTGTACTCCGCGAGCCTTCCGCCAAAAATCACATTTTCTTCGCAGTCGGCAAGTGCCTTGTATTTCTTGTAAAGTTCGGAATTCTTCTCGTCGTTCACAGGATAAAAACTCTCCATGCCGTCTTTCCACTCGGTTGAGTATTCACGCGAGATTACCGTAACGTCCTTGTTCCAGGCAGGATTCTCTGGCTCAAAGTGCTTGTGCTCGATGATTCTCGTGTACGGAACTTCCGCCTCGGTGTAGTTGATTACCGCGTTTCCCTGAAAGTTCTGCACGTTGATTTTTTCAGTCTCAAAGCGAACAGTGCGGTATTCAAGCTTTCCGAATTTGAATCCGTAGAACTCGTCGATTTTTCCCGTGAACACGATTTTTTCGGCAAGATTCTCGTAGGACTCGCGGTCGGCAAAGAAATCCGCGTCAGTTTTCGTCTCGATTCCTTCAAGCAGCCCCTCGACGAGCCTGTTGTAGCCGCCAATCGGGATTCCCTGGTACGAGTCGTTGAAGTAATTGTTGTCAAAAGTGAGCCGGACCGGAAGCCGCTTGATGATGAAGGCCGGAAGCTCGGTGCATTTTCGCCCCCACTGCTTTTCGGTGTAGCCCTTGATAAGTTTTTCGTAAATATCACGTCCCACGAGAGAAAGAGCCTGCTCCTCAAGATTCTGCGGCTCGCGACCGCCCAATGCCTTGACGGCTTCAGCCTTCTGTTCCGCGATTTTTGCCTCAGCCTCTTTCGGGCTGGTAACGCCCCACATCTCGTAGAAAGTGTTCATGTTGAACGGAAGGTTGTAGAGTTTTCCCTTGTAATTTGCGACCGGCGAATTCGTGTAGCGGTTGAACGGCACGAAGGAGTTCACAAAATCCCAGACTTCCTTGTTCGAAGTGTGGAAGATGTGCGCCCCGTACTTGTGCACGTGGATTCCCTCGTCATCCTCGCAGTACACGTTTCCGCCCAGGTGAGAGCGCTTGTCGATTACGAGACATTTTTTTCCAGCCTTGTTTGCAAGATATGCGAAAGTGGCTCCGAAAAGCCCTGAGCCAACGATAAGATAATCATATTTTTTCATAATTTGTCTCCTTCAAAGATGCCGAAACAAGTTCGGCATGACAGTCATTCTGAACGTATTTCGACATAACAGTCATTCTGAACTTGTTTCAGAATCTGCATTCTAAATATTATTTCTCCCACAATTTTTCTGGATAATATCCCGATTCGATTTTCTTGGCAATCTCGTCCTTCACGAGTTGCTTGTCCTCCGGGTAAGTCATTCCGAACCAGCTTTCCGCCGAAGTGAACATTTTGATTCTGCCTTCCCCCTTCTCAATCATTTCGCTTGCGGCTATTGGAAGAAGTGCCTCGGCTTTCGGAAGTGAGAGCGAAGTTTTTTTGAAATTCGCCCAGTATTCCTCGAAGCTCCCGAAAGCTTTTGGCGAGAATCCGAACAGGTTCATGCTCACGGTCTCTTTTCCCGTCATCTTGATGATTTTTCCGTCAAGATTTGACTCGATTTCGTTGCCGCTGAAATTCTCCCCAGTGTAGTAGATTTTCGTGTTCTCAGTGATTGATTTAAGACAACCTCCTGAAACCTCGCACACTCCGCGGCTCACCGAACCGTTCCTGCTCATCGTGTTTCCGAGAATATAGCCGACCATGGCGTGCTCGGCAGAGTCATTATTAATAGAAGAAAGATAGCTTCCGAGCGTCTCGAACGCGCTCCTGCCGTAGTAGTCGTCCGCGTTGATGACCGCGAAAGGCTCGTTGATTCTGTCCTTCGCGCATAAAACCGCATGGACCGTTCCCCACGGCTTTGCGCGGTTCGCTTCCTGCGCAATTTTCTGCTCTTCCGCCGTGAGAAGCGCATCCGGCGTCTGGAAGACATATTCGGCGTTCATGTTGCGCGCCACTCTGTCAAACAGCCGCTCGCGGAAGTCCTTCTCAATATCTTTCCTTATTATGAAGACGACTTTTCCGAACCCGCTCCGTTTCGCGTCGAACGCGGAGAAGTCCAGAAGGCACTCTCCGTTTTTTCCAACCGAGTCAATCTGCTTGACTCCGCCGTAGCGGCTTCCCATGCCAGCTGCCAGGACCAAAAGTGTTGGTTGCATGTTGCAAAACTCCTTAAAAAAACTGCCTGTGAGCAAATGCACATATCGGCATAATATTAAAAATCAAGTTTTGGTCGATGGCATTTCTATTTTTTTATACTACAAATATTCCAATGGAAGACATTGCACATTGTCGCTGAGATAAAGATGTTTCTCGCACTGGCATAGAATCGTACCGCATTGCATTGAATCAAGTTGCTTTAGGACCGGAAAGTTTTTTGCCATTGACACTGTCGGCTGCACGGATTTTTTTATCTCAACTGGATACAAGAGTCCAGCTTTTTGTATAAGCAAGTCGATTTCTTTTTGATTTCCGTCCCTATAAAAATAGAGACTTTTCGTACTTATTCCAGCATTCTGGTAACTCTTCATAATTTCACTTATTACGAAAGTCTCAAAAAGCTCGCCCGACATTGCACCGTTCTGGGCAACTTTGGGATTGTCCCAGCCCACAAGATTACAGACGAGGCCTGTATCATAAAAATAAATTTTAGGGGTCTTTACGACTCTTTTGAGCAAATTGTTCTCGTAAGGCCGTAGGAAAAAGATTATTCCTGAAGCTTCAAGAATTGATGTCCAGCTTTGCACGGTCTTTAGCGTTACGCCGATGGTGTTCGCGATATCGGCAGCATTAAAAAGTCCTCCTGTACGAGCCGCAAGTGCAACAACAAACTTGTAGAACAGGGTTTCATCCTTTATGTTCATAAGATTTCTCACATCACGCTCAATGTAGGACTTTATATAAGAGCGATAAAAAAATTCCCAGTTCGATTCCTTATTCTGCATCTCTGGCATTGACCCATTGAAGATATGCTGCCAAATGTCATCAAAAGTAGTCAAAGAACTCTTTCGCTCCGCAATATAAGAGGTATCCGGCAAGAACGGCGGCATAAAATCCGTGCCTAAAATTTCTCGTAGGGAAAAACCTTCCAGTTCAAGGATTCCGATTCGTCCTGCGAGCGACTCGCTCACATTTTGCATCAGCTCGTAAGTTTGTGAACCTGTAAGACAAATTTGCCCGCGCGCATCAGACTTGTCAAGAATGAATTTTATATGACGGAATAGTTCCGGAGCATATTGAACTTCATCGATTATGAGAGGCAGACTATGATTTTTAAAAAAAAGAGCCGGAGATTCTTTCGCCACCTCAAGCTCGCTAATGTCATCAAGTGTAACATATTCGTAATCTGGAAGCTCATTTTTCAGCAAAGTACTTTTGCCAACTTGTCTTGGACCAGTTACAAGTACAACCTTAAATTGAGAGAGCATTTCTTTCAATGTGCCTGCAGAGTGCCTTTTGATGTATTTCATACTTCAGACCTTTTTATGATAAAATGGAGTGTAAATCCACTTTATCATAAAAAATAATAAGGCGACAAGTAAAAAAATAGAAATGTCAAAGAACGGTTGCCCGCCGTTCGGCAAGCATATATTTTCATTGAGGGAAATTGTTCACTGCAACGAAATTGTTATTTATACTCGGCTTCCCATGCCAGCGGCAAGGACAAAAAGTGTTGGTTGCATGTTGCAAAACTCCTTAAAAAAACTGCCGGTTGGCAGAAAAATTTATAATAAAAAATAAGCAAAGGTGAATTAGAGCCGATTTGCTATTATATCTCAATACTCCTCATCCACCGAGTACGGCACAATCTGACTCACGCTCTCGTCCATGTCGAGCCAAGCACGTGCAACCGCCAAATCAAGTCCGTCGTCAATGTCCACAGCGGTGCGCTTGTCGATTATTTTCGTATGGGGATATTTTACTATGTGTTTTCAGTAAGAGCACTTACAAGCTTATGCACAGTTGTGGAAGGTTTTTTCTTTTTTACTTCATTTTCAGACAGTTTTTTTGCGAACTTTATCGCTAAAGAAGTTTTGTCTTTCAGAACCGAATACAATTCTTCAAAATTCTTTAATTCATCAACATTTTTCAATTTATCTTTTTGCGGAAGCAAAGAATTTATCTTTTCCAATGCCTTATTTTGAATATCATCTCTTGAACTTTCCGTATCTCTGTATTCAAAATGAAGAACAATCCATAATTCAAAACAAGGATTAGAAAAAGCGACTTTAACATTCTTTTTCTCGGCTTCGCTTATTGCTTGATTAAAATTTTCTTCCGTATGCCCACCAAAGCCTTTACCTTTAAACTCCACGGCATCTCTGTCTATTACAATCCAACATTCGTCAAAATCTTCTTTATTAGATGTAGATAGTAAATCCGTAAGAACACCACAAGGATCAGAATGTTGATGAGGCGCAATTTTTACGGTTGTACCTTCTGCAATGTTCTTGTTCAATTTTTTCAATTCTCACCAAGTTTTTTATATAATTCAGTTCGGTACACTCTCCTTCGTAGGCAATTAAAAATGCCTTTTTCTGAGCAAGACTTTCGTTTTTACGAGTTTCTGGAACTGTTGTTTTAAATGAAGCGTGCTTTTTTCTTGCCATTACAGTGCCTCAAAATTAAAATCGCCAAGATAAGGAATAGCACCGTATTTTCCCATGATATAATTTCGCTCTATCTTGTGTTCCTTACGGACATTCTTATACTCACTGAGACTTGCTATGTGAGAAGAGCCGTATCTGTCTTTTTCTACAAACCAAATTTGTTCTTTATCGAATAAGTCTTGATTTAAAAGATTTGTATCCTGAGAAGTAAAAATAAGCTGTGCTCCCTTAGGATTTGAGACTTTATTATTGAACAAAGAAAGAAGCTTTTGAGTTAGGATTGGGTGCAAACTTACGTCAAGCTCATCAAGAAAAAGAACTGAACCTTTTTGCAGTGTATCTATTACAGGACCAATTACATAAAAATATTTTTGAGTCCCTAAAGATTCATCCTCAAAAAGATTAAATTCTTCATCTTCCAAATATTCATTTTCAGAATTAAATTTTTGGTGCAATGTTTTAACAGAGACTTCTTCAAGAATTACCTCCTTGGGTACCACTTGCATTCTGTCAGAAGCTTTTACCCTATGTGAATCTTGAAAAATATCTTTTATTCCAATATCAGCATCTGAAATGAACTTTTGAAATATCTTTTTTACGGCAGGTTTACTTAGATTGTCCCAATACGAAGGGGTAAGAGAATGTCGTGTAGCATATTCGACATAGTGAGCTGACTTGAACCAATTCAGAACTGTTTTCGCCTCTTCATTATCATTTCTGTCAGCTTCCACAATGAAAAGAGAATTTTTCAAATGCTTAACAAGTTTTAAGTCATCATATTTTGTGATTTTTATTTCGCCGTTATTCTCACCAACATCATATTCAAACACGATTGTAGGGCGATTTGTTTCATAAACATAAAGATACTCAGAGTAAACACATTTCTCATCATATTCAAAGCCGTATTTGTATTTTTTGCCATTGGTAAAAAAATGATGTCAAATGCAGTCGTGTCATCTTCTGTCTCAGAAGAAAGCCGGAATCTATTTATGGGGAGCTCGTCTGTAGACTGAATGATTTTATCCTCATTAAGCACAAGACGTCGCATCATGGTAAATGCTTTCAAGACATTTGACTTGCCACTACCATTCGCACCGTAAAAAACTGCAGACGGATAGATTTTATTGCCACCTTGCTCATAAACAGGGCAAACTGTATCATATTTGTTTGTGAACAAATCAAGAGTAAATGAATCCTTAAAGGATTTAAAATTACGAACAGAAAACTGAATCAACATGTAATAAAAAATTCCGCATTTTTGCAAAATTATTTTATAAATCCGTCAATTTTTAGCGAAATATTAAAACAATATTTTTCAAATAATTGCAATCTCGGAATGCGTCAATATTGTTGCCGTTTCCGAGACTGTAGAAAACGAAATCACAGTGTCGTCAGAAAACTCAAATTCGCAGAACAAATCAAAGTGCTTTTTTTCATTCCGCCGTATGAACCTTCTGCAAAGGAAATAGAATTAGCTTCTAGCACTTTACGAATTTCTGCGAGTGTATTTGTTTCCCCAAGCCTTTCTGTATCGTCTACAAGGATAATAAAATTATCATCAAGACATTCTGGCAAAATATTAAGGACATCGATTCTTGAGTATACTTTCATATCAACACCCAATGGTGCGTCAATCAGAATAAAATCAAATTTTTTGCTGGTAAAGTTTTCCTCGAAGCCATCGAAAATTCTAACATCGCTGTTTTTGTACGGAATGATTTTATAGTCCAGTTTTTCAATTTTGGTATTTTCCGGCAAGTTATAAGAGTTAGAAAAGAAATTAATCCAATCCTGATTGCTTTCGACAACGGTATGCTCGATAGCCGGTTTTGAAGCTGCATACTGGCTTATAAGTTTCGTGCTTTGTCCAAGTCCAAGTTCAAGAATTCGTTCAGGCTTTATTTCATTCAAAATACGGTAAGTAACATACATTGCCGGATAGCCAAGTGCACTTCGCCCAGGCCAGAAAACCTTGTCTTTTAGCCAATCACTTTCGATTGTCGTGTCGTGGAATACATTCGCGTAGACATTCTCATAAGCGACTGAATTTGTATTCAGTATGATAGTCTGAATTCCTGAAAGGGTTTCTTTCAGACTTGAAATTTCGTTACGCAAGTTTGAATTCTCGGAGTGAATCTGCTGCAATTCGGTGAGTAGCCGATTTTCAATCTCCCGCTGTTTTCTTGCTGGTAGAGGTAAATACTTTTTCAGCAGATTTTTGATTCTTTGTTTTACACTCATATTATTTAATCTCCCTCGTATAT
>NZ_JPUF01000008.1 GCF_014737315.1 Treponema zioleckii | reverse complement strand
ATTTCAGAAACTTTACTTGCATAAGGAGGAATTTATGAAAGTGAATTTAAAAATGAAAGGAATGCTGCTAGCTCTTACTTCCATGCTGCTGTTAGGTGCCTGTTCCCAGGCTGCAGAGGAAGCTCTTGCATCGGATGGTGACGGAGAAACTTCATCATCAAGGGCTGTGCAGAGTTGGAGCCTCTGGGACGGTCTGGACTACCACAATACCGGTGTTTTCGGTAAGGCAGACTGGACGAACGGCGGAATGTTCAACTGCGGATGGAAAAGCGATCATGTTACGTTCAAAAACGGAAAAATGACGATTAAGCTTGACAACACTCCGAGTTTTGGAAAGCCGTATACAAGCGGTGAATACAGAACCCACAATACATTCAGCTACGGAACTTTTGAAACGAACCTGATTGCCGCAAAGGGCGACGGACTTGTAACTTCATTCTTTCTTTATACGGGAAGTCCGTGGGACGAAATCGATGTTGAAATCCTCGGAAAAGATACTACGAAAGTTCAGTTCAATTATTATGTAGATGGCGTTGCCAATAATGAAAAAATCGTTAACCTTGGTTTTGATGCAAGCAAAGGCTATCACAAGTACGCAATTGAATACGGCAACGGCTATATAAACTGGTACGTTGACGGAAAATGGGTTTATGGTGTCAACAACCAGGGATTCAATGCGCCTTACGGAAAGAAAATGCCGTCTCACCCGATGCAGATAATGGTTAACTTATGGCCTGGCATTGGCGTTGACAGCTGGCTCAACCATTTCTGGTATTCAGGTCCGAAATATGCTTCTTACGATTACATAAAATATACGCCAAAATAATTGAGTTCAAGACGGAAAGATGAAAACGAAAACCATTCAATTTTCAGTTTCCATCTTTCCTCTTTCATCTTTCCATTTTTCCATGTTGCTCAAATCGTGTTTTTAATTATAATTTTTCAGTATGAAGATTTTTCCAAGAGTTTTTTTTAAATCTAAAGAAGAAAATGAAGTAAAACAGGGATTTCCCTGGATTTTTGACAATGAAATCAGCTCTGTAAAATTTGAAGCTGATGACGGAAGCGGAATTAAGCAGACTACCCTCGAAGAAGCGCTCGTAAACGATGGCGATGTTGTTGAAGTATTTGCGAAAGGTGGCGCATTTTTGGGAAGCGGCGTTATAAACCGAAAATCAAAAATTACCGTGCGTATTATCGGAACGGAACATGCAGACCTGATTATGGCAGACCCGGCGTCATTTTACCATAAAAAAATTCAGGATGCGTATGATTTAAGAAAATTGCATTACAGCACAAAAGATTCATACCGTCTTGTTTACGGCGAAGCAGATTTTATTCCTGGGCTTATCGTTGAGCGATACTGCGACACAAAACGCAATGTTTATCTTGTCGTTCAGTTTTTGACACTTTCGTGCGAAGTTTTTAGAAAAGAAATCCTTTCGGCTCTGCGTGACATTATAAAGCCTTACGGAATTTATGAGCGAAGCGACGCTCCGACACGCGAAAAAGAGGGCTTGCAGCTCCGTGCCTGCTGGGAAGGCGAAGTTCGCGACGAAGTGATTACAATCCGCGAGAACGATGTTCTTATTGAAGTTGACCTTGCTCACGGGCAAAAGACGGGCTACTTCCTTGACCAAAAAGACAACCGTAAGATTGTAGGTTCACTTTGCGAAGGAAAGCGCGTTCTTGACACCTTTACCCACACAGGCGCGTTTGGCTTAAATGCCGTAAAGAACGGGGCTAAGCAGGTTATAAGCGTTGATATTTCCGAAGATGCGGTGGCTCTCGTAAACAAAAATATCGAGCTTAACAATGCCGGTGCAAAAATGAAAGCCGTTTGCGCAGATGTTTTTGATTTGCTAAAAGAATACGAACAGAAAGGCGAGAAATTTGACGTAATCATTCTTGACCCGCCAGCGTTCACAAAATCTGCTAAAAACATTCAGAAAGCTTATGGCGGATACAAAGAAATCAACTTGCGTGCAATGCGACTTTTGAATCCTAACGGAATTTTGGTCACTTGCTCATGCTCTTACTTCTTTGATTCTGAGCACTTCTACGGAATGGTTATGAAAGCCGCCGAAGACAGCAAAAAACGTGTTCAGGTGCTCGCAAAATATGGAGCCGGCCCAGACCATCCAGTTTTGCTCGGCTATCCAAAGTCAGAATATCTTAAATGTGCAATTTGCAGAGTAGTGTAAACTAAAATTTGAATTTACAGGCAGCTTTCCGAACGGGGAGCTGTTTTTTTTGCCTCGTTGAAAAATGCTTTGGCCTGTGCTATCATTCACTTTCATGTCATATAATTCAATTTTTGTAATCGGACCTACTGCAGTCGGCAAGACCGCCATTGGCGTTCAGCTTGCCTCACGACTTAACGGCGAAATCATCAGTGCGGATTCCCGCCAGGTTTATAAAGGACTCGATATTGGCTCCGGAAAAGACCTTGCGGATTACGATTTGCCGACTGGGCACATTCCGTATCATTTGATTGACGTTTGTACGCTCCAAAAAGAATATAATCTCTTTGATTTTCAGGAAGGATTTTATGACGCGTTTGAAGATATCCAAAAGCGCGGGAAGTTGCCTTTGTGCGTGGGCGGAACCGGAATGTACGTTGACTCAATCGTTAGCAATTACAATATGATTCCGACGCCAGAGAATCCAGAAATGTATGCCGAACTTAGCGCAAAATCTTACGACGAGCTAAAAGAAATCCTTATCCGCGAAAAAGAAAAACTCCACAACACAACTGAATTTGGCGACAAAGAGCGCATTATAAAAGCGATAATGATAAACCGCTTTAACACCAGCGAGGAGTGCAAAAAAATTCGCGAGAGCCTTGTGCGCCCAAAAGTTGAGCCTGTAATCTTTGGAACTACGCTTGAACGTTCTTTGGTCCGCGAAAAAATTGCGCGCCGCCTTCGGGAACGTCTTGACCACGGACTCATTGAGGAAGTTGAAGGACTTCACGCGAACGGGGCCGAGTGGGAACGTCTTGAATCCCTGGGGCTTGAATATCGTTTTGTCTCTCAGTATTTGCAAGGAAAAATCGAATCAAAAGAAAAACTCTTTGAGCTTTTGAACCTCGCAATCGGGCAGTTTGCGAAGCGGCAAGAAACCTGGTTCCGTTTTATGGAAAAGAAAGGCGTAAAAATCAACTGGCTTCCGAGAGAAGAAGACGTTAACGCCCGCGTAGAAGCGGCTCTTGCGATTTTAAACTCTCTGGGATTCAGAAAAAAATCTAAAAGTTGAATTTCAACTTTCTGCAAAGCCCGTCATTCCGAATCTATTTTGGAATCTTATGACGGCACTTATTGCAGAAAACTTGATTTTTGACCTAAAAATCAAAAAAAAATCCCGATTCAAGTCGGGATTTTTTGTTTTCTTAATTCTGGATTTATAAAATGTCTTTTGAAATAAAAGTATTAAAAAATAACGAAAAATAAAAAGATGATTACGCAGTAGCAGTCTCTGCTTCCTGTACCTTTTTGATGTAACCGGTTCTGATGCAAGAATCGAACAAAGCCTTGCTGATGTAGTCTGTAGTGATGTCATCATAGCCATCTTTGTCACGAACGATTCTTATAACGTAGCCATCATCCATTTCACGGACGATAGTCATGTACGCCGCTGATTTTCCGATACTTTTTAATGTGTAAGTGCCCATTTTTTTTCTCCTGTAAAGGGACTGCTCCGACATTTTATGGTTCTTGCTTACGTTAGCTAAAGCCTGCAAGACCAATTAGTAAGTCTTTTAGTTTTGTCCCAAACTCTATAAAATAAATTGCGCTGGAAAATCCAGCTCCTTACGTTTTAAATTTCGGAATCTAAAAAAATAAGTTAAGTGATTTTTCTGTCGGAAAAACTTTATGGAGGCATCAATTTGACTTTTTGCGACGCTCACATTCATCTTTCGCATTGCGACTTTACAACTTTTTTTAATTCCGAATTTTTTAATCAGAACGAATACAAGTGTTGCACAACTTTTTGTTTAAGTAAAGAAATTGAAGAATTTTATAAGGCTTTTTGTTCTATTGAATCAAAATTTTTTGACCCCGGCGAGATTGAGGGGCATATAAAAAAATCCTTCGGAATTCACCCCCAGATTTTTGCCGAAGGAATTCCTGAATCAGAATTAAAAAGCGAACTTGATTTTTTGGAGAATCTCTTAAAAAAAAATCAGATTGATGCAATCGGTGAAATTGGATTTGATTTGTTCTCTCAAGAATTTAAGGCGACCTTGCCGCTTCAAGAAAAATATTGGCAGATTCAGGCGGAACTTGCAAAAAAATACGAAAAACCGATTATTGTTCACATTCGGAAGGCTGTGGAAAAAATCTTTAAGGATTCAAAATTGCTTTCCAGCCTTCCTGCGGTGGTTTTTCATTCCTTTCCGGGCACTTTGCGCGAAGCCGAGTCAATTTTGAATCATGGGATAAATGCGTATTTTAGTTTTGGAAAGCCGATTTTGAACGGAAAAAAATCCGCGATTGACTGCGTAAAAAATCTTTCGGTCGAAAGGCTTCTTTTTGAGACCGACGCGCCGTACCAGACGCTAAAAAACGAAGCCCAGACTTTTCCTCACGAGATTTTGCGCGTTTATGAATGTGCGGCAAATATTCGCGAGGTGAGCCTGGAATCTTTGTGCGAAAAAGTTCGCCTTAATTTTGAAGGGCTTTTTTGATTTCTTCTTTTACCACGTTGTATTCTTTTTCCATCTGCTTTGCGAGTTCTGGAATGTTACCTGTGGCTTTTCCCCTGAGAATGTCTTCGAGGGACTGACCAACTGTTGTGAGTTGCACCGCGCAAATCTGCCGACCCGCGCCTTTTGTTGCGTGAACGTACTTTGCGCCTTCAATGTAATTGTTCGCGCTTACGAACTGCAAAACTTTATCGGCGTTAAAATCGCTTTCTTTTAAGAATGTTTCGAGCAGGATTGTAAGAAGTTCTTTGTCTCCGTCAACAAGTTCGAGGGCTGCTGTTAGATTAAGAATTTGTTTTTCCATTTTTGGCTCCTAGTTTGATTCGGCAATTTGTTTGTAAAAATCTTCACCTTTGTTATTTGTGATGACGAAACACGGAAGCTTTTTTACGGTTACGAGACGCACCGCTTCCATACCCAAATCCTCATAATCGATGATTTCTTGGCTCACGATATATTTTGAGGCGATGAGCGCCGCAATTCCGCCTGGAGTTCCTAAATAGAATCCTCCGAATTTTTTGCAAGAATCCGTCCACTCGTTGCTGCGGTTTCCTTTTGCGAGCGTGACGAGTGCGGCTCCGCGGCTCATCAGGAGTTCTGCGTAAACGTCCATTCTGCCGGCCGTAGTTGGGCCAAAACTTCCGATTACTTCGCCGTCTGGCGTTCTGGCCGGGCCTGCGTAGCAAATCGGGTATTTTGTTGCGTAGTCAAGAAGCGTGCCGCTTTCGTCAATCATCTTTTTCCAGCGGGCGTGCGCTGCGTCTCGTGCCACAAGAATTTTTCCTGAAAGTTCGATTCTGTCGCCCGGCAAACTGCCTTCGAGCGTCTTTAAAACAGAGTCGATTCCGTTTTCCGTGTTGATTTTTAGGCACTTTCCGTTTGGAGAACCATTTTGTTCCGCGTAGCTTGATGCCTTCTTAAAATCTTTGAGTTCGCTCGGATTTTCTACTGTTTTTTGCAGGTAAAATCCTGTTTTTGTAACGACGGCTTTTAAATTCCTGTGCGCCGAGCAAGAAACGCCGAACGAAATCGGGCAGCTCGCTCCGTGGCGCGGAAGACGAATCACAATCGCTTCAAGTGCGAACGCGCTTCCACCGAACTGTGCGCCGAATCCCGTTTCGCGTGCGATTTTCATCGCTTCTTCTTCGAGTTCCCTGTCCCTAAAGCCAAACTCGTTCGGCTCGTAAGTCATTTTATCGTAGGCTCCGCAAGTGGCCAGTTTTAAGGTGAGTAGATTTTGTTCCGGGCTAAGTCCGCCTGCTACGATTGCGATTGTGTAAGGAGGGCAGGCAGAAGTTCCAAAATGAGAGATTTCGTCCTTCATCAGTTTTGTGAATCGTTCTTTTGTGAGATAGGCTTTTGTGCCCTGAATAAAACTCGTTTTGTTTGAAGACCCGCCGCCTTTCGCGCAAAAAATGAATCCCATTGAGTCTTGTGGCAAATCTTCTATAAAACTTGGAACTGGCGCGAGCGAGCCTGTTGCCGAAAAAATTGACACTTGGGCGGGCATGTTGTTTTTTGGGTCAAATTCATCGTAAAAACTTTTTGGGCAGCTAGTGGAGAATCTGAGTTTTTTTTCGTCGTAGATTTTTTTTGCCCCTGCGCTTAAAGATTCATATTCGTTCGGTGCAAAAAAATTACCCTTTTTCCAGCCGAAAATATTTGCG
Organism: Treponema zioleckii; assembly: GCF_014737315.1. Classification (GTDB taxonomy): domain Bacteria; phylum Spirochaetota; class Spirochaetia; order Treponematales; family Treponemataceae; genus Treponema_D; species Treponema_D zioleckii. The sequence goes on along the minus strand of NZ_JPUF01000008.1, from coordinate 68,402 downwards.
ATTCCTGTATCCTGACAGAGCGGGAATTTCTTTTCGCTAGAAACCTGCGCATTTTTTAGGATGCACGAACAAACGTATTTGTCGTTCTCGCTTGCCGATGGCGAAAGCGCGGCTTTTATTACGTTTTCCAGATGCTCTTTTGTAAAAGTGAACGAAAGCCGTTCAAAACCGTCTTCTGCAGTTTTTTTTAGAATGTCGCCATCTTCAAAAGGATAAAAATCAAAATCAGAATCGTCAAAAATTTTCTTCATTCAAAAAAATTACCACAAAATGCGTTTTTGTGCTATTGAGAAAGCGTGCGTGTTGACACATTCCAAATTCCGCGTTTATACTTTTTTAGTCTAGTTCCAAAGCAACCGACGCTTAATTTCTTGGCAGGGAAATCTTAAGGCAAGTCAGGTATCGCCATGAAACGCTATAACGGAAAGTCTATTTACAAAGGGATTGCCATTGGTGCAATCAAAGTTTTTAACAAAGCTGAATACGACACTTCAAAACGTATTATTTTGGATTCGGAAGTTGAAGCAGAAATTCAACGCTACGTAAAAGCCCGTGATACGGCTGTGCAGCAATTGCAGGCAATTTTTAGGCGGGCGGTTAACGAAGTCGGTCAGGCTACGGCAAATATTTTTGATGTGCAGTCAATGCTTTTGGGCGACGACGACTACACAGATTCAGTTTACAATTACATTCAGAACGAGCACACCAACGCCGAGTACGCGGTTTTCCAGAGCGGGGAAGTGATTTCGCAGATTTTCTCGGATATGGATGATGAATACATGAAGGCTCGTGCGGCGGACATAAAAGACGTTTCGCACCGCGTAATTACGATTCTTTGCGGCGGCGCGGACGAGTCTCTCGACAGCGACCAGCCAGTAATCCTTGCGGCGGACGAGCTTACGCCTGCCGAGACGATTCAGCTCGACAAAAAGAAAATTCTTGCATTTGTAACAAAATACGGTTCTTCCCAGTCGCACACGGCAATTCTTGCCCGCACGATGAATATTCCGGCTCTCACCGGTGTAATAATCGACTCTTCTTGGAACGGAAAGCAGGCCGTTGTTGACGGTTTTACAGGCGAGTTCATTCTGGAGCCTGATGAAGAGACTCTCAAGGCCGAAGAAGAAAAACGCGCCGAGGCATTAAAAAAACTTGAGCTTCTTCAGCAGCTTAAGGGCAAGGAGACCGTAACAAAGGGCGGTCAAAAAATCAATCTTTATGCGAACATCGGAAGCGTTGCCGATGCGGATTTGGCTCTCGAAAATGACGCCGAGGGAATCGGTCTTTTTAGGAGCGAATTCCTTTACATTGGTCGCTCAACTTATCCTACAGAGGAAGAGCAGTTTGTGGCTTACAAGAATGTTGCCCGAAAAATGCAGGGTAAAAAAGTCATAATTCGAACGCTTGATATTGGCGCCGACAAAAAGGCTGATTACTTTAAGCTTGATGCGGAAGAAAATCCTGCCCTCGGATTCCGTGCGATACGAATTTGTCTTGAGCGGCCGGAGCTTTTTAAAACGCAGCTCCGTGCCATTTACCGCGCGAGTGCGTTCGGAAATCTTGCGATTATGTACCCGATGATTATTTCGGTGGACGAAGTTAAGAAAATCAAAAAGATTTCGGCGGATGTTCGTTCGGCTCTGAACAAAGAAAATATTCCTTACGGCAACGTTGAGCAGGGCGTTATGATTGAGACTCCGGCCGCAGTTTTGATGAGCGAGGACTTGGCTCAGGAAGTTGATTTCTTCTCGATTGGAACGAACGACTTGACTCAGTACACGCTTGCGATTGACAGGCAGAATTCTAAACTTGAGAGTTTTTACGACCCGCATCATCCGGCTGTTCTAAAGCAAATCCAGATGACTGTTGAGAACGGTCACAAGCACGGCTGCTGGGTTGGAATTTGCGGTGAGCTTGGTGCCGACATGGATTTGACTGAGACTTTCTTAAAGATGGGCGTTGACGAACTTTCTGTCTCTCCTTCAAGAATCCTCCCAATCCGTGAGAAAATCCGCTCGCTTTAGAAAAACTCGTAAAGTTTGACACAGGTGCACGCAGATAAACTCAGATGAGGCACAGATTTTTTTTATTTTATCCGTGTTTTATCACCGTTCATCTGTGTTAATCTGTGTCAGAAAATTAAAAATTGCACTTCGACTGCGCTCACTGCACGCGGTGGTTGAGCGTAGTCGAAACCACAACCCTCCGTCCACCTTTAACGTTCGTGAACTGCCTAATACAACTCAAAGCCAAATACGCGAGGTGGTCTGCGAATATGCAAGTTGACTTTCTTTTTAAAATTCAATCTTTTCTAAAATCTTATTTTGAGTTTCTCAGTTGGGAATATCTCCATTTCCTCAATAAATTTTGAATGAAATTGACGGATTTTGATTAAAAATGTGAAAATTTTTGAAAAATTTGACTGTTTTTGAAAGAATTTGATTGACTTTGCTTGTATCTGAACTATACTGTGATTATCCCCTGCCAGGGAAAAGGATTGCTGAATGTTATCGGAAGAACGACAGAACAAAATCATGAGCCGCATTACTCAAAAAGGGAGCACCACTGTTCAGGAGCTCATGGAGTGGCTGAAAGCATCTGAATCTACGATTCGGCGCGATCTTTCCGAGCTTGACTCGAAAGGTTTGCTTGTAAAAGTTTTCGGCGGAGCTGTGGCCAAAGAGACGGCTTTTAATTCAAAAGATGATTTTTTCAACTCTCGAAAGGAACATAACCGCAGTGAAAAGTTGGTTATTGCCCAATACGCGGCTTCGCTGATTCAAAATGATGATTTCGTGTATCTTGACGCGGGCACGACGACCGAGCTGATGATTGAATATATCACTTGCAAGAGAGCTGTGTTCGTTACCAACGGATTTTCGCATGCGCAAAAACTGGCGGCGGCGGGATTCTCGACTTTTGTGATAGGCGGAGAAATTAAGGCCGCCACAGAATCAATTGTTGGGGTTGAGGCACTTGAAAGTCTCAAAAAATATCATTTTACGAAGGGATTTTGGGGAACGAACGGTGTTTCTGTTTCCGGGGGATTCAGCACGCCGGACGTAAAAGAGGCTTTGGTCAAAAAAGAATCAATGCGTCGCACTCGTGAAAAATACGTGCTTTGCGATGCATCAAAATTCTCAAAACTTTCGTGCGTGTCATTCGGGGATTTTACCGATGCCACGATTATTACGACGGAGCTTTCCGAAGATTCGGGATACCGTCAGTATCAACATATTATCGAGGTAAAATAGCATGATTTATACAGTAACCGTAAATCCTTCCTTGGATTACATCATAGACGTGGATTCATTCAAAACGGGCACAATCAACCGCACAAAGGCAGAAAAACTCATTGCGGGCGGAAAGGGAATCAATGTGTCGATTGTGCTTCACAATCTCGGAATTGAGACTCGCGCACTCGGATTTGCGGCAGGTTTTACCGGAAACGAGATTGAGAGAAGGCTCAACGACCACGGGGTTCAGACTGGATTCATTCATGTGAATTCTGGTTTTTCACGTATCAACGCAAAAATGCGTTCAATCGAATCTGATTCAGTTGTTGAGGAGACCGAAATCAACGGTCAGGGGCCTCTTCTTACAAAAGAAGATTTGAATCATCTTTACGAAAAACTTGAGGAACTTAAAGAGGGAGACACTCTCGTTCTTGCGGGAAGCATTCCGTCTACGCTTCCGCTCGAAAATCCTCAGTCACTTTACAGCGACATTATGGCAAAACTTTCTGGCAAAGGCGTAAGGTTCGTTGTTGACGCAACCCGTGACCTTTTAAAAAAATCACTCGCTTACAAGCCGTTCCTTGTAAAACCGAACAACCACGAGCTTGGAGAGATTTTTGGCGTGGAGCTAAAGACCCGCGAAGAAGTTGTGCCTTACGCACAAAAATTCCGTGAGATGGGGGCGCAGAATGTGCTCGTTTCAATGGCTGGTGAAGGAGCTGTTCTTGCGGCGGCGGACGGAAAAATTTACAAGGGCGAGGCACCAAAATGCACGCTCGTAAATTCTGTTGGGGCTGGAGACTCAATGGTTGCAGGATTCATTGCCGGCTATCAGAAGAGCGGTGATTACAAAGAAGCTTTTAAAATGGGCTTGTGTACAGGAAGTGCAAGTGCTTGTTCAGAACATCTTGCTGACAAAGAGCAGGTACAGAAACTCCTGGAAAATTATACAGGTTTGCAGGAGTAGCTTTTGTTACGAAAGCTGTTCCGCTGATTCCGATTCAAAAAATGGAGGAAATTTATGAGGATCAGAGATTTGCTTGCAGAGTCAAGCATTGCGTTGCACGGCAGCGCGAAAGACAAAAAAGATGTCATCGATCAGATGGTAAAATTGATGGCAAAAAACGGAAACATCACTGATGTTGAAGCTTACAAAAATCTCGTGCTTGCACGCGAAGAAGAAAGCACAACTGCCGTCGGTGAAGGCGTTGCAATCCCGCACGGAAAGGGAAGTTGTGTGTCTCGCCCAGGTCTTGCCGCAATGGTTCTGGACAACGGTGTTGACTACGATTCTCCGGACGGGGAGCCTGTTCGCATAATTTTCTTGATTGCGGCTCCAAACACAAAAGACAACGTGCATGTAGATGTTCTTTCTAAGCTTTCTGTTTTGTTGCTCGACGAAAACTTTACAAAATCGCTTCTTGCTGCAAAGAGCGTTTCTGAATTCTTGAAGGCGATTGACGTTGCCGAGAATGCAAAAGACGCTAACGATTCAAAAAAGAACAATACAACAGAACTGCCTGCAGTGCTTGCCGTAACAGCGTGCCCTACAGGAATCGCACACACATACATGGCTGAGGAGTCGCTCAAAAAAGCTGCTAAAAAACTCGGCGTTACAATCAAAGTTGAGACTCGCGGAACGACTGGCGCAAAGAACGTTTTGACCGAGGAAGAAATCAACAGTGCAAAAGCAATCATCGTTGCGGCAGACACACAGGTTCCAATGGCTCGCTTTGCAGGCAAAAAAGTAATTGAATGCCGTGTTGCAGAAGGAATCAACAATGCAGAAAAGTTGATTTATCAGGCAACGAACGGTGACGTTCCGACTTACGTTGCAAAAGATGAAGGCTCTGGCGCGGCTTCTTCAAACTCTGGCGGACACTCAATCTACAAGCATCTTATGACAGGCGTATCTCACATGCTTCCGTTCGTAGTTGGAGGCGGTATCCTTATTGCGCTTGCATTCCTTATCGACGGTATCTACTGTAAGATGAACGGAATTACTCCTGACGGAACGTTCGGTTCAATGACGGCAGTTTCCGCATTCCTCAAAGGCAAAGTCGGCGGCGTGGCATTCGGCTTTATGCTTCCTGTTCTCGCAGGATTTATTGCATACAGCATTGCTGACCGTGCAGGTCTCGTTCTTGGTTTTGTTGGCGGTGCAATCGCTGCAAATGGAACTTCCGGATTCTTGGGTGCGTTGGTTGCAGGTTTCTTTGCTGGATACACAATCCTCGCTCTCAAAAAATGCTTCTCTGTTCTTCCGAAGAGCCTTGAAGGAATCAAATCGATTTTGATTTACCCGCTCATCGGTGTGTTTATCGTTGGCCTGGGAATGGTTTTTGTAATCGAGCCAATCGTAGGATTCATCAATCAATGGCTCAACACTGGTTTGAACCATTTGAACGGAGCTTCAAGCATCGTTCTTGGTCTTCTCGTTGGCGGAATGATGGCTGTGGATATGGGCGGCCCTGTAAACAAAGCTGCTTACGTTTTTGCAACCGGAATGCTCGCAGAAGGACATTATGATATTATGGCAGCCGTAATGGTTGGCGGAATGTGTCCTCCAATCGCAATCGCAGCTGCAACAATGATTTTCAAGAGCAAATTCACGGCTGAAGAAAGAAAGGCTGGTCCTGTAAACTTCATTATGGGCTTGTCATTCATTACTGAGGGTGCAATTCCTTATGCGGCTGCAGACCCGTCACACGTTCTTCCTTCATGTATCGTTGGTTCGGCAGTGGCTGGTGCTCTTTCAATGCTCTTTAAATGTACATTGATGGCTCCGCACGGAGGAATTTTCGTATTCCCTGTTGTGGGTAACCCAGTTTTGTACTTGGTTGCACTCGCAATCGGTTCGGCAGTCAGCTGCATCATGCTCGGCGTTCTCAAAAAGGACGTTGACACGCTGTAAGCCGACTCGGATTTTCATAGAGATTTTGGAACTGCCAGTGCCATTTTTTTTGGCGAAAAAGTGGCAGTTCCGACCGCAATCGCGGATTTTTTTCAGGAGGCTCAAAATGAAACAATTTGAGTACGTAATTACAGATGAACTTGGAATACATGCCCGACCGGGCGGAGATTTGGTAAAAATCGCAAAAGGTTTTTCAAGCACAATCAAACTTGAATGCAACGGCAAAAGTGCTGATGCAAAACGACTTATCGCCGTTATGAGTCTTGGCGCAAAGCAGGGACACGCTCTTTCTGTTACAGTTGAGGGCGAGGACGAAGAGTCTGCTTCAACAGCTCTTTCAGATTTCTTAAAAAATAACTTGTAGCTTTTGTTGCGGAACTGCCAGAATCATCTGGCAGTTTTTTTTGCGTCAAAATTGTTTGTTGATTATCGCTCGCTCACAAAAAGCCCTAAAATCGCAATCAGCGCGCCAATTGCTCCCATTAACGAAATGCGCTCTCCCAGCGCGAAGAATGCAAAAATTATCGTTACTACAGGAATCAGATAAATTCCGACCGTCGCACGGACTGTTCCAAGTTTTTCGCAGGCAATGTTCCATGCTACGAAACAGAATGCCGAAGCTCCAAGCCCTAAAAAGCAGAGGTTCAGCCAATTGAGCGGGTTTGAAAAACGCGCAAGGTTAAAGCCGGCGTCAAGAATCACATCTGCGTTGCCTAAATTTTTTGAATCCGCAGGAAGAGCCGTTTCTGAACGCAAAACCGAAAAAACTCCGATTGCAATCATAAAAACGACTGCCCAGAAAAAAATCCGTCTCGTAATCTGAATTGAGTCCAATTCCATCACATTGATTTTTGAAATGCACAGCGAATAAACTCCCCAGCAAAGTGCAGAGCCTAAAGCCAAAAAGTCGCCTTTCGGGTTCAGATGAAATTCCACAACTCCGTTAAAACTCACGAGCGCGACTCCAAAAATAGCAAGCAAAAATCCTATGTTAAAAAAAATCGTCAGATGGCGTTCCTTCAAAAAAATCTGCAAAAAAATCGCCGTAAAAATCGGGCAGATTGAAACGATAATGCTCACGTTCGAGGCCGACGTGTACGAAATCGCCATATTTTCCAAAAATTGATACGAAGTCACACCAAAAAGACCGGCAAATACAAAATAAATTTCGTTTTTACGTTCTTTTAGGCGCAATCTTCGTGGGCGAATGAGCCAAAGCGCAAAGTAGGCGAGCAAAAAACGGAGCACGAGAATTTCGTAAGAGGAAAACGAACGGAGAAGATATTTTGTGCTAACAAAAGTGATTCCCCAAATGAAGACTGAAATCGACGCAAAAATCACGCCGACAAGATTTTGATTTTTTGTCATGCAAAGATTTTAATAAAAACTTTCTGCGTTGAACAGTGCACTTTTCCTTTTATCCGCTCGGCAGAGCGCTCGAATCGTATGTAAGTGGACTAAAAAATCTGTCGGGCGGTAGTGGAGGTGGGGCACAAAAATGATTCTGACCGTTCGCGACCGAAGGGAGTCGGATACTTCTTACGGTCAGCCATCATTTTTGTGAAACACCGCAACGGACGCCCGACAGATTTTTTACCCCTGCAAGTTTACAATACGGAATCGAACTCTTTTCCGAAATCTTGCAACCCCACCATCAAAACGATAAAATAGAAATGTTATGACTATAAAAAAATTCGGTTTGCTTACAAAAATCTGTCTAGGATTTTCTTGTGCTTTTGCACTTTCAACAATATCTTTTCATGCTGACATCTCTTTGGCGGCATTTCCGTTGTCTTTAATTTTTACCCTTATAATTGCATTTTCTTCTATAAAAAAGCTTCTTGGCGAAAACAACCTTAATTTTATTGCCGTAGTTCGTGAACTCTTGCAGTATGAGCCGTATGTGCTTCTTGTTGCGTTTGTGCTTCGCCGTGCCGGTGATTTTGGAACACCGCACATTCTCGATTCTGTTTCCGTGCTTTTGTGGCTGGTCACATCGGTTCTTACGTTGGTTCTTCTTCATTATTTGAATCCGAAGAACGTTGGAAAATTGAGCGACGAATGGAAAAACTTTATTCTTGACAAAAAATATTCTGCCTCAAAAAAGAAAGCCTTTATGGATGCTTTGAATTCAGAGGAAAATGAAAAACTCGTGGAGAATGAATCTGAAGAAAAGTCTGGAACTGTGATTTTGCGCACCGGTGCAAAAAAAGTCGTATTTGAGATTTTAAGCTGGGTTGATGCGCTTGTTCAGGCAGTCTTTATGGTTCTTTTGTTGAATATTTTTGTGGTTCAACTCTACGAAATTCCTTCGGAATCAATGGTTCCTGAATTTTTGGTAAAAGACCGCGTTGTAGTTTTTAAGACCTTGAGCGGTCCGAAATTCCCTTTGAGCGACATCGGGCTTCCGTCAATTCGTTCATACAAACGGGGCGACATCGTTGTTTTTAGAAATCCGCATTACAAAAACGACAGAAAATCCGAAGTCAGAACGTTTGTTTCTCAGCTCGTTTACATGTGCACTCTCACGAAGGTTAATCTTAATGTTGATGAAACGGGTGAGCAGAAGGCAGACCCGCTTGTAAAACGAATAACCGGAGTTCCTGGCGAGCAACTTATGATGCAGGATGGAATCCTTTATTCTCGCACAAAAGATTCTGAAAAATTTGAACCTGTTGAAGATGACTCATCATGGGCAGCATGGAATTTGAACGAAGTCAAAGATTCTCTGAAAAATGGAATTAATGACTTTCCAGTTTCTCAGGAGCAGTTTGAGACGCTCTTGCGAATTGAATCTGAGCGGAAAGCTCTTGATTATGGGGTTTACGCTTTTGAATGCGAAAAATTGGCTTCGGCTTTTGATGAAATTTTTGAAAAATTCAAAGAATCTCAAAAATCATCTTTAAAAATTGAATTTTCTGATCGCGAAATGCTTTGGAGCAATATTTTCCGTTACAACGAAGCAATTTCGCTAAAACTTTTGACTTGCGAAAATGGTGCAACTTGGTTCAGAGACTTTATGACGAACTGGATTGGGCACAGACCGAATTTTAATGACGACCTTTACAGCGAGGCAAATTACAAACTGAACCTTATGCTGAAACTTACGTTCGGAAAACTTATTTGTAAAAATGCCGAACTTCATTCAAACAAAGTTCCTCGTTCGTCATGGGCCTCGTCTTTTGAAGTTCAGGAAAATCTTATAAAGATGAACGATTTGTGCATGTACATTTTTTACATGGACAACAGGAACATGCCGATTTTCCCTGCAAACACGATTGACGGTGCTCCTCAGTATATTCCAGAAAATTCATATTTTATGATGGGTGACAACCGCTTCAATTCGCTTGATATGCGACATTCTTACGAGAAAAAACTTGTAAAAGTCGCTCCGGATGAAAAATACAGCGTCACTTACGAGTCGAGTATGGAACCGCAATATGTTGGCTCTGAGCGAATCCTCGGAAAAACATCTTATCGTTTCTGGCCATACTCTCGAAAGGGCGTTCCTGGTCATACTGGAAAATAAAACTCTTTACAGAATGGCCGGGCTGTTTTTTGGCTAAAAATCAGTTTTATATTATTAGGCTATCCAAAAAGAATGGTTGCTGTGCTTGAGCGAAGTTAAAACCACCGCATATAGAGAGTTTGTCGCTTTGACCATGCGCAGTGCCCGACTTAACAAACTTTTTTAGGCCCATATCTTTTCGCAAATAAATTAAAACGTTTTACATCATCTTTTTTCTCTTTTTCTGAACTGTAAAAAATCAATTCTGCAATTGCTTTTGTTTTACAAATTTTTTAAACAACCTTATAATATAATTGAAAACAAATTAAATCTTGGAGAATTGTATGAAAACTCGCAAAGGCTCTGTTTCGAGATTGATTTCGATTATTCTCGTTGTCGCTCTTTTGGCATATTCAATGTTTATTCTTGCTTTGATACACTTTCGGTTGAATTCGGGGCTTGAACAGTATTTCAAACAACTTATTTTGGAGCAACAAAAGGTTGCGATAGATGAGGTTGAGTATTATCAAACCATGCTAAAAAAGTCTTGTTTTAGCGTAAAAAATAATTTTGAATATTATTATGGAGCTGCTGAAGACAATTTATCATCTGAATATTTTGAGCATGTAAAAGCGGATGCCGTTGAGAATCTTTCTTGCGATGCGGTTTATAGTTTTTGTGAAGGAAATGTCAGTAAGTACGGTTTTATTCCAGTTTTTAAAAATAATACAGAAATCCCTACAGAATTCATAAAAAAAGCTTTTAATGGAATTTCTGTAAGCGAGATTGTGCGCTCTGGCCGAAATACGCTCTTGCTTTGTGCTGAACCCTTGCGGGATGGAAATAAGATTTGGGGTGTTCTCGGTGCTACAAAGCTTCTTTCTTCGCAGGATTTTGTTCTTGACCTTTCAGGTACGCTCGGCGCGAATGTAACAATTTTTGACAACGACGTACGTGTTGCGACCAGTATTGATGGAATGGAAAATACCACAATCGATGACAAACTTCCGATTGAGCGTGCGCAAAATGGTGAGACGACTTTGTATATAAATCAGATTGGCGGTTCTCAGTTCATTTCGTATTATTTTCCGCTCACAGATCCGTCCGGCAAATTCTTAACTACAATGTTCATCGGAAAGCCAATTTCTGCGATGCAAGTGATTTCTTCTGCAATTTTTAAGCCATTGCTCTTTATGATTGTAATTTCGATTGTGCTTTTTGCGGTTTTTGTTCTTGTTCTTTTCTTCTATCTTCTTGTAAGAAAATTGCAGATGATTAACAGTGCCGTTGATAATTTGAACTCTGGTAATGCTGATTTGACGTATGTTCTTCCTGTAAAAGGCAATGATGAGTTTGCAAGAATTGCGTCTGGATTCAATAGTTTTATAACGCTTCTTCGAAATACGATTATTGAAGTTAAGACGAATGCTTCGCAAGTTCTTGCTGGCAGTGAGCAGATTAGTGCGTCGAGCCAGTCAATTTCTACGGGGGCTGCGGAGCAAGCTGCCTCTAGCGAGGAAATGTCTGCGACCATGGAAGAAATGGCGTCTAACATTCGGCAGAATGCTTCTAATGCACAGCGTACTGGAGAAATTGCAGTTCAGACTGCTCTTGAAGGTGAGGCTGGCGGTTCTGCTGTAAATGATGCCGTTGAGGCTGTAAAAGTTATTGTTGAAAAAATCAATGTGATTGGTGATATTGCAAAGCAGACCAATATGCTTGCGCTGAATGCCGCGATTGAGGCTGCGAGAGCTGGTGAGGCTGGAAAAGGTTTCGCTGTTGTTGCTAGTGAAGTTCGGAAGCTTGCGGAGCGAAGTCAGGAGGCTTCGGGCGAGATTATTGAACTTTCCGAAAAAACATTGGTTTCTACCGAGGAGGCAGGAAATAAAATTGGCACGGTTGTTCCTGACATTAAGCACACGGCGGAATTAATCGAAGAAATTACTTCTGCATGTGCTGAGCAAGATAAGGGGGCCCAGCAAGTTAGTATGGCTATCGTTCAGCTTGATTCTGTCGTTCAGCAAAATGCGAGTGCTTCAGAAGAGCTTGCTGCAATGAGCGAGGAGCTTTCCGCAAATGCGAAAAACCTCGTAAAGGCAATAAGTATGTTTAAGACTGAATAGGTGTGCAAGGATTTGTTTTGAAACTTGAGTTGTGCTTGTGCGCACCCCTCAAATTTTAAGAAAATTCGCGCTGCACTTTGAGAGCGGATGAAAAAAAGGACTTTCCATCGTTGGAAAGTCCTTTTTGTTTGCGTAAAGTACTGTCTAATTTTTACAAATTACTTACTTATCTGCCGTGGCAGTTTTTGTATTTTTTACCTGAGCCACATGGACAAGGATCGTTGCGACCGATTTTTGGGGCTATCCTTGTTACAGTAACGTTATGTCCTGTGGAAGCTCCCGCCATCGTTCTTGACGCCTGCTGCTGCGCTTGCTGAGCCATTCGGTTTGAAGCGGCTTGCTGGCTCATTGACTGTGCTTCTTCGTGCTGCGCCGTTCCTTGAACCTGACGCTGTGGCATTGGAGCAGGTGCAATCTGAATTCTTACTTTGAAGATTCTTCCTGCAGTATCAATACGAATTTGCTCAATCATTTCGTCGAAGCGGTTAAAACCGTCGATTTTGTATTCGGTGAGAGGGTTCTTGCTTCCGTATGAGCGGAGGTGAACTGCTTCTCGGAGACCGTCAAGGTACTCAAGCTGGTCGAGCCACTTTCGGTCGATTTGCTGAATGTACTGATAACGGATGAACATATTGAACTGTTCTTTTCCGATGAGAGTAAGCTTTTCGGTCAAATCGTTCTGCAGGATTGAGATTACCTTGTCTTTTTCAAGATAATCTGGGCTGAGCTGCAACCCAAAAGTGTTCCTGATGTTGTCAATGAGTGTTTTCTGACCGCCAGCATTCTTTTTACCGTGCTCGTACTGATAGAACCAATCATTAAGATATTCTTTTGCAGTATCCATTACGCGGTCTGTAAGATTCTCATCAACGAGAATATCATCGCGCTGTTGGTAGATGTACTCGCGCTGCTCGTTAAGAACGTCGTCATAGTCGATGAGGTTCTTTCGGATTTCAAAGTTGCGTTCCTCAACCTTTTTCTGAGCCTTTTCAATACCCTTGTTGAGCCACGGGTGGTCAATTGGCTCTCCTGGCTGCATACCGATTCTCTTCATTATGTTCTTCATTCGGTCACCGCCGAAGAGACGCATAAGGTCATCGTCCATAGAAATGAAGAATTTTGAACGTCCTGGATCTCCCTGTCGTCCTGAACGACCGCGGAGCTGATTGTCGATACGTCGGCTTTCGTGGCGTTCAGAACCGATAACGTAAAGTCCGCCAAGGGATTTTACTTCTTCATAATCCTTGAGCCATTTTTCTTTTTCGATTTTGTAAGCTGCCTCGTACTGCTCTGGCGTGGCCTCTGTTCCGCAGCGTTTTAAAGCTCTCGACTCTGGGTTTCCGCCAAGCTTAATATCTGTACCACGACCAGCCATGTTTGTTGCGACCGTTACTGCGCCCTTTGCGCCAGCTTCTGCAATAATCATAGCTTCGCGAGCATGGTTCTTTGCGTTAAGAACTTCGTGCGGAATTCCGAGACGTGTAAGAAGGTTTGAAAGGTGCTCTGATTTTTCTACAGAAACTGTACCGACGAGAACCGGCTGCCCTTTTTTGTGTGCCTCAGAAATCTCTTTGGCGATTGCGTTCCATTTATCTTCTTCATTGAGGTAAACTTCATCGTTTTCGTCTTTTCTGGCAACTGGCCGGTTTGTTGGAATAACGACTACATCGAGTTTGTAAATCTTGTTGAACTCAACTGCTTCTGTGGCTGCCGTACCGGTCATTCCCGAAAGTTTTTCGTACATTCGGAAGAAGTTCTGGAATGTTACCGTTGCCATTGTACGGTTTCGCTGTGCAATCTTTACGTGCTCTTTTGCTTCGATTGCCTGATGCAATCCATCTGAATATCGTCTTCCTTCAAGAATTCGCCCTGTGAATTCGTCTACGATTTCAACTTTGCCGTCACGAACGACGTACTCAACATCTTTTTCGTAGAGAATGTGTGCGCGTAGAGCCTGTGTAAAGTAATGAACGTACTCGAAGTTCTGCTCGTCGAATACTGTTGTGCCTGGCTCAATAAGGTTGTGCTGATGAAGAATATCATCAATTTTGTTCATACCTTTATTCGTGAAAGATACGCGTTTTGATTTTTCATCTATTTTATAATCACCTTTGAGGGCGGCGCGCTGCTCTGGGGTGAGTTCTGTTTCTTCCGGGTAATCGTTGGTTTTCGGGTCTTTTTCCATTTCCTCGAAAAGGTCAACGTATTTGTCAACTTCGTAGAACTTGAACGTGTCATCTTCGCCCGCTCCGGAAATAATAAGAGGAGTTCGTGCTTCATCGATGAGGATTGAGTCAATTTCATCGACAATACAGTAATTGAATCCACGCTGAACTTTGCGGTCAATGTCTACCTGCATGTTGTCGCGGAGGTAGTCAAAACCAAATTCGTTGTTCGTTCCGTAGGTGATGTCGCAATTGTAATTTTCTTTTCGGGTTGCATTATCCATGCTCGAAAGAATTGTTCCGACTGTAACGCCGAGGTACGAGAAAACCGGGCGCATTGTGGAAGCGTCTCGTTCTGCAAGGTAATCGTTTACAGTTACAACGTGAACGCCTTTGCCTGTGAGACTGTTCAAATACGAAGGTGCTACAGCGACAAGCGTTTTACCTTCACCAGTCTTCATTTCTGTGATTCGTCCCGAATGGAGGACTATAGAACCCATGAGCTGAACATCATAAGCTCTTTCACCGCGAACTCGCCGAGCTGCTTCTCTCGCAAGTGCGAAAGCTTCTGGAAGAATGTCATCGAGCGTTTCACCTTTTGCGAGTCTTTCCTTAAAAATCTGAGTTTGTTTAGGAAAATCTTCTGCTGCAAGGGATTGCGCCCAAGATTCTTTTGCATTTATCGCTTCGACGATTGGTTTTAATTTTTTTACATCTCTTTCATTTTGAGAGCCAAAAATAACGGACAGTACTTTATCAACTAACATAACCTAATAAATATAAAGTAAAAGTGGAAACGCTACAAGTGTAACTTTCTGTCCAAAAGATTTGTTTTAGCGTTTCCCACGAGTTTTCTTGCGAAAACTGGCGTTCTGGTGGGTACACTTGCAGGGGTCACAAAACGCGGCGGCAAGCAAGGCCTCGTTTTGCGGGTGCAGTTTTATTTCGAGCGAGTCGCTCGAAATTATTGAGGGAGTCGAGTCAACTTGCACATTCGCAGACCACCTCACGTATTTGGCTTTGCGTCATGCTAGGCAGCTTTCAAACATCTTCGGTGGACGGAAACCCTGCCCGATACGGTGGTTGAGCGGAGTCGAAACCACCTGAAAACGTCATTCTCGTTCTAAAATTGTCACACGGATTTCGAAAAATCTAACGATTTTTCATTTGCAGTGGTTTCGACAAGCTCAACCACCGAAGGTTTTCAGCTTATCTGTGTTCCATCTGTGTTTATCACCGTTCATCTGTGTCAAATCCGAAAAGTCAACTTCCCGTGCATTTGTGGCTTTGATACGCTTCGCTACTCAACCTCCGGGCATCTTTCATCTTTCCCTTTTCCGTTTATCTGTTTGACTAATTCGCCTTATGCTAATATTCTGAGAGAATGAGATTTAAAAGTGGAATATTGCTGATTTTCTGTATTGCATCGTTGGCTCTTGTTGGATGTGCTCGTTCTGGAGTTGTTGCTACACTTAACGAAAATGAGCTTTTTAATTTGAATTACGGAAGTTTTGAAGATGAACTGAATCTTTTTGATTTGTCGAAACATGAGCAAGTTAATACGTATATGACCATGCGCGACGGTTTTTTCTACATTGCGAATGGCGAAGCAAAAAAAATCCTTGAGTTCAATTCTTACGGAGATCTGCTGACCGTAATTTATAACGAAGATTCTAACATAATGCCTCCAGCTTTTAAGCCGGACTCCAACAAAGTCTCAATGAAAAAATCCGTGAGCTATCCTTTTAATACTCTTGGCCCGATTGTCGTTGACTCAAGAAAATACATTTACGTTGTTGACACGTTGACACCTGAGATGCAGGAACGTTTTGTTCAGAGCGAAGGAAAAAATTCTGAAACCGGAAACGACAAAAAAGACCTTCTTTTGAGTTCGGTGGTTCTTCGTTTTGACAGCGACGGAAATTTTATTGATTACGTTGGGCAGGACGGACCTGGCGGAACTCCTTTTCCGTTTATAAAAAACATTTACACGAATTCTAGAAATGAACTTATCGTAATCGGGGCTTCTGGCGGCGACGGATACGCGGTTTATTGGTTCAACACGAGCGGATTCCCGCTTTACAACATTCAGATTTCGAACAGTTCGATTCCGGTTCCAAAAAAAGACGTTGAGCAGAATCTTGTAAAATATCTTTCTATAGAAAATCTTGTGCCGGACTACACGGCAATGAAGCTTTATTTGAAAGTTGACTGTTACGGAACGTCCATTGACCCGAACCTAAAAATTGCGACCGGAGTTGAATTCAAAAAAACGATGCTTTATCCGTTCGTAGTTCGTTCGGGAACGTTTGAAGAGCCTTTGGAAATTCCTGTCTATCAATACACGGTTTCTGAGGACATGGCAAAGTCTGTTTATAATATTCCCTATGATTTTTTTGGCGTTTCAAAAAACGGCTGGCTCTTTTTTATGGTTCCGACCGAAAATGGGTATTTGACGCAAATGGTTCAGCCGGACGGCCAAAAAATCGTAAAACGTTCGCTTGACGTGAATCACGAAAAAAATCTTTATTTTAATTTGTCTCTGAGTGACGAAGGAATTATCAGCGGGCTTTTTGTGCAGAAAGAAAAGGCAAAAATCAGCTGGTGGCGCACTGACGCGCTTCTGGATGCTTATCTTGGAGAGTAAATATGGACTTTAACAATATTACCGAAGGTTATGCAGAGAACGAAGAGGGTCTGGTTTTTCGTTACAATCGAAAAGAGCGTTTGGCTCATGCCCCGCAGATTGTAAAAGATTATTACGACGGAAAAATTGTCGCGTTTAAGCCGGGGCTTTTTAAGGCTCTCGTTGCGACCCGCGGAAATCGTTTTATGCTTTTTGCGCTCGTTATTTGCTTTCTTATCGTTGTTTTTTACGGCTTTTTTGGTGCAAAAGAAAATGAAGATTCGAAATTCGGCGTGCATTTTTCGCTTTCTGCGTTCACGTATGAGCAGCTTGGCGAAAATATTTATGTGAATTTAAAAATCGACCCGCCCACAAAAAAATTCGTTGAAGATTATGATGGCGAAATTCCTGTAAAAATTGAATTCTTTACTGTAAATGCAGAAGGCGAGATTTCTGGAAAAAATACGGTTCTTGCAAAATACAATGGAAAAAAATTGTTTTTGGAAAAGCAGGAGGAAATACAAAAAATCAAAGAATTGAAGAAAAATGGAAAATCTGTGAAGGTTCCAGAGTTTGGGCTTGATGTAAAAACGTCTTTTTCGTCGCTTGAAGTTATTTCCGTAAAGGCGGACGTTGAGTTGCGCGGGGAAAAATTTTCTCTAAACGCACCTGTAAAAAACGTTACGGACTACCTTCGGTAAAATTTGAGGAGTTTTCTAAAAATTAGTTAAAAAATGAATAAGTTAAATTAATTTCAAATCGATAATATAAAAAGTGAACATTTTTAAAAGGTGGGGAAAATGCTTCAAATATATTTTTTGTCAGTTCTGCTGAATGTGATTGCAGGATTGATACTTGTTTATGCTTCTGTTGTTGGCGGTCAGTCTGCTAGTTCTTCAAGCGATGGTCTGGGGGATGATTTTGGCTTGGATGATGATACTTCTTTTGGTGACGGACCGCTTGCTTCTACAAAGAAAAATCTTGCGCTGACTTCTGCGGCGTTTTTGAGCGATTCAACGTTCCGTCTCGTGATTGCGGCCCTTTCTGGTCTTGTAGGTCTTATAAAACTTTTTTACACGACGGTTCCGGACGACATTCCGGTGCTCGGCGATTTCCTTCCTGCGATTGCGAGTCTTATGGCTTGTATCTGTCTTTTTGTGGAGTGGTTTGAATCGCAGGAATCTTACGAAGGAAATCTTCCGGGATTCGTAGACTTGGTTTTTATGGGCGGAAGAAAGATTTTTGGGCTTGCGTGCCTTGTTGCGGGTCTTCTTCATTTTATTTTCCCGCGTCTTTTGTTTTTGTAAGAAAAAACGATTCTGAGCGCGGCAAGAAAAGTTGAGCGCGTTTTTTCTCAGTCTTGCCACCTCACAAATTCTGTTACTGAAATGAATACCAAACGACGGAAATATATCAAAAGGGAAAAATCCAGGCCCAAGAAAAAACTTCCTCTTTATGAACGTTTTTGTGCCGCTCTGGTTTCCGTTTTGGCTGTGCTTGGAATCGGCTTCTATTATCTCTTTCTTGAAATTAAAGCCGGATGGCTTTGGCTTCTTCCGTTCGTGCTGTATTTTGTCTCTTCTGTAGGAAAAGGAAGTTTTGCTTGTTTTGACTCGTCCGTGCTTGCATTCAAAGAGTATGGCATTTTTCCGGTAATTTCAAAAATCACTCTCCTTGTTTTTTTGGCTATTCTTGTTGCCAGACGCTTTATCTCAAAAAAAAGAAAACGCACCAGCAAAAAAAGTCAGAAAGAAAAACTTAGGCTGGAACGATATTTTCTTGTCGCTTTTGCGGGAATCTCCTTTGTTGTGTCGTTGCTGGCATTTTTCCCGCGGCAAGTGCTTTATTCAGACCGCATTGAAAAATTCGGTGTTTTTAATCAGCGCGCGGAATCAATTTCTCTTTCACCGGCTCAGACATTTCACATTGCTTTTGAAAAACACTCTGGAAGGTCTACATATTACACGCTTTTGGTCACCGTAAAAGGCGATGATTTTAGGCGGACTTTTAAAATCAAACCCGACAAACTTCTTGTGTTGTATAATTCCATTTCTCCAAAAGAAAAACCTCGCGTTTTAGGCGCAGAATATTGTAAGCCATACCTGAACAGCCACAAGAACTTAAGCGAGCAGGAAAAAGAATTTCTTTTGCGATTGGCGGGAGAAGAGTAGGGGAGTTTTTGCAACGCATTGGCACTTAGGAAAATCGATTTTTCGTATTTGGCTTGAAGGTTTGCCTTACAAATCGCGTTTGATATGCCGTCAGAACATATAATTTTTCGCAGTCAGAATATATTCGTCTTCAAGAGAGCTAGTTTTGCCCGAAAAGCGTGACGCGAAATAATGGCTCACCGGAAAATCTGAACCGAAGAGGATTTTTGATTTGTCAGTAACTTTTTGGCGAAGCTTCGTTAGGTTTTCTTTTGAGAGGCAAGCCGTGTCGCAAAAGACGTTGGGATATTTGTTCACCATTTCGGCAGTTTCTTTTACAGGATTCGAGTGGGCAAGAATGACTTTTGCATTCGGGTATTCGGCGATTAAGATTTATTCTGAAGTAACCGTTCACAAGCTTCTACTTCAGTGTAGTCGGCATGATTGCACCGAAGCTCTTCAAGCAGCTCTTCTGACTCCTCACGACTGTAGTCTTACCATTTTTCCATATTACGTTTTATTTCTTCTTCCTCTTCGTCCCCTGCTATTTCGTCGTCCTGTACAGCTTCCTTTGAGCGATAATGGTCATCATCAAAAGAAAAGCCATTTTCATCATCATCATAGTCTAAGCAAGGAGCGTCGTATTTATAATACATGGAAATGAGATCATCTGCACTATATTCGTCTTTTGCAAAGCCGAAACCTTCTTGCAGTAACCAAGGTTCTCCAGCGCGAACAAACTCTTCAAATTCATCATTAAAACTCCCAATACATCCTTTAGAAGAGCATGCATCTGCATAGGTAATAGCTGCCTGTTCATCACCATAATGGGCTAGTCCCGCTTGAAAGGCATCCTCAAAAATATTTATGGAGTCAAATGAACTTTTTTCCCAATAAGGGAAATCATTACCTTGTGAAATAAAGAACTCTTTTGTTTGTTCAGAAACTCCCATAGAATCAAGTTGATAACAAAATTCCTCTTTAGCTTCGTCATCAGAAAGTTCGCTGAAAATATCGGTTGAGTCATCAGTTCCTAATTCGAGTGCTTTTTGAATATAAGCCTCGGTATGCCCCTCCAGTTCTAAGTCTTTTTTTAATGCAGACTTACTTTCTTCATCCCACTCATCATCGGCAGATTCGTTGTCTTCGGTATCATCGCAATCATCAAAGTCCTCGTCCTCCTCATCATAGTCATAATCATCAAATTCGTCATTTTCAGTCTCTGATTCAGACTCATCTTCGAGATTTCGCTTTTGAGCTTCCTCTTCTTCTTTTTCTGCGAGTTTCTGTTCTAAACGCTCTTTTTCCACCTCCATGGCTTCAATTTTATGACAGAATCGAGGATGCGTATTAGCAATCTTTTCTTCCAATTCTTCTATCTTTCTTCTGTAGGTTTCTGATTTCATAATTTCATTACCTCCTGTATTAATCAAGCACCTGTAAGTCCACATTGTGTACATGTACCGTTATAAATGGTCCATGTATGGCAAATAGGACACTTTTTACCTTTTCCAGGTTTAGGACCACCCCAATCAGGAATATGTCCTGAATAATTGCATTGGCTGCACCTAAGGATGTTTCCATCTTGATGAAGTGTCTGCCTGTAGAGAAAGACGTTCGATTAACTCGAACAGTTCAAGCGCGTCATAATAGATTTCGTTGAACTGTCCGATATGCACGTGGTGGTCGGTCATGGGAGTTTTCTAAAAATCTCTGATTTCCCACATGTGTAAACCATCGTCAGTCTCTTTGCAACCATGAGGATCAGGCATATCAACCGACATTTTTCTTTCTTTGCCATAAAATAGCCTCCTTGAATGATTTTTTATATTTTTATCTCAAAACCATTTTTGAGCTTTTTATCTATCGAATCTAACGTATTTCTGAATTTTTCTGTCTGTTCACAGTCCGAATCTTTGTTTTCATGTATAACTTTATTTCTAGCATTGACAGCCGCATTTATTTCATTACGCTGTTGCTCAGAAATAACTCCTAAATCAGCGAGGTCGTTTGTCATTTTTTTTATACCCCCATTTTTCGAGTAACCATTGCGCTTTGCCAAGTTAACAGCTTTCTGAACTTCTTTATTTAGGTTCATATTATCAGCCTGTGTAGCTATTTTTTCAAAATCATCACTAGGCAGAACTACGTTTAAATTTCCCATTTCAAACTCCATCAAACTAAAAATTAATTATCATTCCCCCGTCTTCTGTTTCTTCTGTAACCATATTGTTTCCAAAACCAATTGTAACAATGCGTTTCTCATCAACTCTCAATCCAGTACCAGAATCATCAACCAAAGGAATTAAATCAACTTCAGAATTTTTTCTTTTAACAGCGATGAAGTTTGACGTCACAGTAAGAACTTCATCACCTTTACGTAAAATCTCTATACGCATATCCACTCCAAAATACTTTTACCTACGATTATCACCAATTTGTTTGGAATCTCCAGTTTTACCAGATAGTCTTTTTGGCTTAGAAACGACAACTGAGCCAGTAGAACCAGGAACAGTTTTTTTTATCACGTCCACCATGGGCTTTATCTTCTTCAAAGGAACATTTTTCAAAGAAATATTCACATCACGCAAATCCTTGTTTGACATATCTTTCTCCTCAAAATTTTATAGGGGTGCTACAGAATATATGAAACGCACTATAAATTCCGTAGCACCATTTTAGTTTAAATTTTCTTTACTGCAGAACTTCCATCTTTTCTGACAATATCGATTGTTCCACCGCCAGCTTTTCGCAACAAATCCGATGCAATATGTTCTGCAGCAGTCAGTGTCGGTATATGATCAGCTGTTATTCGACATCCATCTCGTACCCTAACTGCGTAATCATCGCTACCAGGTTGATAAAAAACATCATACTTTTTTGCCATAAAGCAAACTCCTTTCAAAAGAAATTTTTATCTCTAACTCATTACGGAATAAGTTCCAACAGGTCCTGGTCACTGTATCCGATTACTTTTAGTATTGGTGCTATGTCAACATCCCAGTTAACGCCAAGCCCACCTTCGATTTGTCCTCGTGCTGTATCGAAGATGACATTTGGGTGAAGTCCGCTTCGGCTGAGTTCATTTACGGCGTTTTTGTACATTCTCATAATTATGTTTGCCAAATCCCTTGTGCTGGGATTGCTTGTTTTAAGAATACCAACCTGAACAAGACTTTTGATAATCTGCTGTTTTCCGTTCATTTAAACATGCCTCCTGTATTTTCTATATCAAATATTAATTCCACTTTCTCAAAACGAGAAATCTGTAGAAAATATTACATTTGCAAGCAATAAGACATAATATTTTCTAATATTTTACATATTAACATAAAATATTACGCTTTGCAAATTTTTGAGCGCCAGATATTACTACAATGTAAATATGGGATTTGGTGAAAACTTACACAATGAACTTGTGTTTCAAGATGTTCAGATTAAGGAACTCTCAGCACGAACAGGTATCAAAAAAAGTACTCTCGACAAATATCTTTCAGGAAACAAATCCCAGCCAAGCGTCGAAAATGCTGTTAAAATCGCTGACTCCCTCGGAGTAACGGTTGAATATCTAGTAAAGGGTGTCGCCCTTTCAGATATTAATTCAAACTTAACTCTATCAGGCGAATACAAACTTCTTATTGAACAATATCATCAACTTTCAGATTTTAACAAACAAACCGTACGGGATTTAACGCAATCATTACTAAAAAGGCAAAAACAATTCTCGCCGTCGTAAATGCCCTGAACGAAAAATATTAGGAAATTCTCGCCTTTGTAACTGCACTGAACGCCAATTTCCCATAATTCACTTTTACAAATTCTCCACGTTGTTTTTAAATCAAGAAATCCTAAATTCAGCAAAAACTGCAGAGTGTATCTGGTGGCTAGAACAAATCACTTTTGATGAATATGAATCAAGAATTAAAGATGCTTTTGATTGAGCTTTTGAAGTGCGAGGGCGAGATTTCAGATGATGAATTTTTTTTCGATGCGGAATACAACTCGCTCATAAAAATGCTCGCCGAAATTCTTGCGAACGATTTATAAAAAAAGCCCTGCCGGCGAAAAATCCGCTTGCAGGGCTTTTTAGTTTTTGGGAAACTCAAAAAACTCTGTTAGTCTTTCGAAGTTCCCTTTTACCAAAGTCGGTGTTCTTAAATCCTGTTTTTTGGAGGATGATTCAGAATCACGCTTTGAGGCAGTCTTTTATCCATTTGATTAAATTTTCAGTGGAGCTTCCAGACCGTTCTGCTTCGGTGTGATAAAGTCCCCAGACTTCTGTAAAATCAACTGATTTTACTTCGTTTCCATAGTTTTGAAGTGCGAGTGCATAATCTAGTTCCGTGCTTATGGCTGTATCCCCCTGGAAGATTCCTGCGTGAATTCTCCAGAATTTTGCGACTTTTGCAGTCTTGTAGCCTGAATAAGCCGGGCTTAGATAATACATTGGGTTGTACATATTGCTTCGCTCTTCCATAGAAGTTCCCAGAGAATCCTTTTTTGAAAGATCTTCTTTGTAGTTTGCTGCAATCTCTGGATTTATCGTTTCAAGAACTTTTGCCATAAACGAATCAAAATGTGCGCCATTTCCGTCTCCAAAACCAAAGAGTGTGTTTTCTGGCTGGCTTTTGCTCATATCATCAAAAGCTCCAACATTTTTTTGAAGCTGCTTCACATTTCGCATGAACGCTTCTACGCTTGTGATTTTTGTCGTATTAGATTTTTCATCATACAAAACCCACTCTTCATTGGCATTCAATGCGCTGATATATTCCTTTGCAGAATTGTAAGTTTTGCTCAAATCCACGTTGCCGCTTTTTGTTGATGAATTTCTGCTCACTCCGTCCAAATCTTCTGCAGAAAACTGTGGTCTTGCCATTCCGGCAGGTCCTCTTGGTTTCCAGTCTGGCGGGAGCATCATGTTTTGGCCAAGAGCTTCCTTCTGTTTGCTTGCGTTGTATGGAAACTTTGTGTCAGAAAGAAAGTTGTTGAGTGAAGTTTCGATTACTCCCTTTAGATAGTTGTAATAAGTTCCTGCGTGGTAAAGACCGTCTTCTGATTGCTCCAAAGTAAGAAGGTTTCCGTTTTCATCTTTTAGGCCGAGTGAATTTATGTAAAGCGCGAATTCTTTTGAAAGCCCTTCAGAAATCGTCTTGTTTTCTTTGCTGAGATTTGTGCGGGCAAGGCCCAGTTCCCATTCGTATGCGGCATCTGCCACGTTCAGGTTTGTAATCGGGCACCAATCCATGCTGCCGAGGATTGCGTCGCTTTCGCTCATTACAGCCCCGATTTCCTGCAAGTACGGCTCGTATTCAGGAGCGTCTCCTGTTGCACCCATGAGCGCACTCTGTGCTCCGCCACCTGACATTCCATAAGTAAAGTAATTTTGTGTGTTTCCAGGAAGATTTTCTTTGTTGTAGCGGACGTATCGGATTGCGGCCTTAAAGTCCGTTACGCCGGCAGGAACACCAGAATCGCGGCCTTTTGCACCTGCGTAAACGAATATAAAACCTTCGTCAGTGTATTGTTTTACATCGTGAGTGTAGCTTACCGGGGCTTCAAGAGCGGCATAACCCGGAGTCTGAATCGGCATTACAAAAGGTGCATTCTTTGAAGAAAAACCCTGCACGGTATTTTTGCTGTTGATTTTTACAGTAAAAGTTCCGTCGCCGTTATCGCTTCCGTCAAAATATGCGCCTGGCACAAACAGACCGAGGGTTTCGTATTTTGTGTCAGCAGGATTTGCTGCATATTCAAGTCCCAGCTGATAATAAACATCGTCATCGGCATTGTAGAGCCATTTTGACATATTGATTTTTGGAAGCGTGTTTTCAGAATTTGTGTTTTTTTGAGAAGAAGCACAGCTTGTAAAAGTTGACACAATGCCAAACGAAAGTGCAAGTGCCAAAGCCGAACTTGTTTTTTTGATAAAAGAATGTAAGTTCATATTGTTACCTCGCTAAAAATGATTTTCATTGCAATGTTCATAATGAAAGTATATTCAGCTCGAAAAAATAAGTACAATGCCAATTTTTAATCGGAGTATAACTTTTTTGCATACTGTGCTATAATAAAAACGCATGATTGCTCAAGGGGAAGTTTATGTTTGAATTACACCAGATAAAACAACTTGTAACCGTTGCTGATTGCGGAACGATTTCAAAAGCCGCTGAAAAACTTAATATAACGCAGCCCGCTTTGAGCCGTTCTTTGCAAAATCTTGAGTATGAATTAAAAACTCCGCTTTTTGCCCGCTCAAAAAA
Organism: Treponema zioleckii; assembly: GCF_014737315.1. Taxonomy (GTDB): domain Bacteria; phylum Spirochaetota; class Spirochaetia; order Treponematales; family Treponemataceae; genus Treponema_D; species Treponema_D zioleckii. Next base: position 43,417 of record NZ_JPUF01000008.1, on the reverse strand, counting down.
TAAAGTTTCCCTTACCGAAACAGGAATCCATGCCGTTGAATTGTCAAAAGAACTTCTGAACCAAGCTGAACTTATGCTAGAAAAAATCCAGCAGTTTTATAAAATTCACACAAAAATGATTATTGCTTCTTGTGCACCCTGCGACATTCTTTTTCAGCTGCGCGATTTGGTTTGTGAATGTTTTTCAGGGATTGAATGTGAAACAATTGTTGATGATGAAAATGAAATTTTGACAAAACTTTCGCAAGGAATTTATCACATGGCGCTTTTTTCAGAATCCCAAAAAAACGATGATATTATTCAGATTCCTGTAATGAGCGAAAAATTGTTCGCTATGATTCCTGAAAAGCATTTTTTGGCGTCAAAAAAAGACGGGATTTTTTTTAGTGACATAAACGGAGACGCGGTTATTCCCTTTCCGTTAAAAGGGCACTGGAACGACCTGCTTGCGCAAAAACTTCCCGATTCTCAGCTTTTGTATCAGTCAAACGTTGAATCTTTTGATAAAGTTGTTCATGCCTCGAATTTGATAAGTTTTGAGTCTGACCTTCTTACAATTGATATTGCAAATCATGTTCGGATTCCGATTTTAGACCCGGAGGCTCAAATTACTTACCATTTTGCAATTCTAAAATCCAACAGAGAGCAATTTGCAAAGTTAATGCGGAAAATAAAAGAAAATGGGTGGAAGGGACAAAATCAAATTTTTAAGATGATAAATGAAAAGAATGATGCCCAAAAAGTCTGAAAATCGTATGCAATGAACTTTCTGGGCATCCGCTTGTTTTTCTTTACTTCAATTTTTTGTAGCCGTATACAGCTGTGTCTCCAAGCTCTTCCTCGATGCGGATAAGCTGGTTGTATTTTGCCATACGGTCTGTGCGGCTCATTGAACCTGTCTTAATCTGGCCTGAGTTTGTCGCAACTGCGATGTCGGCAATTGTTGTGTCCTCGGTTTCGCCTGAACGGTGGCTTGTGACTGTTGTGTAGCCGTGGCGGTGTGCCATTTCGATTGCTTCAAGAGTCTCTGTGAGCGAGCCAATCTGATTTACCTTGATGAGAATTGCGTTTCCGGCTCCCATTTTGATTCCTTTTTCGAGGAATTTAACATTTGTTACAAAAAGATCGTCGCCAACGAGTTGGCATCTTCCGCCGATTCGCTCTGTGAGCTTTTTCCAGCCTTCCCAGTCGTTTTCGTCAAGTCCGTCTTCGATTGAATCGATTGGGTATTTTGTAATCAGCTCTTCAAGGTAAGCAATCTGCTCGTCGTCAGAGAGGCACTTTCCGTTCGGGTCTTTTGGAGTTCCGTTTGAAAGCTCTTTGTAGTTGTAGAAGAATTTTCCGTCTTTTTCGACAGAGAACTCAGAAGCGGCACAGTCCATTGCGATTTTTACGTCTTCGCCAGGTTTGTAGCCTGCGTCTTTGATTGCCTGAACGATTGAATCGAGAGCGTCATTGATTCCGTCGAATTTTGGAGCGAATCCGCCTTCATCGCCAACGGCAGTTGAAAGTCCGCGGCCTTTGAGCAATTTTGCGAGTGCATGGAAAACTTCTGCTCCCATTCTGATTGCTTCTTTTTCTGATTTTGCACCGACCGGGCGAATCATGAATTCCTGGAACGCAATCGGAGCGTCTGAGTGAGCACCGCCGTTGATGATGTTCATCATCGGAACAGGAAGAACATGTGCGTTTGCGCCGCCGATGTAGCGGTAGAGAGGAATGTTCAGTGCTTTTGCGGCTGCCTGAGCTGTTGCCAAAGAAACACCAAGAATTGCGTTTGCGCCCAGTTTTGATTTTGTCGGAGTTCCGTCGAGGGCGAGCATTTTCATATCGATTGCGCGCTGCTCAAAAACGTTCTCGCCTTTGAGGGCTGGTGCGATGATTTTGTTTACATTTTCAACGGCTTTAAGAACGCCCTTTCCGCCGTAGCGGGATTTGTCACCGTCGCGAAGCTCAAGAGCCTCGTTTTCGCCTGTGCTGGCTCCCGAAGGAACTGCGGCACGGCCAAGAACGCCGTTTTCAAGAATTACGTCTACTTCAACAGTAGGATTTCCGCGCGAGTCAATGATTTCGCGACCGATTACATTGCTGATTGCAATTTTATTCAACATTTTGTAAAACCTCCAAAGAAAAATGAAAATTATGGCTAATGATTTTAGTTAGTATTTGCTAACAAAAGTTAGTGTATTACTTATTTGTTCTCGTGTCAATTTTGATTGAAAAATTTCGATAAAAGCTATAATCTTTAGTTATCGAGAATTGGTAAAACGATTTCTAAAAGGAAATGACTAATTATGGCTAATGAGTTCTAGCAGGTTTGCTGGCAGATAATTCTGCAATTTCCCTTCTGACACGTTTTCCATTCACATTACAATTTTTAGGAGAATCCTATGAAGTACACTGCAGAAGTGGAACACATGTGTCCACTAGCAAAGGGCGCTTATCACGGTCCAGCTCCAATTCCAGAAGAAGGTGAGTGGATCCAGGCAAAAAAGATTGAAGATATTTCTGGTTTTACACACGGTATTGGTTGGTGTGCACCACAGCAGGGAGCCTGCAAACTTTCTTTGAACGTAAAGAATGGTGTAATCGAAGAAGCTCTCGTTGAGACAATCGGATGTTCTGGTATGACTCACTCAGCTGCTATGGCATCTGAAATCCTCATCGGAAAAACTCTTATTGAAGCATTGAACACAGACCTTGTTTGTGATGCTATCAACACTGCAATGCGCGAGCTTTTCCTCCAGATTGTTTACGGACGCACACAGTCTGCTTATTCAAAAGACGGTCTTAAAGTTGGTGCTTCTCTCGAAGACCTCGGAAAGAACCTCCGCTCACAGGTTGGAACAATGTTCGCAACACGCAAGACTGGTCCTCGCTACCTCGAAATGACAGAGGGATACGTTGAGCAGATTGCATTGGACAAAGACAATCAGATTGTTGGATACAAGTGTATCAACTTCGGTAAACTTATGGATGCTCTTAAAGCTGGCGTAGATCCTAAAGAGGCAATCGAGAAGGCTAGAACACACTATGGTCGCGTTACAGAGGATCAGGGTGTTGTAAAATTCATTGACCCACGCAAAGAGTAACTTAACAGGAGAATACTATGGCTTTATTTGAAGATTATGAAGGAAGAATCCCTCAGGTTAACAAAGCTCTCAAAGAGTATGGTTTCTCTGAAGGTGAAAAAGGATTGAACGAAGCTCTTGAGCTTTGTAAAGCACGTGGATTTAATCCTTATGAAATTTGTCAGTCTACACAGCAGATTTGTTTTGAGGACGCTAAATGGGCTTATGTTCTCGGTTCTGCAATTGCTATTAAAGAAGCAGAGAAGACTGGAGACAAAACTGGTTCAGCAGCAGCTGCTAACATCGGTAAGGGACTTCAGGCATTCTGTTTGCCAGGTTCTGTAGCTGATGACCGCAAAGTTGGTCTCGGACACGGAAACCTCGGCGCTCGCCTCTTGAGCGAAGAGACACAGTGCTTCGCATTCTTGGCTGGTCACGAGTCATTCGCAGCTGCTGAAGGTGCTATCAAAATCGCAGCTAACGCTAACAAAGTTCGCAAGAACAAGCTCCGCGTTATCTTGAACGGTCTTGGAAAAGACGCTGCTCAGATTATCAGCCGAATCAACGGATTCACATACGTTCAGACTAAATTCGACTACTTCAACGGAAACGGAACAGACAAAGCTCTTACAGTTGTAAAAGAAGTTCCATACGGAAACAACCCAGACCGCCTTATCGTTAAGTGCTACGGTGCTGACGACGTTCGCGAAGGTGTTGCAATCATGTGGCACGAGGATGTTGATGTTTCTATCACTGGAAACTCTACAAACCCAACTCGCTTCCAGCACCCAGTTGCAGGAACTTACAAGAAAGAGCGCTTGCTCGCTGGTAAGAAATACTTCTCTGTAGCTTCAGGTGGCGGTACAGGACGCACTCTTCACCCAGATAACATGGCTGCAGGTCCAGCTTCATACGGCTTCACAGATACTCTCGGACGCATGCACTCAGACGCTCAGTTCGCTGGTAGCTCATCAGTTCCAGCACACGTTGAGATGATGGGCTTCATGGGAATGGGTAACAACCCAATGGTTGGTTGTACTGTTGCTTGCGCTGTTGCAGTTGCTGGCTCATTCTAGTTTTTATGAGGTAAGCCAAAATGAGTTCAAAACGGCTTTATAAGTCACAGAATAAAAAATTATGCGGTGTTTGTGCTGGATTTGCAGAGTATTTTGATGTGGATCCCACAGTCGTGCGTATAATTTGGCTTGTGTTTACATTGTGCGGTGGCTCAGGTGTAGTGGCTTATCTTATAGCGGCACTTCTAATGCCGGAACGATAATAAAAACAAAAAGGCACTTCAATTTGAGGTGCCTTTTTTTATGGATAATTTTAATCGTCGCACTACTCACCGTGCTTCGACTCCGCTCAACCACCGTGCATTTTTAATTTATCTGTGTCACATCCGTGTCCATCTCTGTTTATCTGTGTCAGTGGAAACGCCAGAAATTCAATTTGCAAATACAAGTCAATTTGTGCGTTTCCCGCAAGTTTTGACAAGCAAAACTCGCGCTTTGGTGTATGGGCTTTCAGTAGTTCACAAAACGCGGCGGCAAGGAGAGCCGTGTTTTGTGAGTATGGTCTTGTTGCTCGCGCACCGCTCGCAACTTTTGGCGGGATGATTTGTTCTCAATTTTCATCTTTCGCTCATCTGTGTCAAAACCAGCAAGTTTTCCGTTTCTGTGCTCGTGCGTTGACAATTAGGTAATAGTGGACTAGGATATAAGAAGAAAGGCAACCAAAGTTACGGTTGGTCTTCATACTAATTAGGATTTACCCTTACGGGTACAACCGCTTAGTGGATCAGACTAGGCGGTTTTTTATGCTCTTTCGCTTTTTTGAGTGCGAAGAGGCGGGGTTACCAAGCAGGATAACCGAGCACTAAAAGCACTGCGATTATCACTGAAATCATAAAGATTCGTTTCACCGCACGCCCTCCCAGCCTGTAGGATATGGCAATCTCCATACGGAAACGCCACTGGAGCCAGAAAGACCAACCGCCAACTTTGTCGGAACTCGAAAAAGTTCCTATGGTTGCGTAATTTTTATATCGGCACGGTATAGGCGATTCTTGAAATGCCGGTGTTTTAGCCGTGTCGAAACCGTGGAGCGACAGCAGTTACTTTGTGCTTCGTTAAAGCAGTTTTTGTTGCTCGCGCAACGCCCGCAACTTTTAGTGGGGAATTTGTTCTCAATTTTCATCTTTCAGTTTTCCATGAGATTACGTGGTTGTGGTTTCGATACGCTTCGCTACTCAACCACCGTGCTTCGACTACGCTCAACCACCGGACGTTTCAATTTATCTGTGTCCCATCTGTGTTTATCATCGTTCATCTGTGTCAAAAAATAACAGCCCACTTTTCAATTTTCCGCTTTCCATTAAAACGGCACGATTATTGTTACTTGCGTTCCTTCGTCTTTTTCGGAATTAAAAGAGATTTCGCCTTGGATGTTTTCAACACGGGTTATAATGTTTTTTAATCCAAAATGATTTTTCTTTTTTAGGGCGGATTTTAAATCAAATCCTTTTCCGTCATCAGAAACAATAATTTTAAAGTTTTTTTCATCAAAAGTTCTTATTAGCACCGTTATGCTTTCTGCCTCGGCGTGCTTTATTGCATTCGTAAGAATTTCCTGCACAATGCGGTAGAGATTCAGATTCTTGTCCTTTGCGAAAGTTTTAAAAGTTCTGTCATTTTTAAGTTCTTCCTGAATACTCAGGATAATTTTTATGCCGCTTTGCTTTTTTAAAAGTGCGCACAGAGAAATCAACGCTTCAAAAATTCCCTCGTTCAAATCGGAAGGGGTGAGGGCGTAACAAGTATTTCGCACGTCGCTCGCAATTTTTTTGCAAATCGTAATTGATTCTTCATCTTCTAGACGAAATTGCAGCACTCGTAAATCCTGGCAAACCGTATCGTGAAGCTCATTTGAAATTCGTTCGCGTTCCGATTCCTGAGTTTTTATCATCTGCGTGGCGAATGCCCTGCTTTCTTTGCGGCTTTTTGACGTAAAAAGATACAGAATAAAAAACACGAGAGACGTGCTGACTGTAAAAATGATTACAAACAGCAAGAGTCTGTAGGAATAATAAAACTGTTCGAGCTGAAATTTTACAAGATTCTTTTGCAAGATTTCCCAGCGGTGAACGTTTTCTGAAATTTTTTGACGGTCTCGTTCATCAATTCCAGAACGAATATTTTGATAAATTTCTTTTGCCTCTGGAAAATAATAAACTACAGTATCGGTTGGCTCAGCCTTTTTTACTTCCTCGTAAAAGTCTTCAAAACGTGACTCAAAATCACTCTCTGCTGCCGATTCGCATTCCTGCCATTTCTGAGTGAGTTCTTCTGGCAGAATTTTTTCTGTCTGTTTTTGAGCCGTATGGCAGAATCCGGAAAAAGTGAGTGCTGCAAATAAAAGAAATGTCGAAAATTTTTTCATCTCTAAAAAGATAACACATTATTCTATAAATGTGGTATATTCACAGAATGAGTTTCCAATTTGATTTAGCAAATCGGAAGAGTGCTATTTTTTTTGTTTTAAGCATCCTGTGCGGGTTTTTAGATTACATTATTTGTGACTTTGTGGCATGGGTGAATCATCTGCCTCTTTTTTGTGACACGATTTTTATAATGGCTTTGAGTTTTTTTGCGGGACCGTGGTGGGGAGTTCTTGCGGGTTTTTTCTATCATCTGATTGATTTTTTATTGAACTGGACGCTGGAACTTGGGCATTTGTTCATGCTTTGTCATTTTCTTGCGGCTCTTACGGCCGGTTATTATTACCGCTACTTCATAAAAAAAACTGATACGAGCCTTGCGATTTTTGTAAAGCTGATAGTTTTGAGCCTCGTACTCTGTTTTGTAATGAGCATTTCCGGCGGAATTATAAGCTACATTTTGAGTTTTATAGAAGCGTACAATGAAGCGAGCAGCCAGACTGACTTTCTTGCATTCTTGTGGCAGAACAGCATTCATTCAAGGTTGATTCTTTTGATGGCAGTTCGCATTCCTGTGAACATTGCAGACCGATTCATCTGCACGTTTGCCGCCTGGGGCGTGTTTTTGGTTGCGCACCGGATTCCGTTTTACAAAAGCTGGCTGAGTTCATAGCGGTTTTTTACATTGAATTTGTCAAAAATGCGCGAAACGTAGTTTTCAACGCTGCGTTTTGAAAGATTCATACGTTCGGCGATTACCTCGTTTGGAAGATGTTCGGCAATCAAATCCAGAAGTTCCCGTTCCTTTTTGGTGAGCGTTACAAGAATGCCGCTTACAGACATCATGTCGGGAATCAAATCTTTTTGAATGTAGGTTTCGCCGCGGGAAACGGCACGAATCGCGTCCAAGATTTCTGATTTGTCGGCATTTTTAGAAAGAAAGCCTTTGATTTTGTGTTCCATTGTTTTTACGATAAAGCCCGCGTTTGAATACGAAGAATACATGAGGCACTTTACGCCACGCGCCACAAGAAAATCTGCCGCGTCAAAGCCGCTGTCGCTTTCAAGTTTTATATCAATCATGCAGACAAGGTTTTCTGCTTCAAAACTGCCCGGATTTTCAAAAACTTTTTCAAGTTCAGCCTTGCTCTTGCAGGAAGTCGCAATTCGAATATCGTCAGTTTCAGAAAAAACTTTCTCCAGTCCAAAACTAATCATTTCATGGTCGTCAACACTGATTACGTCAATCATAGTTTTATTGTATTTAATCGCCTGGTAGAAATCTATAGAGAAAACTCACAAGTTTAAAGTGAGTTTTTACTGACTACAGAAAAAATCCTGAATGATAGAATCTTTCAAAAAAAAGTCGGCGGACGAAAAACGCGGAGGACATTTTAAATGAAAAAGATTATTTTGACAGTCGGCGCGATGCTGGCTATGGCTTTTACTTGTTTTGCGGCAACGCCTGAAAAGTATTTTAAATACGATTTGGCCGGCAAAGCAATTTTGAACACGACCGGACTTAAAGGTGATTATATCTGCATTACTGATGTTTATGATGATAAACTTGCGGAAGACGGCATTACAGAAATTGAATTTCCAAAGGAAATTGAAGGTTTGAAAGTTATTGCAATCTGCGGAAAAGTAGATGATTTTGGAAATGTTTATGATCTGTCTATTGGTGGCAGTATCAAAGCTGTAATAATTCCTGAAACATACGAAATTGTAAATTGCAACTTAGATGAGAGTACGACAACTCAGTTTACAGGAACAACAACAAGGCCTCTTTATTTTGGTGTAAGGCCTTATTCTGATCCAAAATATACTGATGTAAAAGGACATGCTGTAATAAACGGCGGTCTTCCGCAGGCGGGCAGAAAAGTTTATTTCCCTCAAAGCACGACTTTTTATGACGCAAACATAAAAATCAACGGAATTGAAACATTGACAGTAAGAAAAAACTGGATTTTTGACTGTAGGGTTCAGCAATCAAACGGTTATTCTTATGTAAAATCTGACAGCATTACGGAGCTGAAATTTGAAGAGGGCTGCGTGAATGTATGCAGATGGAAATCGCCAAAACTTGCAAAAGTGACTCTTGCAAAATCCATAAAAGAAATTGTTGCAGATGCTTTCAGCGGAAACAGTAATCTTTCAGAAGTAGTGGTTCCTGCAGGTGCAAAATATAGCTATCCTAATGCATTGATGATGGGCATTATTGAAAGCAAAGCGTTTTCTGGATGCTCGCTCGGCATCAAAGCAAAATCTGCAATCAAAGCAACTGGTTATACTGGCGAATTTTAATCATTTATCGTTTTTGTTAAAAAATAGTGGTGATTTTTAAAATTCTGTTGTAGTATAATCAGAGAAGTCATTTGGTTAATGGAATTCCATGAACTCGATTGATTGTGTTTGAGACTGTCGAAGTGCAAGTTGTGTTTCGTCAGTCTCTTTTTTGCGTTAGGCTTGTTGGGAAAATAAAACTGTAATGGTTTCCTAAAAACTTTGGCGGACTTTATGGCAATAGATATTGATGCAATACAGGAAGTTTTTGATAAGCAGGTAAAGAAATCGGCTAGCTCTCATGCGGAAATTATGACACAGGAAAAGCCGAAAAATGGAGTGGCTTCGTTTAAAATCAACGGATGGACTCTCTATTCTTATGAAAAACTTCCCGCAGAACTTGACTCGTATGCAAAAACAGCCCGGTCAAACGGAATTGACGCTCTCGGTGAAAAAACTGACGCTGAACTAATAAAAGAAAAAAATCCGCTTCTTCGGGTGATTGCAGAAAAGCAGATGGAAAATCACATCTACCGAATTTATCTTGATTACAGGTTCGGTTCAATCAATCGGCAGATTCTTATGTGCGATGAAAAATGGATTTGTGTTTCAGAAGGCAACGTAGGCGAGCTTATGGCCTATGCAGAATACCTAAACACCAACGAAAAATTCGGCGCTTTTGAAAAACTTGAAAAAATCGGGCCTCTTGGAATTAATTTTGTGTCGGAGAAATGCATTATCTGTCCGCTGGTGTAAATATCTGAAATAAATTCAGCATGACCGTCTTTCTTGTACTTGAAAGTTTGTCATTCCGAACGCGTTTCGGAATCTTTTTAATAGTACAAAAGCAGATGCTGAAACTCGTTCAGCATGACGCAAGTTTTTTAGATAATCTTTCCTGCAAGTTTTCCCGCCAAAGCACGAGTTTTTCCGTGAAAATTCTTGGAAGAGCAAAAACTAACCCGTATACAAAGATTTTTTGCGGGAGCAAAAAATAAGGTTGACTTACAAAATGAGGCTCTCCTTGCCGCCGCATTTTGTGAACCCTTGCAAGTTTTCCCGCCAAAGCACGAGTTTTTCTCTGAAAAACTCGTGGGAACCGCAAAAACTAACTAAAACTCCAAAAGTAAACTTCTGCGGTTCCTTCTTTCCTTTTTTTAAATTTATGTTAAAAATCCATGCAGTTGGATTTCAAAACTTATCAATTTTTTAAATTGATTATTTCATAAAAAATTGCCGAAGATTATCAGAGAAATATTTATGGAAACAAAATTTTTATCTAGATCCTATTTAGAGACCCTTTCTTCTGCCGATTTAATTTCGCTTGCAGATGATTATGGAATTGATATACCGGATGACTTGAACCGCCGTTTTATTATTGGTGAGCTTCTTGAAGTTGCTGAGGAACTTAAAATGGACGAAGAAGGTTCTTCTGCAGAAAACGAGATGATTGAAGCTGATTCTTCTGTGACGGAAGAAAATATAGAACTGCCAAAGTCGTATAACGAAAGCCGAATCTCCGTCGTTCTCAGAAATCCTGCGTGGGCATTTGTTTATTGGGATATAAAAGAGACCGACAGACATGATATTTTAGGTTCTGAAAAATTCAAGCATCTTCTTTTGAGGGTTTCATATTTTGAATCGGAAGAAGCTTTGATGCCTGTTGAATCGTTTGACATAAAAATTGATAACGAAGACAGAGAGCAGTACGTTCTTCTTTCAACGTCAATGCTTTCTGATAAAAAAAATAGCTCTCTTAAAAAGTTTGTTCGAATGGATATTGTTGCGGTTTTTTCTGACAAAACTACGGACAACCTTGCAGTTTCTCGAAAAGTCGAACTCCCAGAAATCCCGGAAATGCTTTCGATGGCATTGCCGGGACGCGACCTTGACGTCCCTCCTATTTTGGAGCTTTCTGGAATTAAGGAACTACCTAAAAAAACACTATGAAACTTACAGACTCTCTTTTTAACCTGAAAGTTAGTGTTTAAGGTGATGCGCTAAAGTTGGATTCAACTTTAAAAATTGCAATCAATTTGATTTTTATTTTTAGGGCTGCCCTAAAATCATTTAAATATAAATTATAAAAAAACGGCAGTAAAACGGAGATGAAACATGGCTGATAAAAATTTGGCTTTTTTGGTTATTGGACATCAGGGATATATCAGACACATAGAGGATGAGAATGCCTATGGTCTTGAAAATGACATTCTTTTTAGTTCAATTTCACAGACCTATCTTCCTCTTCTTGATATGCTTCATCGGCTTGAATCAGAAAAACTTTCTTTTAGAATATCGCTTGTTCTTTCTCCGACATTGTGCGAGCTACTTGCGGATCCAATCGTGCAGCAGCAGTATATCGAATGGCTTGATAGAAAAATTTCTCTTGGCGAAAAAGAGCTTGTTCGTTGTGCAGACAATCCTGAACTTTTAAAAAACGTAAAAAATTGCCTTTTAAAAGCTAAAAAAAACAAGGAAGATTTTACAGAAAAATACAATCAGAATCTTTTAAAAGAATTTTCAGATTTTGCCCAAAAAGGATTCCTTGAACTTTTGGCGACTTGCGGAACTTATACGTTCTTGCCTCATTACTGTGATATGCGGGAAGTTCTTAACGCTCAGGTTGAGGCCGGACTTTATTCCCACCGAAGATTTTTTGGCACGGCGCCGGACGGATTTTGGCTTCCGTTTATGGGATACGCAAAGGGAATTGAGGAAGTTCTTGCGGCATACGGATTAGGCTACACGATTATTGATTCAAACGGATTTTTCCTTGGAAAGCCAGTTCCTAAAAAGGGAATTTTTGCGCCGGTTCGCTTTGAGGGCACTTCTTCGTTGGTTCTTTTTACGCAGGACGCAGAGACTCCGGAAGATATTATTGGCGAAAACGGATTTATGAGAAATCCGGTTTATCTTGACGGAAAAAAAGATATTGGTTTTGAACTTTCTGCCAACGAGTTGACCGATTTTATTGCCGAGGGTGCCGCTCGTATTCCTACCGGATTCTGTTATTGGGCAAAAAAAGATGATTCTTGTGCGATTTATGATGCTGACGCGGCTATGGCGCAGGTAAAAGCAGACGCTGAAAAATTCGTAAAGTCAAAGAAAGAAAAACTTGCAAAAGCGCATGAGATTCTAAACGAGAATGTTTCGCTTGTTTGCACTGTTGACGCTGAGGTTCTTGGCCGCGAATGGGTGGAAGGAATCGATTGGCTTGAAAACGTAATCAGAGGGGCGATTTCTGGTGATGACAAAATCGAATTGACCGGTTGTGGCTCACTTTTGGGCGACCGCTATTCCCTTGAAAAGGTGTCTCCGTATCCTTCTGCGGCATTCGGCGGTGCTTACGGTGAAGATTTGCTCGACAGCACGAACAACTGGATGCTCCGATACACAAGAAAGATGAGCGAGCGAATGATAGATTTGTCTGACAGGTTCCCTACGGATACAGGGCTTAAAATCAGGCTTTTGAATCTTGGTGCAAAGGAACTCATGCTCGCTCAGAGCTGTGAGTGGGCAATGATGATTCACAGGGGCGTTTTCCCTGAGTATGCGGCTGAGCGCTTTAAGGAAAGCATAAAGTCGTTCATGATTGTTTTTGATGCTCTTGGTTCAAATACAGTAAGCACAGAGTGGCTTACCAAGCTTGAAAAGAAGCATGTGCTTTTCCCATGGATGAATTTTAGGATTTTCTCTAAGAAACGCTAAGTTTTTAGAGGCTCTCTTTTAGTTACTTTGATATAGATTCCCGCGTTAAGCGCGGGAATTTTCAATAATCTTGATTTGCTATCAATCCGAACTTATTTTGGAATCCCCGTACTAGTCAACGAATAATAATTAACCGTCATTCTGAACCCCACGCAGCATAGTTGATACGGAATCTTTGTTCTGTTTAGAGTTTTATTTGTAAACCGCACCGTAGTTCTGAATTTCGTCTAGGGCATTCCTTGCGTCCAAAAAGTTTTGCGCAGCTTCAAGGGCTTTCTTTGCCGGGTCAAATCTTTTGTCTATGGAAAGGGCTTTGTTAAAATATTCAATAGATTCTTCCAATTTTCCCTCAGAATACAAAAATAAGCCTTGTGTGTAGTAGCTATCAACTTCGTCTTGAAGTTTTTTTCTTCCCTTGTCGCCGAATTTTATTTTTGCGGAAAAGCTTATGTGATTCACTGGATTTACGGATGAAGTTAAGTCAAAAGTGTAATTTACGTTCATCTGGATTTTTTTGACTTCAAATTCACTTCCAAGGCTGATTCTCGGATTTCCTCCCTGCAGCAAGAATCCGCTTTCGAAGGCAAAGAATTTTGTTATGCTGATTTCGAGGCCTGTGCAAGCGGACCATTTTCCGCTGGAAGAGAAGTCTTGAAGGTTTACAGGCTGCCTGAATTCCGCGCTGAGCAAAATCGGGCTTGCTGGCTTGTATGAAAATCCCACGCTGACTCTTGTGGGCAAGGCATCGTCCAAGGTGAGTGAATTTCCGAATCCTGTGATTCCCGCTCCGATATTGTTGAGCGAGATTCCGAACTTTAAGTTGGGTTCTCTGTCGCTGTAGAATTTTCCTAGGTTGAATCTTAAAAGAAGACCTGCATCAATCATAAAGGCTAGGGCAGATTGTTCAAGGCCTGAGCCTGAGATTATTTCGTCGGTCTGGTCATTTGCGTAGTCCGGCATATTTCGGAATGAAAGTCGTTCGTTCACGCCGATTGCGATTCCCTTAAAATCGTATCCTGCAAGAAAGTTGTAGGATTGGTTCAGTGTTAGCGAGGTTTCGCTGTAGTAGCTTCCGGCGACTTTTTCGCCAAAAAGGTTGTATTCCGTGAATGGCACGTAAAAGCATTTTAGTTGCGCTCCGTAGCCAAAGTGTCCGTTTCGTGACGTTATGGCGAGCGTTTCCATTGCGGAATCGGCTATCCATGAGTTATGGAAGGCTGCGGCTTCGGATTCTAAAAGCACGGAACTTGCGGCTGCGTTGTAGTCAAAAAAAGTGATGTCGTCCGCGAGGGCTGTGCATGCGCTTCCTAGGCTTTCAGCCCTGCCTCCTGCTGGAATGTTGAGCGAGCGGAAGGTGGTTAAGCCTTCGTTGTCGTCGGTAAAGGACGAAAAAACGTCGCTAAGCTCGTCCTCAAGGCTTGTAAGGTCAAGCGAAAAAAGTTGAGCGGCGCTGAATGAGAAAAAAATGATTGCGGAAAATAAAATCGATTTTTTCATTCTAATTAGAATTTAAATTATCGGTCTGAATTTGTTAAGTGGTAAACAATATTTTTTTTGCATTACGAATTCTTTATCAACTTGCACCAAAAAGATTCATCATTCATCATTCACAATTCATAATTAGTCATTCTTTATTCTTCCTTAACGCGAGTGCATAAAACGCCGATAATCGAGGGGAAGGACTCTGTTGGAAAATTTTTATGGTATGAAGGTTTGCTGTAATTTTATAATGCAGTTGTCCTAAAGTCCTTTGTTTGATGTATTCTATTTGTGACTTCCAGAATGAGATTTAAGAAAATTCTGTTGGCTTTGTTGATTCTCTTTTTTTGCGCTTTGAAAATTTCTTCTCAAAGCGACGGGCGAGTCATGTCCTTGCGGGAAATTGACGCTCTAATCGAGGCTAAAGAATACAATCAGGCTTTGCGTGAACTTTCTGGATATATGGCTGTGCATCCCGGAGATTTTGACAGGGCGCAGAAACGGGTCGAGATTATTTTAAAAGCCAGACGTGAATTTAACAAAAAGGCTAAGAATCTTGTTGATACGATGGTCGTTGACAGCGAAGACGAAATGCAGACTGACATTGAAAAAATGGAAATCATTGCGGAGCTTGAGAAATCTGAAAAGCATCAGAGTGAAGAAGCTGTTGAATTTACGAACAAAGCTCGCCGAACTGTTGCGGACGCGTATTACATCAATATTTACAACATAATTATGAACGATGGTAAAAAACTCGTTGACGATGAAAAGTACGTTGAGGCTGTTGAACGATTCGCAGAGGGAACGAGAAAAAAACGAAACGACACGGACAAATTCTTTGCGGGTGACCAAGAAATTCCGGTCACCTATGCCGATGACATTACGATTCCGGTGGACGAAACTCTTGATGAAATGGACGGGCTTCTTGAATCTTACGAAAGGCTTTTAAGAAATGCTCGTGCGGACTACGAACGTTTTATGGAAGCCCTTGAAACGAGTGATTTTGATGAAGTCAGTCTTGCACTGCAGAATGTAAAGGAATCGTTTTTGGATTACGCGACTCTCAGAAATTCCTTAATTGATGATGTTAGAAAACTCCGCTCCCTTGGCGAAAAGGCAAACGAACGGAATCCGGAGCTGCACGGTTCGAACTATATTACGTTTGCGCTGGGATTTGTAGTCGGAAGCAAAAACTCTCCTGAACTTGGAATCATTGGTGCAATGGACACTGGTTTTTGCAAAATGGTCGAATCCATGAAAGACGGAATATATGAGGTGGTGCGCAATAATTTATCATCATATCCTCAGAAGAATTCTATTGATAATATTTTTGACAGCGATGACAAGGCTTTTGAAAACGAAAAGGCGGATGTGATCGAAAAAGTAAAAATTGCTCCGTTCGGAAAGGACGTTCATGCGCTTTACGGGCTTCTCGAAAAAGAAGACCATTCGACTCAAAATGGCAAAACGAAAAATTACGGTGAGTCCCTTGATTTTGCCGTCAAGTTTGCTGAAACTCTGGGGAATGCAGTTTCAAACGCGAAGAAACTTGCGGATTCATCACTTAAAAAATACGATTCAAAAGATTCTTGGGCAGTTTCGGAGATTGAATCGAATCCTTCGAGCATTGACGAGCATATTGTTATGGCTCAGCGTTACGAAAAAATTCTTGAGAACGCAAAAAACGAGGAATTTATTTTAAAAGAAAAAAATCGGGAAGACTCGTATTTTTTGGCGGACCACAAAAATGACGAAGCTTTGGAAGGTCTTGCCGCCAAGGATTCAGTTCTTGATTTTAGAAATTTGATTGATTATTACGCTTCTGTGAACGAAATCGCCGACGAGGTTGCGAGAAAAAATTCCCAGGGACTTTGGGGCGGTCTTGCCCAGGGGTTTGGAATAAAATCTGATGAAGTTTACGAAAAATTTGAAAAAAAATATTCTGAGACAGAAAGACTTTTAAACGGTTCTGACTCGGCAAAAGAATCTGGCGCGAACGCAGAAAAAGATTCTGAAACTGAGGAAGAAGAAAACGATGCTGTTGAGATTGTCAAAAAATATCCGCAAGAAGCGAAAGAGTCCGCTGAATCGATTCTTCAAGAAATTTCCTCCCAGCAGACGACTTTGCGCAGTTGGAAAAACACGCTTGCTTACGGCGAGAATTACCGCGGAGAAATTCCTGAATACGCTTTGGGCAGCGACAAACTTGACGAGAACATAAAAAAAATTGCAGGCGTTGAAAGTCGGCTAAAATCTTTGATTTCAACTGCAAACGCTCAGATTGTGCTTGCAAAGAACAGCGAAAACGAGGGCCGTCGTTATTACGAGAGCGCTCTGGCGGCTCTGAAAAACAAGGAATTTGAGCAGGCTGACGACTTTTTGCAAAGCGCGCAGGCAAGTTACACGAGTTCTCTCGACATTCAGTATTCGGATGAACTTAAAAAGTCCAGCGACGAAATGCTTGCTTCGTTGAGCGAGAGAATTATGAGTGAATGGAACGATGAAATCTTGCGGCAGGTTCGTTCGCTTATGAACGATGCTCAGGATAAATATTATGATGGAAATTTTTCTCTTGCAAAAAATTCCCTGGTCCGCGCGCAAAATCTTTGGGGAAAGACGCAGAGCGAGCCTAACCGCGAAATTGAGGATATGCTTGATTTGGTGAACACGGCTCTTACCGCGAAAACTGGTCGGCAGCTTTCTGTTTCTGACCCGCTTTACTCGGACATGTCCCAGCTTCTGACGCTTGCAAATCAGTATTACGAAGAAGGTAAAAAACTTATTGCGCAAGGAAAACGCGACGAGGCTCTTTTGATTCTTGAGCAGGCGGTTTTAAAAATCAATGCGTTAAAGCAGATTTATCCGCTTAACGAAGAAGCCGGTATTCTTTCGCTAAAAATCGAGCAG
Organism: Treponema zioleckii; assembly: GCF_014737315.1. Lineage (GTDB taxonomy): Bacteria > Spirochaetota > Spirochaetia > Treponematales > Treponemataceae > Treponema_D > Treponema_D zioleckii. The sequence goes on along the minus strand of NZ_JPUF01000008.1, from coordinate 26,530 downwards.
CTTACCGACCCGGAAAAATTCGAACGCAGTTTTGGGGACAAAGTTCGGGCGGCAAATGCAATTCCTTCGCGCAGTGCTAAGCTTGCCGAATTGCAGAACTTGTACGCGATAAATCCGAATTATGCCGGTTTGCAAAAATCGATTTACGACCTTGAAATCGAGCTTGGAATCAGGAGTAAGCCTGTGGACAATTCGGCTCGCGACCGTTCGCAGCAGCTTTATCAGCAGGCATTGAGCATTTATAACTCGGCTAACGGAAATCAGGCTCAGCTTAATCGGGCGGTAAGCCTTCTTGATCAGGCACTGTCGATTTATAACCGAAATTCCCAGGCTCAAAACCTAAAAGATACGATTAACCGAAGACGCGGTGCTACGGCGGTTGCAGTTGTTTCGGTAGATTACGAGCAACTTTACCAGCGGGCAATGAGTTACGCCGCAAACGGAAAATATCGTCTTGCAAAAAAATATATGGATAAACTTTGGGCTTACCCTGTGGCTCAGCGGGTAAAAAAGTACAGAGACTTAAAAACCTACATTGACAACAGACAGTAGTTAGGAAGAATTGAGGAAAAATTGAAATGAAAAAATTAATCATAAAACTTAGCTTTGTGTTCTCGATTCTCGCAACGGTTTTTCTGGTTACGGCTCAAAGCGCAAATTCTGTTTACTGGGATGTTCCGAGCGCCGTTACCGAAGTAAATTCCTGGTTTCCGCAGGCAGTGAGCAACGGTGATTCTTCGTTCGTATTTTTTGAGGAAGTGAACACCAGCACTCATCAAATTTGGATTTCGATGGTTAGCCGGCAAAAAGGTTCTTTTGATTGGACGGCCCCAAAAAGAATTCACTCCGAGGCGATAAAATATTCTGGCGAAGTTCCGGACATTTTTTCGGTGGCGATGAATAAAAAAGGCACGATTGCCGTGGCGGTTCTTGCGGCATCCAATGCGTCAAGATTTTATTCTGTCGGCGTGTACTCTTCAAAGGACATGGGAAAAACTTTTGAGTACAGCCAGCTTCCTCGCCAAGAAAAAGCCGTAGTCGGTCCGAGAGTTTTTGCGGCTTCTACCGGCGGATTTATGCTTTTTGCTTCTCTCGGTGAAAGTTATGCAAGTTCTGACGCGACGATTGCACAGCGCGGATACTTTACGCTTCTTTCTGCCCGCTCGTCAAACGGAGTAAAATGGTCAGCTCTTTCGCCGTTCGCGCCGTCTGTTAATCTTACGAATCCTTTTGTTCCGTATCTTGTGCCGGTTAATGGCGGCGACCTTGTTGTGATGCAGGGAAAAAATACCGTAAGCGAAAAATTCCAGCTTTATTCCACGGTGAGCCGGGACGGGCTTTCTTCCTGGACGGAACCTAAACTTGTGACCGGAGAGAACTCTTTTCCTTTCGGGACTACGGCGGATTACACGGCTTTTCAAAATCAGCGTCCAGCTCTTTTTACGAGCGGAACTCAGACTTACATTGCGTGGGAACGCTCTGACGAAAATTCAGAAAACTCAAAAATCGTCGTTGCGAACATAGATTCTTCTGGCGAACTTTCAAACGTTGAGAACGTAACTTCAATCGGAAATGCCCGAAGGCCAACTTTTTACAGGCACGGCGGGAACGTCCATGTTTTGTGGTTCGATAATCGCAATGGCACCGACGGAATTTTTACGGCACACAAAACGAGCTACAGGTGGTCAACACAAACGCTGGTTTCCCGAAAATTCAATTCACGATTCGCTTTTCCGCTGTTTTTTCAAGACCAAAAAGAAATCGGTTATGTTTGGCAGCAGAGTTTGAGTAACGGTCAGCAGAGAATCTACGTTCTTGAGCGGGACCACAAAGTTTCTGCACCAAAACTTACGGCGGTAAGCTACACAGAAGGCAAAAAAAGTTCTTCGCAAAAGGCAAGCGCGAAAGTCACTTTGCCGGAAGACCCAAGCGGAATTGCGGGATTTTCGTGGATTTTTACGAAAGATTTGGATGAGAATCCTGAAAAATCAACGAGCCCGTCAAAAGGTTATTATAATTCGGCAAAAGAACTTACGATTACGGACAGCACGCCCGTTTACGACGACGGAACTTTCTATTTTAAGGTGCGCGCGCTCGACAACGCTGGAAACTGGTCTAACCCCGCAACTATTTCGTATTTGCGAGACATAACTCCGCCTTCCGCTCCAAAAATCGACGAGATTCAGACCGATAAATTTGGCTTTGCCGCGTCAAACGATTTGACTTTTTCATGGGAGCCTTCTGAAGACGATGACGACGTTGCTGGCTATTCGTGGTCGCTTACACCGGTTGCGGGCCTTCAAAAAAATCTTGCGGTGAACAGAACGCACAGAATCAGAATGTCGGACTCTCAGGTTGAAAACATTGTTGGTGACTTGATTACGAAAAATATTCCAAAAATCGACAGCGTAAAAGAGCCTCCCGCAAAAATTATGACGAGCAAACAGAGCGTAAAAATCTCGAACTACGAGAACGGCCTTTACGTTCTTTCCGTGAGCGCGATTGACGGCGTTGGAAACCGTGGACAAGCAAAAAAGACTCTCGTGCTTTTGAACAAATATCGTCCTTCAACAAAAATTCACAGCGTTACGAGCCGAAAAGACGAAATCGGGCGGCTGTACGTTTCGATTACGGGCGAGAGTTTTTTGTACGACGGAACGATTTCGGAAGTGATTCTTACGGGGCTTGACAGCGGCGCAAGGTTTGTTTTTACCCAAAAAAGCGGTGAATTCAAGGTTCTGAGCGACGAACGGCTTTCCGAAATAAAAATCGATGACATTAAGGCCGGGCGGTATTCCGTTTCTGTTCGCCACACCGACCGCGGGCTTACAAAGTGGAACCGAAATCTTACGGTGAACGTTAGCGGCACTGTAAAATATGAGCCTACTTACGAATTTGAACATGAATGGCGGGTTATTCCGCACACGGACTATAAATATCTTTTGGAGCTTGAATACGTTCCTCTGTGGATTTTGATGGCGCTTTCTATTTTTGGTGTGATTGCCGCCGTAAAGGGACTTTCTAGCACGGCGAGGGAATCGCTAATCATCAAAAAAGAAGTGCGCGCGCTTTTTACAGGAGATTTAATGCCTATGGAAAAGAAAGAATTGCAGCTTGCCCTTAAAAAACGAGGAATGGGCTTAAAGCTAAAACTTATGACCTTCACCACGATTCTGGTTCTTGCGATCGTCTTTATGGTTTCTGTTCCACTCGGTTATACGATGATTCAGACGCAGGAACGCTCTCTTGCAAAAGGGCTTAAAGACCGAATCGACATTATGCTCGAAAGTATGTCTTCTGAGACCCGAAATTATCTTCCTGACGCGATTTCTGGAGACGGAAGTGACATGGCTCTCCTTCGTTTGCAAGAAATTCCTACTCAGACCGAAAAAGTGAGCGAATTCAATTACGCAACTATTGTCGGTCTTCCTAAAGACGAAAAAATGACCGGAATTGATTTTGTGTGGGCTTCGAACGATGCGGACATTGCCTCAAAAATCGACACTCCGATGCTGGAAGCCGGAAAGTCAAAATACAAGCTTTTTAGCGACGACTTGAATTCAAAAATCGACTCGCTCAACAAAGAATCAAAATTGCAGGTGAATGAACTTGCAAAAAAAATCAATTTGCTGAATGCCGAGGCTGAAACTGCAAATGACGAGCGGCTTGAAGAAATTGAAGGATTTATAAATAAATATAATACCGAGATTTCGGTGATTCTTAACGGAATTGCGAGCAATGGCGGCGGAAGTTACCCAATTTACGGTACCGAGCATCTTGACCGCTCGAACAGAAATTATTTTTTCTACAAACCTGTCATTTATCGTCAGGGCGCGGACACCGAAACTTATGTTCGTGGCCTTGCGATTATGAACGTTTCTACCGACGAGCTTATTGATTCTGTCGAGCTTGCCGCAAGAAGAATCATGTATATTTCCGGCGCTGTTGCGGGGCTTGCAATCATAATCGGAATCATCGGTGCGCTCATAGTTTCTTCGATTATCGTAAACCCAATAAAAAGGCTTGCCGTTCACGTGCGAAAAATCGGCGACGTTCAAGACAAAGAGGAACTTGAAGGCTATGAAATAAAAATCAAGAGCCGCGACGAAATCCGCACACTCGGCGACACCGTAAACGATATGACGCGCGGACTTGTAAAAGCTGCGAAAGACGAGAAAATTGCGGCAAAAATCCGAGAGGAAAACATTAAGACTCGCGAAGCCGCGGCAAAAGCTCAGGCAGATGCGGCTCAGGCACGCGCGCACGCGGCAGAGATTTTGGAGCAGCAACTTGAATCTCAAAAAATGGAGCTTGACGGAAAAGCCGTTCAGCAGGCTTTGATTCCGCTTGACGCTGGCGATATGGAAAAAAAGACCACTGCGAGCTACACGGACAAAGAAATCGACCTTTTCTGCTACTATGAAGGCTCTGACAGCGTTTCTGGCGACTTTTTTGACTATAAGAAACTTGACGAGCGTTGGTACGCTGTAATTAAATGCGACGTTTCTGGCCACGGAATTCCTGCGGCGCTTTTGGTTGCCGTAATCGCCACAATCTTCCGCGAATATTTTAACGACTGGAGCTACAAGAAAAACGGAACGCGAATCAATGAACTTGCCGCAAAACTCAACGAGTTCATCGGCGACTTGGGCTTGCGGGGCAAATTCGCAACCCTTCTTATCGGTCTTTTCGACTCCAAAAACGACGAAGTTTATCTTTGCCATGCGGGAGACCGAATCGTTCATCTTTACGACTCTCAAAAAAATGAGCAGCTTACGATTGAACTTGACACAAAAGAGTCTGGAATGCCTGCGGCCGGTCAGATTGACCAGTTCATGGTTGATATGAAGGGTGGCTACAAAGTCAAAAAATTAAAATTGAAGAAAAACGATATTCTCTTTTTGTACACTGACGGCATTGAGGAGGCTCAGAGTTATTTTAAGGACGAAAACTTTCAGAACCGAAAGTGCGGTGAAACTAAAAATCTGAACAAAGACGGACTGCACATAAATCATAATCCTGATGAAGAATACGAAGAATTCGGAAATGACCGAATTAAGGCGATTGTTGAGTCCGTGTTCAACAAAAAAGGCTACAGACTTGTTCGCTGCCATCCTCAGAATCCGAACGAGAATCTTTATTTTGATTTTTCAAAGCTTTCGGGCAACGTTGACGACATGATTATGGCACTCGCTTCGGTTGAAAAAGTGTTTAGAATGTACAAGCGTCCCGATGCCCACGGAACGGTTACAAAAGATGATAAAGGAACCGTGCGCATTGACGGCGATGGTATAAAAGTTGACCGAAAAATCGACGAGTTCCTTAAAAAAACGTTCAACGGCTACGATTTTTATTGCAGCGAAAAGAGCGACATTGGCGACCCGAACTACATTTACTACACTGGCATAAACGAGGACAAACAGGCCGACGACCTTACGATTTTTGCGGTAAAGAATTTGTAGCCGGCAAAACTTTGTACAGCCGGCGTGGCTTTTCCTGCACTGTATCAAGAATTCCCATGCGGGTAAAAAGCCAGATTAAAAGAGGCGCGTATTTTGCGTCTGTTTTTCTGCCGGTAAAATCATAAATCGCGTTTATCAAATCAAGCTGCCTGAAAGGTGATTCTTGAATCTGGATTTCTTTCGGAATCAGATTTTTATAATCATCTTTCGTTCGGTAGAATTCTTTGCGCAGTATTTTTTCGAGTTTTTTTTCCATGGGAAACCAGTTTTTCAAGTGCCGTCTGCTGCAATTTGTAAGTTGCACCGGCTCCGCCGTAATTCGTCTTTCTTCCGAAACCTCAACGTAAAGAATTTCAAGCGTAAAATTCTCGTGGGTAAGATACGGATAGATTTTTGTGAGCCCCCGAAGAATCGAATAAATCGACTTGTGCTGCGGACTTTTTTTTCGCGATTTTAACGTTCCGTCTGGAAGATACATTTCGATGAATTTATTTTCCACAATTGGATGCACTACTGTAACTTTCTTGCCTTTCTCCAGCAAAAAAGCAACCTTTTGCGTCAGCGCGGAAATGTTGGAAGTCTGAATTTCAATCACATCTCCGGCCTCGGTCATAATGTCTGCAATCCATTTTGTTCCTTCGATTTTAACCTCGGTCCGTGCTTCAGATTCCAGCGCATATATTTTTTTGAGCGAAAGATGCAAATCTGTTTCGTTGTAAGTATTAATCATATTTCTCCCACCAGCAAACTTAAAAAGCCGAGTGCATGACCATCAATAATATTGCAAGTTGATTAAAAAGTTCAATTTTGAGTTTTGACAAAGCCTGCCTTTTTTTTAAACGTTGCAACGAACGAACAAAAACGGATTTTGCGGTAGTTCCGATATTTTTTGCAGAAATTCTACAATGGATACTTCGAAAAACTTCAGTTTTTCAAGGCGCCCACAATATTATTATCCCGTGTGCTCGCTTGATTCAGCATATACAATAAATGTAAAATTGAGAATCAAAAAAAGGAGGCAAAATGATTTCCTCACGAATGAAAAACCTGCACCCCTATGTTCCGGGCGAGCAGCCAAAAGACCGAGCGTACATAAAACTCAACGCGAACGAGAATCCTTACCCGCCGTCACCAAAAGTCGTGGACGCGGTGGTGAATGCCGTAAAAAATCATCCTGAAAAACTGGGCCTTTATCCAGACCCTGATTCAAACGAACTCAAAAAAGCGATTGCAAAAATGCTCAACGAGACTGGCGGCGTTCTTTGCCGGGCCAGCGTGAACGGCGAGAGCGTTTCTCCGTTCGAGAGCGACAAGATTCCTTTTGAAGTAACACCGGAAATGATTTATTGCGGTAACGGAAGCGATGAAGTTTTGTCTTTCGTTTTTTACGCTTTTTTTGACGGTGACAGGGAACTTGTTCTTCCTGAGCACACTTACAGCTTCTATCCAGTTTACGCCGGATTTTACGAGATTCCGCTCGACAAAATTCCGCTCAATTCAGACTGGACTTTGAACGTTCCAAAAATGCTTTCCGACGCGAACGAAAAAAATACGAGCATAATTTTCGCGAACCCGAACGCGCCGACAGGCTTGGGCCTTACCAGAAATCAGGTGCGCGAAATGATTTTAAAGGCTCCTAAAGACCGCGTGTTCGTGGTTGACGAAGCTTACGTTGATTTTGGCGGTGAAAGCTGCATTCCGCTCATCAACGAATTTAAAAATCTCGTGATTGTTAGAACGTTTTCAAAATCACTTTGCGGTGCAGGGCAGCGATTGGGCTATCTCGTTTCAAATCCTGAACTTGTGAAGAACGTTACGACCGTAAAAAATTCTCTCAATCACTTTCCGATTGATTTTGTTGCTCAAACGGCAGGAATTGCGGCTTGTTCCGATTCAAAATATTACGTTGACTGTGCAAAAAAAGTCGTTCGCGAGCGTGAGGATTTTATAAAATTCTTGCGCGAGCGAAATTGGTTCGTAATCGACAGCCAAACGAATTTTATTTTTATAAAAAAAGACGGCGTTCCAGCGGAAGAAACTTACAAAGCTATAAAACAGGCCGGAATCCTGGTCCGCCACTTTTCGACACCTGGCATTGAAGACTTTTTAAGAATCACAATCGGCACAAAAGAACAAATGGAAGCCCTAAAATCCGTTATGGACAAAATTTAGGCAGTTTGTAATTTTCTGACACAGATGCACACAGGTATGCACAGCTGGAACACGGTGTTTTTTGCTTTATCTGTGCCTTATCACCGTTCATCTGTGTTAATCTGTGTCAAAATTTCAGAATGACACTTTTTTTTACACTTGCAAGTTTATAATGCGGAAGCCGTGAGGAGGTTAAATATGAAGTTTTTGGTAATTTCTGATATTCATGGAAATCTTGAGAAGCTCGACAAACTTGACGAAAAATTCCAGCTTGCCGACGCAGTTCTTTTTGGCGGAGATTTTGCACTTTTTGAACACGAGGAAACTGGCAAGCCTGTACTCGAAAAACTTACAAAAAAGCACGAAAAAATATTTGCAGTCCTCGGAAACTGCGACAATCCAGATTTCCTCGAAGAAATTGAGAATGCCGACGTGAGCGTTCAGGGAACCGTCACATACGATGAAGGAATTGCGATTGCAGGTTCTGGAGGCGGCTCAAAATTTACAGGCTCAACACCGTTTGAGCGTTCAGAAGAGGAACTTGTTTCTGATTTTGATGTAATTGAAAATTCCAGCGAAGAGTGCGCAGACGAAAACGGTCATTGGTCAAATTTGATTCTGATTATGCACAATCCGCCAAAAGACACTGAATGCGACAAAATTCCGAACGGAGTTCATGTGGGAAGTCAGCTTTTGCGCGATTTTATTGAAAAACGCACCCCGTTTTTGGTCGTGACAGGCCACATTCACGAGAGCGCGGGCATCAGTAAAATCGGAGACACGACAGTAATCAATCCGGGTAGCCTCGGTGAAGAAGGCAAATACGGCTGGGTAACTGCTGCCAAAGATTCTGAAGGCAAATGGAAAGTTGACTCAGCCGAGCTTTGCTCATTGTAATGATTGCCTTAAAATCTATTTTTCCGCCTTTACGGTCTGAACAAATCTAAAGCCCATAAAATCATAGCTTTCGTTCGGATCGTAACTGTAGCGGTCTCCTGCGGCACTCAGCATCGTAACAGGGCTCCAGCTTCCGCCGCGGCAGACTCGCTCGCTTCCAAATTCCAGTCCTGTTGCACGCTTTCCAGGTTCAACGTCCTCGTAGCGGGTAAAAAACCAGTCCCAGCAGAATTCGATTACGTTTCCGCTCATGTCAAAAATATCGGCGGCATTTGCGTTTCCTGAGCCAGGCTCCGGAAACGCCGATTCTTTGAACACGGTTCCCGCAGTTCCCACGACGTGCGTTTCTTCAGAGTTCATCGGCGTCCAAGCCACTTCATCCTCTGAATATTTTTCATTTCCGTTCTTGTCGAACTGACCGCTAACGTATCCTCCGTCCATGTAGCCGTTCGGGAGCTTTCGTGCGGCAAATTCCCATTCCGCTTCGGTGGGCAGTCTAAATCCGTCCGCTTCAAAATTGCATTGGGCAAGGTCGCAAGAAGCCGTGTCAGTCGCATCTTTAAGGACTTTCTTGTTATTCGTGTAGCATGGCGTCAATCCGTGAATTTCGCTCAAAGCGTTGCACCAGACGATTGCGTCGTACCAAGAAATCAGCGTAACTGGCTGGTGGCGAGTTTCGTCGGTTGGGGCCGCTCCCGTTTTTCCTTTTGAGCCGCCTTCGCCCTTGCTTTTGAACGTGTAGCCAAGTTGTTCGGCAATGTCGCGGACTTCGTACCAAAGTTCGTAAGTCGTTTCGTATTGATTCATCAAAAATGGCGTAATCCATCTCGTGGCTGTGTAAGACTGCGTTCCGTCCCCGATTACGTACCTTTCGTAGAGCACGTTTTTTTGCGTCGGGCCAAGCCGAACCATTGAAATCGAATCAAAATGCGTATGTTTTTTTTGGGCAAATATGATTGGTGAATAAAATATTGAAGAAAAAATGAATGCACAAACCAGACTAAAAAAATATTTTGCTCGATGCATAACTTGCTCCTAAAATCATAAAAAATACGGTGTTTTAACAGGTGATATTTTAAACATTCGGGCAATTAAAAAGCAAACCTTAAAAAATTAAAAACGAATTAAAAAATTTTATAAAAAAAATAATCGGTCCGAATCCCTTTATTTATTAGCTTCCCGGATTTTTAGAGCTAAAAATAAATTTTTATCGGTAAAAAATGACGTTGACTTTATAAGTTTTGTGGTTAAAATAGAAACTGTGGTGGGAAAAAGTGGGTGTAAGTGGTGAATAGTGGATGGAACTGCTGACAGGTGAATATCACAACACTATGGACGAGAAAGGGAGAATTTTATTCCCCGCTCATCTCAGAAGTGAACTATCAGGTAATAATATTCTCATAGTCACGCAGTCTCTTGACCGCTGTTTATGGCTTTATACCCCAGAAGAATGGAAAAATCTTTCGTCAAAAATCATGGAGTCGGCTTCTCCGTTCAATACGCAGAACCGCTTGGTTTTGAGACGATTGATTGCTCCGGCTCAGGAAGTTGAATTCGACAAGTCAGGTCGAATTTCAATTCCTCAGAGCTTACGTGATTACGCTGGACTTTCAGGTTCTTGTGAATGTGTTATTTTGGGGATTAACAAATACATGGAACTCTGGAATTCCGAGACTTACGCAAATTATTTGAAAGAAACGGAAGATTCTTTTTTGCAGGCTGCAGAGGGACTTGGTTCTATAAGTTTCTGATTTTTTTCTAATAATTGCGAGCTTGCGCGGCAATCTTTTACACTACAAGGTGAATCAGAGTGCCGCGCTTATTTTTTATCTTCTTGTCACCATCTAAAAAAATAGCTTTGGGGTAAAAAAGTTGGAAATCGTTCATACGCCAGTCCTTTTAAATGAGTGTCTTGAATATTTGTCTCCTGTCGGAGAGCCTTTTGAAAATCATGCTTTTATGATTGATTCGACATTGGGTGAGGGCGGACATTCAAACGCGTTTCTTTCAAAATTCCAAAATCTTCATATTTTAGGTCTTGATGCGGACAAGACGATTCAGGCACGCGCCCGTGAACGGTTAAGTCCTTTTGGCGAAAGAATGCAGTTTTACAACGGCTGGTTCAATAATTTTTACAAGAATTTTGATTTTGAGAGCCAGGAAAGACCTAATATCATTCTTTTTGACCTGGGAATCAGCGTTTATCATTACGAAAAATCCGGGCGAGGATTCTCTTTCCGTTACGACGAACCGCTCGATATGCGTTTGAATTCCGATGAAGGCGAGAGCGCCGCCGACATTGTGAACACGATGCGGGAAGAAGAACTTGCAAATCTTATCTATTTATATAGCGACGAAAAAATGAGCAGGAGAATTGCGAAAGCCATTGTTTCGGCAAGAAGCACGGGAAAGATAATGTCTTCAAAAGCTTTAGCCGAAATTATATATGACGCAGTTCCTGCAAATTATCGTCATGGTCCGATTCATCCGGCAACGAGAACTTTTCAGGCGTTGAGAATCGCTGTGAACAGCGAGCTTCGACGTCTTCCAGAAGCTCTTCATGCCGCGTTCAACGTTCTTCAGACGGGCGGAAAAATGGGTGTAATCACTTTCCATTCGTTAGAGGACAGAATCGTAAAGAATTACTTTAGGAATCTCGGAAAACAGTGCGTTTGTCCTCCTGAGCAACCAAAATGTACATGTGGCGGAACGCCTTGTGCAGAGATTTTGACCAGAAAACCAATTGAGCCTACGACCGAAGAAGTAAAAGTGAATTCTCCGAGCCGCAGCGCGAAGTTGCGTGTTGTACGAAAACTTCGGGATGCGTCAGAAATTCATTTGTTACAAATCGAGTCGGAGGCTATTTAATGACGCTTCGTCATCCAAAGCGAGGCTCTCTTGTAATCTATCTTATTGCCATTTGCATACCCGCTTTGCTTTTAGTGAACGTGTATCAGGCGAATAGATTCAAGAACCTCAAACACGAGCTTAACAGCCTTGAAAACAGGCAGGTGGAGCTTGTGGAAAAAAATAGGGAGCTTATTTCTGACATCAGCGTGCTTTCCAGTTCAGACCGAATCGAAAAGCTTGCTGAGAACGAACTTGGAATGCATAAAGCAAATAAAGAAGATATCGTTCGTGTCGAAATAAAGTCAAAGTAAAAACTCGCGTTCACCGGTAGCCCTAAAACTCAGGATGTTTTTAGGCTTTCCGGCGAGTTTTTTCGCGATGTTTTCTTGAGGATAGTGAGTCTTAAAACATCGCATTTTTAGGTTGACTCAAAAAAACGAAGTTTTTGGGCTTCCGCCAAATAAAAAAATTATGTCAAAAATCTGGGTGGGTATTTTATGACAGATGTAAAAAACGTCTCTTTTCTTTCTTTAAAAGAGTTTCTGAATGCTCTAAAGAGCATTGATGGCGAACTTTTGAACAAAGATTTTGACGAGAAAAATTTCTATTTTGATTCAGTGGCTACAGACAGCCGTTCCGTAAAGAAAAACACTCTTTTTGTGCCTTTAATCGGCGAAAAGCAGGACGGGCACATATACATTCCTAAGGCTCTCGAAAGCGGGGCTAGCGTCGTTCTTGTTTCAAAGAAAGATGATGAAATTATCGAACTTTCAAAAAAGAATCCTTGCGTTGCTTTTGTGTATGTCTCAAACACTTTGCACGGTCTTCAAAAAGCCGCTGGTGCGTATGTGCAGAAATTCCCGAATCTTATCCGTTGCTCCGTGACTGGTTCGAGCGGAAAAACGACCACAAAAGAAATTGCGGCTTCAGTTCTGAGTCAAAAATACAAGGTCGTTTGCAACGTTGGCAATTTGAATTCCGAGACGGGCTTGCCGCTTTCAGTGTTCAGCATTCGTTCTGATCATGAACTTGGACTTTTTGAGATGGGCATGAACCGCCAGAATGAAATAGGGGAGATTGCCGAAGTTTTTAAGCCGAATTTTGGAATCATAACGAATATTGGCACAGCGCACATAGGACTTTTGGGGTCTCGTGAGGCAATCGCACAAGAAAAAAAGAAGATTTTTAATTTTGTTGACTCAAACGGTGCTGCCGTAATTCCTGACGAAGATGATTTTGCAGATTTTCTTTGCGAGGGCGTAAAAGGAAAAATTATCCGCTACGGAAAGAACGTTAAAGATTCTGGAGTAGTTTTTATTAGCGACGACGGTCTTGAAGGCACGACTTTTTCTGTTGACGGCGTAAAAATGCGTCTTTCTCTTCCAGGAAAATATAACTTTACGAACGCTTTGGGCGCGGTTGCCCTTGCACGTGAACTTGGGCTTTCTCCAGAGCAGATTAAAGCCGGAATTGAGAGCTTAAAGCCGCTTAGCGGACGAAGCCAACTCGTAAAAGGTCGGCTGAACGTTCTTGAAGATTGCTACAACGCAAATCCGGATTCAATGGAAAAGGCGATTGAATTCTGTGCGTCAGTAAATATTCCTTCAAAAAAGATTTTTGTTCTCGGCGATATGCTGGAACTTGGTGATGAGTCTAAAAAGGCACATGCCAACGCCGGAAAACTCGCCATTGAAAGCAAGCCGGACATGATTGTTTTTGTGGGAACAGAAATGGCCTCTGGTTTTGACGAGGCAAAAAAACTTTCTGGCAACGGACAAAACACAAAATTGATTCATGTTGACGATTATTCACTCCAATCGATTGAAAAAGCCGCGTCCGAAATAAATTCATTTGCGTCGGACGGGGATTTTGTTTTGCTCAAAGGTTCCCGTGGAGTGGGGCTTGAGAGACTTATGCCTCTTCTTGAATCTAATTATAAAAAGTAGATTAGCGAAAAAAAGAGAATTGATAGTATAAAATGAGCCGTTTTAACTTTTTTACGAACAGACCGCTTGAAAAATACAGAAAATGTGACTCTTCAATAATTCTCCTTATAATTCTTTTGTGGGGAATCGGAATCGTCGCGCTGTATTTTTGTTCGAGCAGTTACGGTCAGCGGATTTTTGGAAGTCCGTTCCATTTTGTAAAAAGACAGCTCATAAGCTCTGCAATCGGTTTTTTTGGTTTTTTGTTTTTTGTGATTGTTGACATGAACAAAATCCGAAAGCTTTTGCCGATTATGGTTTTTGCCTCAGTTCTTTTATGTTTTTTGATTTTCGTTCCGGGATTAGGGAAAACCATAAACGGAGCTAGACGCTGGCTTAAAGTTCCTTTTCTTTCGACTTTTCAGCCATCTGAGCTTATTAAAATGGTCATGGTTCTTTATCTTGCGAACTTTTTTGACAAACAGAATAAGCTTTTAAAACAGGAAGACAAAACTGTCTGGCCTGCCGTTTGCTTTTTGCTGATGTTCTGCGGTTGCGTTCTGATGCACAAGGATTTTTCGACAACGTGTTTTATTTTTATGGTCGGCGTGCTTGTTTTTCTTGCATCGGGGGCAAAAATTCTCTGGCTTTTTCCACTTCTTTTGATTGTGGTTCCGCTCGCAGTTCTTTCGGTAACTTTGAATGAGTACCGTCTTAACCGAATTGTCGGTTATCTTGACCAGACGAACTATGCTCAGGATTACAATTATCAGCCGATGGCGGCAAAAAGGGCGATTATTTCCGGCGGATTTTGGGGGCAAGGGTTCGGTTCCGGGCTGATAAAAACCGGTCACGTTCCAGAAGTTCAGTCGGATTATATTTTTGCTGGCTGGGTCGAAGGAACTGGATTCTTCGGAGTGATTATTTACTTTATTCTTTTAGGCTGCTTTGCCTGGCGCGTCATGGTGACTGTCCTTACGACTTCTGACCGTTTCGCCTCCCTTGCTTCGTTCGGGCTTTTGGCGGTAATCGTCGGTCAGTCACTCATGAATGTGGCCGTTGTGGTTGGCGTAATTCCTTCAACTGGCGTGCCTTTGCCATTCTTTTCTTCGGGCGGAACGTCGATAATAATAACGTTAGCGATGTGCGGATTTATAGTTAACACTTCCCGCATCGATAAAATAGATGAGCAAGATACTTCTGTAGGAGATGTGATTTATGAGTGATTATGTTTTTCAGGCTTTCGACAATGTGTCACAGGTCTCAAAATCAAAAAGCGGGGGGACGTCAAAAATGAATACCCTAAAGCTTTTTATAATCGTTTTCTGTTTTCTTCTCGTTGTTGAAATGCTCGTTTATTTTCTTGTAATTCCGTGTTTGCAGACCGTTAATGTTGCCTGGAGCGGTTCGTCCAGTTATTCTGAACAGGAACTGAATCATTCTATAAGTCCTATGCTCTCAAAAAATTTTTTCAGTTTTGATTCTGATGAAGCGGTTGAGCTTATTTCGTCTATCGCAGGAATCGAGAGTGTTCAGATTGTAAAAAGTTTTCCCGATAAAATTTATATAAACGTAATTGAAAGAGAGCCGGTCGCAATGACTTTTGTCAATTCGAACGGACGGACGGTTCCCGTTCAGATTGACAAGAGCGGCGTTCTTTTTACTTCTCCTTCAAATATCGCTCATTCAGACCGTTCGATTCCATTGATTTCAGGAATTCCTTTGGAAAATATTCCTGAGGGCATGAGAATTCCTATGAAGTATCGTGGTCTTATGGATCAGATTGCTTCGATTAGAAAGCTTTCGCAGAATTATTTTGCGGCGGTTTCGGAAATCCACGTCGTTCCAAAGGAATATGGTAACTACGAGCTTGTTCTTTATCCTGTTCACTCAAAGACAAGGATTCTTACTGGTCGCCAATTGAATGAGGAAGCTTTGCAATATATGATGGTTGCGTTGGACGTAGTTAATACATTGGAGCCTGATGTTGAGGAAATTGACCTTCGTTATGGCTCGGTTGCATTCAGAACCCGTAATCAATAGCAGGAGTTTTTTTGACAGATAATGTTGTTATAGGTCTAGACATTGGCACTTGTTATGTCAGGGCTGTAATTGGTGTAATTAATGAAGATAATTCTGTGGAGATTCTCGGTGTTGCAAAAAGGGCTTCTCCCGGATTTTTGCGCAATGGCGTAATCGTAAATATTGAGTCTGCAAAAGAGGTGGTAAAAGATACCATTGAAGATGCAGAAATGAATGCTGGAATTGAGGCTGTGGGATGTGTCGCTGGAATTGGCGGTGCGCAGATTGAGTCTCATCAGTCGCAGGGGCAAGTTGCCATAAATACGGTAGGAAAGCGTGAGCGTTCGATTACAGAGGAAGACAGACAGCGAGTCTTGCAGAATGCGAATGCGTTCAGTATTCCTATGACTCGTGAAATTCTTCATCTTATTCCGCAAGATTATATTGTAAACGGTGTTCCGGGCTACAAAGATCCTCTGAACAATTTTGCTGTTCGTCTCGAAGTTGACGTTTGTATCATTACCGCATCGACAACTCAAATTAAAAACATAAAAGATTGTGTTGCCCGCACGAATTATGATTTGGACAAAGTTTTCTTAAAAACGCTTGCTTGTACGGAAGCCGTAATGGGAAAGGACGAGCGTGAACTTGGCTCGATTCTGATTGATTTGGGCGGCGGTTCGACCGATGCTGTCGTTATTTATGACGACGCGCCTATTTGCACGATTTCGATTCCTGCCGGCGGAAAACTTGTTACGAACGATATTGTAAAGGTTTGGGGAATTTCTCCAGAAAATGCTGAAAAAATAAAAATCGAAAACGGTTGTGCCTGGGCAGAGCTTGTTGGCATGAATGAAGAAGTTCTTGTTCCTGGAATTGGCGGAAAGGCTCCTGAACTAAAAAAGCGAATTGAATTGAGTCAGATTATTCAGGCCCGAATAATTCAGATTTTCCAGCTGTGCTTTGAAGAAATAAAGAAGAAATGTTTTACAGGCCCTGAGCGGCGTTATAAGATAAACAGTCTGGACGGAAATATTATTCTTACTGGTGGCGGCGCCCTTATGAACGGTGTCGTTGAGGCTGCAAAGTACGTTTTCCAGACTTCTGCCGTAAGAATTGGCGTTCCGGGAAATTTTGGTGGAATCGAAGAGTCTTACCGAACTTCCGAGTGGGCTACAGCCGTCGGTCTCATTATTGCGGACAAGGGAAGCTCTTCCGTAAAGCACGGTAAGAAACAGAAAGTTGTTGAATCAACTGACGAAGAAAATTTTTTGACAAAAGGTGTAAAAAAATTCATAAATATGTTTTTCTAAAATCTTTTTTTTGGTATAAAGAATAAATCAAAAAATTAGGCTTAAATAAATTTCGTCTCATATGGAATGGGGATTCCTTTTTATGGGTGGGAGGCAAGCAGATTGATGGATGTGCAAGTTGTAAATAACAATGGAAAGACGTTGAATGTTACGAGTCCGACTGTAATCAAAGTCGTTGGTTGTGGCGGCGGTGGCGGTAACGCTGTTGACTGCATGATTGACGCAAATATCCAAAATGTTGAATTTATCGCATTGAATACCGACCTTCAGGTTTTGAGCGAATCAAAAGCTGATGAAAAAATACAAATCGGAAAAAAATAGTGCCGGCGGTCTTGGTGCCGGTGGTCGTCCTGAGGTTGGTGAAGAAGCTGCAAAAGAAGACGAAGAAGTTATAAAAGGTCTTCTAAAAGATGCCGACATGGTTTTTGTAACCGCAGGTATGGGCGGTGGAACGGGAACAGGTTCGGCTCCTGTCGTTGCAAGAATTGCGCGTGAACTTGGTGCGTTGACTGTTGCTGTTGTAACAAAACCGTTTAAGTTTGAAGGACCTGTCCGAATGTCTCAGGCTGAGGCCGGCATTAAAAAACTTCACGAAGAGGTTGATTCTCTTATCGTAATTCCGAATCAGCATGTTCTTGATGAAACTGGAAAGCGAATTTCGATTCCTGAGGCGTTCCGAAAAGTTGATGATATTCTTCGCCAGGGCGTTCAGGGAATTTCTGATATTATCACTAAAAAAGGACTTATTAACCTTGACTTCCGAGATGTAAGTTCTGCGATGAAGGGGCAGGGAGACGCTATCTTCGGCATTGGTATTGGCGAAGGCGAAAATCGTGCGACTGATGCTGCTACTGCCGCAATCGGAAACAAACTCCTTGAAAACACGAACATTGACGGTGCAAAAAATATCCTTATTAATATTTGCGGAAACGATCAGTTCTCTCTTAACGAGTGTGAAGAGATTGTTCGAATTGTTACTGCAAGCGCAGATTCAGAGGCAAGAGTTATTTGGGGTCAGGTGATTGATAACAATATGGGCGAAAGCGTAAGCGTAACTGTTATCGCTACAGGATTCCATTCAAACAAGAAACCTGACAGTTCCGTTTCAAAACCTGTC
The DNA here is from genome assembly GCF_014737315.1 of Treponema zioleckii. Taxonomy (GTDB): domain Bacteria; phylum Spirochaetota; class Spirochaetia; order Treponematales; family Treponemataceae; genus Treponema_D; species Treponema_D zioleckii. The sequence goes on along the minus strand of NZ_JPUF01000008.1, from coordinate 8,793 downwards.
GTAAAAAAGCCTATCGATTCTACAAACGAACTTGGTTACGGCGATTTCCAGGACTTGGTAAATCCAAAAACTCCTGTAGTTCCTCCGGTTCCACAGCCAGAGGCACCTGCAAAGGTTTCAGCTTCTGTTGCTTCAGAAAGAGCTTTCTCTTCTATACCTGACGGAATGTCTGGTCTTTTTGACACTCCGGTTTACGAAGACCCTGTAAAAAAATCTCCGATTCCTGAACCAACTCCTATGCCGGCTGCAAAATCTGCCCCTGTTGATATGGACTATTTGAGAAATCCTTCTGCTGTTGCAATGGGAAAAACTGCGGCTCCGCAAATGCAGCCTGCAAGGTCTGTTCCTCCGGTGTCTCGACCTGTTCAGCCTGTAAAGCCCGTTTCGTCATCTTTGCAGCCACCAAAAGACTTTGAATCTAATCCAAATGATTTGAGTCAGCCTGCAATTTGGCATTTGGACGTGAGCAAGCTTTCTAAAAATATTGGTTTTGGTAAGGAATAATGACTATAGAACTTCTGCTCTCCAGATTCTACAACGACTTAGCGTCTGTAGAGCGGGTTTCTGAGCTTACGGCCCAGACTTATTGCGAGTCATGCGAAATATTTTTGAATTGGCTAGTACAAGAACAAATCAAACTTGCATCGGTCACGATTCAGAACCTTTTGTATTTTCTTACATGGCGAAAAACCGAGAAGTCTTGTGACGAACTTACGATTGCAAAAGATATTTCAGGTCTTCGTGCGTTCGGTTCGTATCTCGTGCGAGCTGGCATGTGGAAAGAAAATATCGCAAAACTTCTTGACCGGCCAAAAGCTTCCCGTTCGCTTCCGCGGGTGCTTTCTGTGGAACAGGTTGATTCTCTTCTTGATTCAATAGATGTTTCGAAACCGCTTGGAATCAGGGATCGTGCGCTTTTTGAGCTTGTTTATTCTTGCGGACTTCGTATTAGCGAGGTTTGCTCACTGAAAATCGAAAATCTTCATTTGAACGAGCAGATGATAATCGTGCATGGAAAAGGCGACAAGGAACGAATGGTGCCGTTTGGCGAATCTGCCAAAAAACGCCTTGAAGCGTATTTGAATGACGTGCGCCCTAATCTTGTAAAAGGCAAGGTTGTTTCTCAGGTTTTCGTAAATTACAAGGGCGAGCCTATAAGCCGAAAAGGGGTCTGGAAGAATTTTCAGACGTTTGAGGCAAAAAGCGGTGTTACCGCAAAAGTTCATACTCTTCGGCATTCGTTTGCGACTCATTTGCTTGCCGGGGGAATGGATTTAAGGTCCGTTCAGGAACTTTTGGGGCATTCTGATTTGTCTACGACTACAATTTATACCCATGTCGAAGACAAGCAGCTTAGGGAAGGACATAATACTTATTTTCCTGGTCATAATTCCGAAAAAATACAGGAAAATATTAATGAAACTGATGATAATAAATTAATCAGCCGATAGAAAAAAAGAGGAAAAAATGGATAGAGATATTACAAAACGTAAAATACTAGGCATTTTGATTGCCGTTTTATTGCTTTCTGGATGTTCTAAATCTTCAAAATCGGTCATAAGACTTCAGAAACTTGAGGAAGGCGTTGTTAATCCTACGACTGTTGAAGAACTGCAAGTTGCAATCAAAAAATATCAGGATCGCGTAATGGACATTCAGCTTGCGAACGGTCAGGTTGCGATTTGGTACAAAATGCTTGGAGTCCGCTATCTTGACGCAAAAATGTATGGCGAGGCACTTAAGAGTTTTGAGGCTGCTTTGCAATTCTATCCTGACAACGAAAATCTCTACTATTATGTAGGTTTGTGTGCTGGCTATATGTCTCATGCAGCTCTTGATTTTGGCGGAACTGGAAGCAATGACCGAAAAAAATAATTATTTGAGGCTTGCAGAAGAAGCTTACAGTCGTGCGATTCAAATAAATCCCCGCTACACGCGTGCTCTGTATGCGCTCGGTGTTCTTTATGTTTTTGAATTCAAAGATTCGGAGGACAAAGCTATAACTCCGCTAGAAACACTCCTTACAATCGATACAAAAAATACTGATGCCATGTTTATTTTGGCCCGCGCGTATTCTTCAACCGGCTTGTATGACAAGGCAATTACACTTTACGACGAAATTATAAGACTTTCAAAATACCGAGAAAAAACGAAACGAGGCTCTTGCCAACAAGAAATTCGTTATGGATGCTCAGCATGAAAATTGATGAAGGTGAGCTTTTAAAGCGTCTGATTCTTGCAGACGCTTCTTTTTTGACTACAAAAGAAAAATAGCACGCTGGCTTCGACGGTGGATTCTGCCGAATGTCTTGCAAAAATGACTCTTGATGATCTTCAATTTTCTCTCAAACGTGTATTTTCACGTTGTTCTTGGAACGGGAGTTTGTCTCTAAAGAATGCTTTTCAGTCACTTCATATTTTAAAAGCCTTTGGAATCGGTTTTACTTGCATCGACGGAGCGGATTTTCCTGCGATGCTCAGGGAAATGAAAGATCCGCCGTACATGCTTTTTTATCGTGGAAATTTGGAAATCCTAAAGAAACAATGTGTTTCTGTCGTCGGGACAAGGCACTGTACCGTAAGCGCAAAAGAGGCTGCCGAGAGTTTTTCAATGGAAGCCGCTAATGACGATTGCGTTGTTGTGAGCGGGCTTGCCTTTGGAATAGATGCTTGCGCCCACAAAGGTGCGCTGAGCGCTGATTTGGGCGGAACGGCAGCTGTTTTGCCGGGCGGAATCGATAACATTGCTCCAAAATCGAACACACGATTGGCCGCAAGAATTCTTGAGAGTGGTGGTGTGATTTTAAGCGAATATATTCCAGGAACACCTGCAATGAATTTTCGTTTTGTACAGAGGAACAGAATTGTGGCAGCCCTTTCTCCTGCCACGGTGGTGATTCAGGCTCCGCCGGGAAGCGGTGCTATGCTCACGGCCGGTCTTGCTTTGGATTATAACCGTGAACTCTATTTTCATGCCGAGTGCTTTTCAAAGGAATCTGAAATCCTTACGCAGAGCGTGATTCAAAAAATAAAATCAGATTTAAGTAATTTTAAATCTGCCGAAAATAAACTTAATAATTCGCCAGCAGCTTTTGTAAAAGATGGTGCGCAAATTATAAAAGATTATTCTGATTACAAAAAATGTAGAAAATTTCAATAGGGTATGTCTATAAACTAAAAATTTTCTTCTATCTATACGATAGTTTATATAATGGATACCTCAATTTAAGAAAAATGGAGAAATCTATGGCGACTAAGAAGAAACCTGCTGAATCAACACTAGTAATAGTTGAGTCTCCTGCAAAAGCAACGACAATTGAAAAATATTTGGGTGCGGGCTATACGGTAAAAGCTTCTATGGGACATCTTATCGATTTGCCCAAATCAAGAATGGCTGTAAATATTGAAGACAACTTTCAGCCAGAATACATAACAGTTCGTGGACGCGCGAGTCTATTAAAAGAATTGCAGCGTGACGCAAAAAAATCTGACCACGTTCTGCTCGCATCCGATAACGACCGTGAAGGAGAGGCCATCGCCTGGCATTTGAACAATGCCCTAAAAGATAAAACCAAAGCGGATATAAAACGAATCGTTTTTAACGAAATCACTCCGCTTGCAATCAAAGAGGCTGTAAAACATCCTGGCGAAATCGTGGAGAGCAAGGTGAATGCACAAAAAGCCCGCCGCGTTCTTGACAGACTTGTTGGCTACAATTTGAGCCCGCTTTTGTGGGAAAAAGTGAAGAACGGCCTTAGCGCGGGGCGAGTTCAGTCCGTAGCCCTTCGTTTGATTTGTGAGCGCGAAAAAGAAGTTGAAGATTTTATTCCGGAAGAATATTGGACTCTCGAAGCTGATTTTGCAAAAGGAAAATCTAAATTTACGGCTCAGCTTGTTCAGTACAAAGGCGAAAAACCTGAATTAAAAAACGAAGAGTCTGTAAATAAAATTATTGATGAAATAAAGAATTCTCAGTGCAAAGTGAGCGATGTAAAAGTCACCGAAAAAAGCGTAAAGCCGAAGCCTCCGTTCACTACGAGTAAACTTCAGCAATCAGCCGCAAACCGACTCGGATTCACTTCCCGAAAAACGATGCAGATTGCTCAGCAACTTTACGAAGGAATCCAGATTGGCGCAAACCGTGTGGGTCTTATTACTTACATGCGAACCGACTCTGTTCGCATTGCAAAGACTGCCCTTGACGAAGTTCGCGAATGGATTGGAAAGAATTTTGCCGACGAACTTCCGGCAGAGCCGATTCACTATGCCGTAGGAAAGAGCGCCCAGGATGCCCATGAATGTATCCGTCCGACGTACACAAAATACACGCCAGACGAAATGAAAGAATATCTTTCCCGTGACCAGTTGCGTCTTTACACAATCATTTGGGAGCGTTTTGTTTCGAGCCAGATGAACAATGCAAAAACTGCCACGATGAGCGTTGACATTCAGGCGGGAGATGCTCTTTTTAGGGTTAGCGCGAGCAAATTAATCGAAAAGGGATTTTATAAAGTCATCAAACTTCTTTCTTCAAAAGAGGAAATTACAGGAAGTTTGCCTTCTCTCAAAAAAGACGAGGTTCTTGAAGCCAGTCACGAATTCTATCCAGAGCAGCATTTTACTCAAGGTCCTGCCCGATACACTGACGCTTCGGTTGTAAAAGTTCTTGAAGAAAAAGGAATCGGACGACCTTCAACTTACGCGCCGATTATTTCCACGCTTCTTGACCGATATTATGTTACTCGGAGCAATAAACAGCTTGTTCCTACGATTTTGGGACGAATGATTTGCAAGATTCTGGTCGAAGCATTCCCGGACGTAATCAACGAACATTTTACGGCCGACATCGAAAACAAACTTGATGAAGTTGAGCAGGACAAAATTGTTTGGAACAACATGATTGCAGACTTTTATGGTCCGTTCAAAAAACGTGTTGATGAAGTTGAGCATACTCAAAAAAGCGTAAAGGGATTCCTTGACGAAACCACTGACAAAATTTGCGAAAAATGCGGAAAACCGTTCGTTAAAAAACTCGGCAGGTTTGGTTACTTTCTCGCTTGTTCAGGATTCCCGGAATGCCACAACACTCGCTCTATTCCGCTTGCAAAATGTCCTGTAAAAGGCTGCGACGGTGAAATTGTTGCAAGAAAAACTCGTGGCCGCGGAAAGGAGTTTTTTGGTTGTTCAAATTATCCTAAGTGCAATTTTATTTCGCATTTCAAGCCGATTGACCAATATTGTCCAAAGTGCGGCTGGTTCCTCGTTGAAAAAATTCGACAAAAAAAACGGAAACTACAAGTCTTGCATAAATCCTGACTGCGACTACTTGCACTCTGCGGATGAAGAAAAGTCTGAAGACATTAAAAAGTTGATGTCCAATATTGAGCTAAAATAACTTGCAATGGAATCAAAAACTTCAGTTTGGAGTTTATACAGGGAAACTTCGAAAAATTTCAATCTTTCGGGGTTTCCGTATAGATTGTTTTTATGAACGAAAAAAAAGAAAATCATTCTCTTGAAGACTGCATAGATGAATTTTTGCTCTATCTTGATTCGGTGCGAGGTCTTTCCCCAAATACTGTAAAGGCGTATCGTTTGGATTTGGACCGCTTTAAAACGATTCTTCGCGAAAACGGAATTCCTTCCGATTCTGAAATTTCAGTTGTGCGCGAAGAGAATATCCGTGCATGCATTGGATTCCTTTCAAAAAATAAAAGTGCCGCCGCATCGATTAACAGATTTTTGTCTTCCGTAAAAACTTTATTTGCCTACTGCAGAAAAATTGATTATATTCAAATGAATCCGACTTTTGAAATCAAATCGGTAAAGATTCCTAAAAGGCTTCCCCGTTTTATGACGAATTCCGAAGTTGACAAACTTTGTGCGCAACCAGAAAAAAACGAACTGCTCTGGTCGTCTCGAGACTGTGCGATTTTGGAAATGTTGTATTCGAGCGGATGCCGTGTTAGCGAACTTGCCTCGCTTTTAATTTCGGATTTGGAAGCTGATTTTTCATCGGCGATTGTGACAGGAAAAGGCCGGAAGGACAGACGGGTTTATTTTGAAAAAGATGCCGTTGAAGCATTAAAAAAATACCTTGATGACCGTTCGCAAAGATTTCCTGCTGATGACGAGCAGGCTCTTTTTGTGAACCAACGCGGAAAGCCGCTTACAACACGCGGAATTGCTTATATCCTTACAAGATATTCTGGAAGCGAGGGAACGAAAATTCATGTTTCACCCCATGCGTTCAGGCATACTTTTGCGACCGCAATGTTGACTAATGGCGCGGATGTGCGTCTTGTTCAGGAACTTTTGGGCCATTCAAGCATATCGACGACGCAGCGTTACACGCACATCAACACGAATCAGCTTATAGCCATGTATAACAAGGCTCACCCTCATGGCGGTGACAAAGAAAAATAGACGTGCTCGGAAAACTGAAGTTGTCGAACACGTTCAATAGGATTCTTATTTTAGGAGAATTTATGGAACAGGAAAAAATCAGAAGCACGACCGTAATTGCCGTAAAACGAAATGGTCAGGTTGCGATGGCCGGAGATGGCCAGGTTACGCTTGGAAATACAGTTTGTAAAGGTAATGCAAGAAAGGTTCGAAAAATTTATAACGGCAAGATTCTTACGGGCTTTGCAGGAAGCGTTGCGGACGCGTTCACCCTTCTTGAAAAATTCGAAGAAAAAGTTAAGGAATTCAACGGAGACATTCTTCGTTCTGCCGTGGAGCTTGCAAAAATGTGGAGAACTGAGCGTTCTTTACAAAAACTTGAGGCAATGCTCATTGTTGCGGATTTGAACAGAATCCTTTTGATTTCTGGTGACGGAAACGTTATTGAGCCAGAGAACGATGTTCTTGCAATTGGTTCCGGCGGAAATTACGCGTATTCTGCGGCACTCGCATACTTGGATTCGAGCGATTTGAGCGCGAAAGAGATTGCCGAGAGAAGCCTTAGAATTGCGGGAAATATTTGCATTTACACTAACGGCAACGTGATTTGCGAGACTCTCGAAAAATAATTGGGAAACTCCCGAAAAAAATAAAATAACCGTGGCAGAATTTATTTTGCCCGACAGGAAATTTATATGGCAGAAAATGCAATTGAATCGAAAATCGACGGCTTAACGCCAAAAGAGATTGTAAATCGGCTTGACCAATACATTATCGGTCAAGAAAAAGCAAAAAAGGCTGTGGCTGTCGCCCTCAGAAACAGAATCCGAAGAATTCATTTGTCGGCAGAAATCCGTGACGAGGTTGCTCCAAAAAACATTCTGATGATTGGACCGACCGGAGTTGGAAAAACGGAAATTGCCCGCCGGCTTGCAAAACTCGTGAACGCACCGTTTATTAAGGTTGAGGCTACAAAATACACCGAAGTCGGTTATGTTGGCCGTGACGTTGAGAGCATGGTGCGTGATTTGATGGCAGTTGGTTACAACAATGTAAAGCACGAGATGGAAGAGCAGCTTCGCGAGGCAAGCTGGCCAAAGGTTGAGGAGCGGCTTTTGGATTTGCTTCTTCCTGGTACTGGCAAAAAAGATAATTCTGCCGAGCAGGAATCTGTGCAAACTTTCTCGTCACTCGGAGAGCTTTTTGAATCTTCTGCTGACGCAATGAAGACTCTTGAAGAGCAGAATAAAAAACTTGCAGAAAAGCAGGCTGAAGATGAATCTAAAAAAACTGCTGCAAATCCAACACGCGAGAAATTTAGACAGATGCTCCGTGAAGGAAAACTTGATGACCGCGAGGTTGAAGTGACTGTAAAGAGACAGCGAAGCGTTCCGAGCATGGAAATTATTGCTGGCGGAAGTCTTGACGACTTGCAGAGCGGAATGCAGGATTTGTCGAATCTTTTGAGCGGACGGAACATGAAGAAAAAGACTGTTTCTGTTCGTGAGGCAAAAAAGATTTTGCAGGAAGACGTTCTTGATTCGATGATTGATCCGGACAAAGTTGCGGACATTGCAAAAAATCGGGTTGAGCAGAGCGGAATCATTTTTATTGACGAAATTGACAAAATTGCTACGAAGGGCGGGGCTGCTAGCGGTCGAGACGTTAGCCGCGAAGGTGTTCAGCGAGACATTCTTCCGATTGTTGAAGGCTCAAAAGTCAACACAAAATTCGGTGTTGTTGACACGACTCATATTCTTTTTGTGGCCGCAGGCGCATTTAGTCTTTCGGCTCCGAGCGATTTGATTCCTGAGCTTCAGGGACGATTTCCGCTTCGAGTTGAGCTTGAATCTCTTACCAAGGAAGATTTTAGAAAAATCCTTCTTGAACCAAAAAATGCCCTTACCAAGCAGTATTCGGCTTTGCTTGCAACAGAAGGACTCAAAATCGTGTTTACAGACGACGCGATTGACCGCATGAGCGTTCTTGCCGAGGAAGTAAACTCGAAGAGCGAGAACATCGGTGCAAGACGACTTCACACAATTATGGAAAAGGTTCTTGAAGAAATCAGTTTTGATGCTGACGAGCATGCTGGCGAGACTTTGACGATTGACAGTTCGTATGTTGATGAGAAACTCAACGGAGTAATCAAAGATCAAGATCTTTCAAGATATATTTTGTAGATTTTTTTTCGGCTGCTTTTTTTGGGGCAGCCGTTATTTTTTTAATGCAAAAAAAAATTGAATAAAATACAAAGAAAAACTATTGACTTGATTATCAAAAATCTATAATCTATTTTCATCGCTTTTGCGGCAGTCATATAACGGCTATTATCTCAGCCTTCCAAGCTGAAGACGAGGGTTCGACTCCCTTCTGCCGCTCTTACAA
>NZ_JPUF01000007.1 GCF_014737315.1 Treponema zioleckii | reverse complement strand
AAAAGTTTTCTGACCCCAATGCTAGCAAAAAAAGTGCCTTAGATTTTAAGGTCATTTTCCCTTCATTACTTATAAAAGGGAACTTCGAAAAACTTCAGCTTTTCGAAGTTATCACCTTTGCAAGACTATCTGCGGCTCTGAACATCTTCGATTGAGAGTTTAGCAGCAGCTTCTTCAAGTCCCTTCTCTGAGAGTGCAGCCATGTTTTTAAGCTCGGCAGCATTGTATGGGAGGTCGTCTACAAAGTATTTTGCGTAAGAAGCATAATCCTCTGGAGAAGCTACATACAAATATGGGAAGTTGATGTCATAGAAGCTGTCTGTTGGAACTGTGTAGTTTCCTTTAACTGCGTTGTAAACCAACATGAATGCAATAAGTGGGTCACAGTAGTGTCCGCCTGACTCAGCAGCCATTCCGCCACTCTTGAGCTGTTCGTCAAGGTCAGCAAGGAAGTCTGTAGAAACAACGGCAATCTGACCTTTTTTGCCCATAGACTCAATAGCAGCCAAAGCACCAACCAATGTGTCTCCGCCGCCACCAGCAACGATCAAAGCGTCAATGTCTGGGTTAGCATTAATGATAGCCTCTGCTGTAGAACGTCCTGTATCAGATGTTGTTCCGCCGTACTGCGGATCAAGAAGTTCGATTTTGTCGTCATGTGAAGCGTTCCATTCTTCAACGCCTTTTTTGTATCCTTCCCAGCGGAGCAAGAACGTAGCGTCACCAGCTTCCCAGCCTTCAAGAGCGATTTTTTTGTTGCCTTTTTCTGCAAGAATAGTAACAAGTTTTTTTCCGTTCTCAACTTCGTTCTCGTGAACAGCACCTACATAGTATGGAGATTTCTGAGCGAGAGCGAATTCGTTAGGATTTGTTTCCTGATTGATTACGCGGAAGAACTGCGCAACATAAACTTTATTCTGATTACATGTGTTGATTACAGATGTCATTTCTGCTGATGCAGAGTTACAAATGATGATACCGTCACAACCTGCTGCGCTCAATGTTTCAGCAGAATTAGTTACGTTTTCAGAGATGTGTCCCTGATCTACATACATTACCTGAACGTCCAATGCCTTTGCAGCAGCATCAATGATGCGTTTACACTGGCTTCCGAGTGTGTCTGTAGAACTCCAGATTGATACACCAATCTTTATTTTCTTTGCTTCCGAAGTAGATTCCGCTTTAGCAGCAGTAGCAGAATCTGACGAAGAAGCAGCTCCATTTTGATTCTTTGAGCAAGAAACAAAAGCCGACCCTAGCAATGCAACAGAGAGAAGTGCACCTAACAGTTTTTTCATTTTTTATCCTCCGTTTTTAATATAACGTTAAACCGTTACATATTTTTGATTTTCAGCCCTAACATGTTATTTGTCAAATAAAATTAATTGTTATGTCAGATTTCCTTCCAAACAAAAAAAACGGGACAGCTTTAGGAGGCTCTCAAGCTGCCCGAAAGTTATTTTATGCTTTCACTAAATGCCACTGATAGGCCTTAAAGTGAAGCATAGGTTCCGTAATTGGAAGTCCGAGTTCTTCCAAAACATCGGCAGGATAAAGATTTCCACTTTCTTCGTCTCGGTAAACTGCGCCATTCTCCAAGCCAAAAATCGGCACGTAAAGCGGAGTCATGTTTCCGTGCATTTCAAGCTGAACAGAGCTGACTAGTGCTTCGCTCTTATCCTCTGCCACGAATGCCCAAGATGCCGTCTCGTCGGTAAACGGATTTGTGAGCCTGTAGTAGTCGCCGTTTTTAATCAGATTGGCGTATTTTTTGTAAGATTTTACCTGCTCGCGAATCTCTTCTTTTTCCTCGGAAGTGATTTTTGCCAAATCAAGCTCGTAGCCGAAAGTTCCTGCCATCGCAACGACTCCACGGGTCTTCATCGGGCAAACTCTGCCTGTCTGGTGGTTCGGAACGATTGAAACATGCGAGCCGACCGTGCTTGCGGGGAAAGCGAATGACGTTCCGTACTGAATGCGCGTGCGGTCGATTGCATCGGTGTTATCGGAGCACCAGATTTGCGGCGTGTAGAACATCATGCCGGCATCAAAACGGCCTCCGCCGCCTGAGCATCCTTCAAAAAGGATATTCGGGTAACGGGAAGTGAGTTTTTCGGCAAGCGAGTAAGTGCCTTTCACAAAGTCGTACAAAACTTTTCCCTGATTCTCAACGTTTTCCGCATAAGAGTAAACGTCGTTTATGCTTCGGTTAAAGTCCCATTTTACGTATTCAACATTCGCTGAATCCAAAACTTTGCACATCTGCTCAAAAATCGCCTCAACCACTTCCGGGCGAGAGTAATCCAAAACAAGCTGATTCCGACCGCGGACAGGTTTTCTGCCTTTAAAGTTCAAAGCCCAGTCCGGGTGCGCGCGGTAAAGGTCTGAATCCTCGTTGATCATTTCTGGCTCAAACCAGATTCCGAATTTAAGGCCAGTTTCATTCACTTTTTCGACAAGTTCTTTAAGGGAGCAACCAATTTTCTTTTCGTTGATAATCCAGTCGCCCAAGCCGGAATTGTCGTCGTCGCGTTTTCCAAACCAGCCGTCGTCCATTACAAGCATTTCGATTCCAAGCTCAGATGCATCTTTTGCGAGTTTTAAGATTGAATCTTTTGAAATGTTGAAGTAGTTTGCTTCCCAACTGTTGAGCAAAACCGGTCGAATTTCATCACGGTATTTTCCGCGGCAGATATTTTTTGCGATGCACTTGTGGAAATTGCGAGAAACCTGCCCGATTCCGTTGTTCGAATAAGTCATTATGACTTCTGGAGATACGAATTTTTCGCCTTTGTGGAGCGGGTAAGAAAGCATTTCGTCCTGCAAGCCAAGCTGGATGCGAGTTGAGTTGAACTGGTCTTTCTCAGCCTCGCCTTTGAATCCGCCTGAATACGCAAAATTTAAGCCCCATACGCTTCCAGAGTTTTCTGTCGCATCATTTTTGCAGACAATCATAACAGGACTGTACTGATGGCTTGAAGTGCCTCTGCGGCTAGAAATTACCTGGGCGCAATGAGTGATTGGCGTTCGCTCGGCGTTGCGTTCCATTGCGTGCCGTCCGTAGAATTTTATAAAGTCGTAATTTCCCGCAACAAAATCAAGCGAAGCTGCCTGCAATTTTTCGATTGTGAAAGTTTCTTCCCCAAGATTCGTGACTTCAACGCTTCGGGTGATTATATCGAGTTTTGGCAAGATTCCGTACAAAAGTTTTGCCTGAATCTTCGCAACATCGTCTTCAAGAATGATTTCGAGGGTCTGAGCCTCGTCACTCGCTTTCTCAGAATAAACGGCAGGAAGCCCCGAAAGCGAATATTTTCCGTCAGAAATTTTGTAAGACTTGTAGCGCAAGTCCAAGCCCCATGAAGAGTCCGCATATTTTACATCAAATGCGGGGCTTCTAAAGTCCCCGACTCCACGGACAGGGAATTCAAGCGGTAAAAAGTCCAGCGAGTAGGTTCTGTCAGAACCTGCGTCATAAGGATTTGGCGAAAAACCTCTGTCTCCCTGATGCGGAAGAAAATCAGCATTTCCGAACATTTTTCTTCCATAATATAGATGGAGCAAAAAGCCGAATTTATCAGCTTTCATTTGATAAGTAGAGTTTTTTGTTTGGAGCGTAAAAATCCCGTCACGGAAAAAGATTCCGTTTTTGTTTGAGTCAGTCATAATTCTTCCTTAAAATTTAATTTTGAACTAAATTTTCTTTTGTGGGGCAACCTAAAACACGCTCGGACACCCGCAACAAAGACACTAAAGTTTCAAACCTGAACTTGCGATTCCCTTTACAAAATGCTTTTGGAAAATGATGTAAATTACAATCATCGGGATTACCGCAATGACCGCGGCAGCCATCATCGTCGGGTAGTCGGTTTCGTACTGTCCCTGCATTTTTGCAAGTCCAGCAGAAAGGGTTGTAGTCGTTGAAGTTGTGCAGACAATCATCGGCCACATCAAGTCCTTAAAGGCAAAAAGTGCCGTAAAGATGCCCAGCGCGACCATGGCAGATTTTGCGAGAGGCATCATTATAAAAAGAAATCTCTGTCCGATATTGCAACCGTCAATGCTTGCAGCTTCTTCCAACGCCTTTGGCTGATTCTCAAAAGATGTTTTTAAAAGATACGTGCCGAAGGCAGAAACTATTCCAGGAAAAACAAGACCCGGCGTAGTGTTAAGCCAACCGAGTTTTGAAACCATAATGTATTGCGGAATTATAAAAATCTGAGACGGAATCATCATCTGAATCAAAACCAGTGCGAACAGAATGTTTTTTCCCGGAAATTTAAGGCGCGCAAACGCATAGCCTGCAAGTGTAGCCGTAAGACAAGCGCAAAGAATACGGAAAAAAATCATCAGCAAAGTGTTCTTGTACAAAATCAAAAAGTTGTATGACTTCCATACCGTCACAAAGTTTTCCCAATGCCATTTTGTCTGAGGGAAAAAATAGAACGGGTCAACCGAAATCGCCTCCTGATTTGTCTTAACGGCAGTAAGAATCATCCACACAAAGGGAAGAATCATTATAAAAGCCATTACGATGAGCACTCCATAAAACAAGCAATTTGTTGTTGAACGTGAACTACTTTTCATTTTTACCACCTGTTGAACGTACAACTTTTTTTTCAATCTTCTGCATGATGAACGTTACAATCATTATGAAAACAACAAGAACCATTACCAGAGCCGCACCCAAGCCCTTATTTCCGTTTCTGAACGCGTAAGTGTAGAACAGAAAAACGGTTGACTGAACATCCTGCAAAGCGACGTTTGTAATATCCATTACCATGAACATAAGGTCGAATATCGTAAGAGTTGCAATGATTCGCGTCTGCACAATAAAGAAAGTTGTATTTGTCAAAAGCGGAACCGTAATATGAAAAAACTGACTGATTTCCGAAGCACCGTCAATCGTGGCAGCCTCGTAATAATCAGAAGGAATTTCTTGCAGGGCCGAAAGAAAAAGAACCATGTTGTAACCGATGATTGACCACACACCAATTACGCCTACGGAAATCCATGCGATTTTTGGATTTGAAATCCAAGCTATCTGGGTTCCAAAGAGATTATTTATAAGACCAAACTGCTGGTTGTAGAGCCATTTCCATACCATTGCAACAGCGGCAGGGGCACAAACCATCGGCAGAAAGAATATTGTTCTAAAGACAGTTTTTCCCGTTAATTTTTTATTGAGCAATACAGCCAAAACCAAGGCGATTGCAATTCCGAACGGGACTTCGATTATCGCATATTTGATTGTATTTAAAAATGATTGCCAACTTTCGCTATCGGTCAAAACAGCTATGTAGTTTGCCAAACCGACAAATTTATTTCCTTTTCCAAAGTCACCGGTCTTGCAGAGTGACTGGTAGATTGTATTAAAAACAGGTATGAAATTAAGTATTACAAGTCCGATTATTGTTGGCGCAACAAATGCAAGTCCCCAGATTGCTTCATTTTTTGCGGACTTAGTCATCTTTTTTTTACAGAACATCTTTTTTATCATGCCTCCCCGTAAAAGTCCCCTACAACTTTTTGAGCAAAGTTACAGGCATCTCTGAAATCCAATTTTTTTTCTTTGCAGAGATGCCAAATAAAAATCTACTCGCCTTATTCAGCCGCAATTGCCTTTTTGATTATTGCCTGAGAATTCTCACAAGCTTTTTCCATAACCGCTGGATCAGAAGGATTCTGCCATGCGTCAAGGAATGAGCCTTTCTTTTTGAGAGCATCTTCCCAAACCGGCGTATTTCGTGTGTATGGTCTAAAATAGAGCGAACCATTCTCTTCGATTTTTGTGAACGCACTTACGTCCATTCCAGTGAATGCTTTTGCAAAAGCGTCTGACTCACCGTACATTCCAGCCATTGTTACGCCAAGTTCAGACTGTTCGCGCTGTCCAGCCTGTGAGCAGAAGTAAGCAATGAGTCCCCAAGCGGCGTTAGGGTCTTTTGTATTGTAAGAAGCGGCCCAGCCCAAGCCGTTGTAAGCGGACCAGCGTTCATTCTTCTCGCACTGACCGTTTCCGTTCAAGTCTGCATACGGGAGCATTGCCCAAGCATAATCTTTTGCATTCTCTGCGGTGTAGAAGCTGTTAATCATCCATGAACCTTGTGTAATCATAGCGACTTTTCCAGATTTGAAGAGAACGTCGTTTGAAGTCTCAGAAACTACAGTCTGTGGAGTAGATACTGTAAGCAATTTTCTTACCATTTCCATTCCGGCTTTGCTTTCTGGAGAAGCGAGCGTTGTTCCTTTGTGGTCGTCAGTAATAACTTTTCCGCCGTAAGCATAAACTACGTTATACCAGCCATCCTGATTGTTAGATGTGTCAACGGCAAATCCGTAAACAGAGCCGTTTGAAGCTTCTGTGATTTTCTTTGCAGCCTCGTACATATCCTCATAAGTCCAGTTGTCATTCGGATATTCAACGCCATATTTGTCAAAGATTGCCTTGTTGTAAAGAAGAGCGATTGTATCATGGTCTTTTGGAACAGCGAAGATTTTTCCGTCTTTGCGTGTGTAAAGATTTTTGATTCCGTCGTAGTATTTGCTCATGTCAATGCTGGAATCAGCGGCAATGTATGGGTCAAGATTAAGAAGAAGGTCGTTCTCCATGTACATCTGAACTGTGTTTGAGTGCATCCAGAACACATCTGGCATCTGTCCGCCGGAAGCTCCGGCCTCAAGTAAAGTCCAGTAATTATTCCAGTCCACAACTTCAATGCTGACTTTTACGCCAGATTTTCCAGACCATTCATCAGCGATTTTCTGCAAACCTTCCCTCTGGTTGTTATCCCAAATGTTTACTTTAATCACATCGGTCGTGTAACCGCTTCCAATTTTGACTTCAGCGGTTGAAGTTTTTTTGTTACCACAACTTGTAAGCATTGCAAGAGACATGGCAAGCAAAGCAGCAGAAAGAAATTTAACTTTTTTCATAGTTCCTCCAATTATCAACTACTATTTTTGCAAACTTCAAAAATCCATTTCCGCTTAAAATAGACTTGTGGAGTTTGTTTATTTTAGGGTAGCACAGAATTTTTAGATGTAAATGAAAGAAAAGTTTCAATTTTATATCACTTTGTTGCATTATGCGAGATTTTGACATATCATAAGATAAAATGATATATAGAATTGATAATGCTAAAAACAGCTCGTAACGTAAAGCATGCAATCAACATCACGTTGATTTTGCCTAATTCTGACATTTCCAACCAGAAGATTTTTAAAGATTATTTTATATGTCAATTTGTTACATATCATCAGAACGGAGAGATTCTATGGAAAAGGACACTTTTTATATTTTTTCTAGCGAGAATTTTGTTGACCTTAATCTTTATCAGTGCGGATGGGAAAAATGTTCCAGCGGACATTCATTTGGTCCCACCACCAGAAATCATTATTTGTTTCATTATGTTGTGCGGGGCAAGGGAACTTTAGTGGCAAACGGTCCAAAAGGAAATGACAATGTTTTTCATATAAGCGGCGGTCAGGGATTTTTGATTTTTCCTGGGCAGATTACGACTTACTTTGCAGACAAGGACAATCCTTGGGAATATACGTGGCTAGAATTTGACGGACTAAAAGTAAAAGAAGTGATTGCCCTTACTAAAATGACGACAGAAACTCCCGTTTACACCACAACAGACCAAAAAAGCCGGGAAGCATTGCTTCATGAAATGTCGTATATTTCTCACAACCCGAACGAAAGCCCGTTCAACATAATTGGGCATCTTTACCTTTTTATGCATTACCTGACGGCTTCTTGCAAACGCGACGGAATCATAAAAACCACAAAAATGAGTGATTTTTACATAAAAGAAGCGATTAATTTTATTGAACAAAGATTCATGCAGGATATAAGCGTTGAGGATATCGCAAAACTTTGTGACATTAACAGGAGTTATCTTACGAAGATATTCAAGCAGAGCACAGGAAAGTCTCCAAAAGAATTTTTGATAATCTACCGTATGTCAAAAGCACAGACTTTATTGCGGAACACGGAACTTTCTGTAGCCGACGTTGGAAGAGCCGTAGGATTCAACAACCAGCTTAATTTTTCAAGAGCCTTCAAAAATTTCTGCGGAGTTTCCCCAAGCCAGTGGCGAGAAAATGCAAAGCGAGACTGCCGCATTTGACACAGATAAATTGAAAACAGCCCGGTGGTTGAGCGAACTCGAAACCACAACTCCTTAAAGTGGACTTTTCGGGAGAGACACTGATGAACACGGATGAACTCAGATGGGACACAGATAAAAATGAAAGAGGAAAACGGAAACGCAAAACTGAAAACAGCCCGGTGGTTGAGTAGCAACGCGTATCGAAAACACAACTCCTTAAAGTGGATTTTTCATGGGAGAGACACAGATGAACGGGGATTAACTCAGATGGGACACAGATAAATTGAAAGGAGGAAGCGCAAAAACAAGTCTCCCACAAAAAGTTGCGAGCGACACGCGAACAACAAAATTGCACCAACAAAATCAACTTAAATTCGTAAAGCCAACTTGTAGTGTTTCCGTGATAGCCTAGCACAAACTGAAACCACACAGTAAAATCTTGTATCCAGTTATGAAAAGTATAAATATTGATTCAAAACAAAATTCTATCACCGAAGGAAAAATCTGGAAGGCACTTCTAACATTTTTCTTTCCGATTCTCATTGGAACACTTTTTCAGCAGCTTTATAACACAATTGACGCAATTATCGTCGGAAAATTTTTGGATAAAGAGTCTCTTGCGGCGGTTGGCGGCGGAACTGCAGTTTATCTTACGCTCATAATCGGCTTCTTCGTGGGAATTTCAAGCGGAGCGGGCGTCGTAATCGCACAACTTTACGGAGCAAAGCGCGAAGCCGAAGCAAGCCGCGCAGCCCACACATCACTCTCGCTCTCGCTAATCGGCGGCGCGATAATGACGCTTGGCGGAGTGCTTGCAAGCCGGTGGGTTATGGACATAACAAAAACACCGGACGACATTAAAGAACTTTCTATTCAGTATCTGAACATTTTTTTTGTGAGCATGATTCCAATGTTCGTCTACAACATGGCAAGCGGAATTTTGCGTGCGGCGGGCGACTCAAAAACACCGCTCTACATTCTGATTGCAGCAGTCTTCACGAACATCATTTTGGACTCACTTTTCGTTCTCGTTTTTGACTGGAAAG
Source organism: Treponema zioleckii (assembly GCF_014737315.1). GTDB lineage: Bacteria > Spirochaetota > Spirochaetia > Treponematales > Treponemataceae > Treponema_D > Treponema_D zioleckii. The sequence goes on along the minus strand of NZ_JPUF01000007.1, from coordinate 66,153 downwards.
TTGCAGGAGTTGCTTGGGCAACAGTCCTGAGCCAAATCGAAAGCATGATTGTCTCGCTCGTAATCCTTTACAAAAAAAATTCCTGCGTACAGTTCAGATTCAGAAAAATAGAGCTGAACATTCCAATTCTCTTAAAAATGCTAAAAATCGGATTTCCGGCAGGAATCCAGTCCACGTTCTACGGCCTTTCAAACATCATTATCCAATCGGCAATAAATTCATTCGGAACCACTACGATTGCGGCCTGGGCAGCCTACTCAAAAATCGATGCCGTATTCTGGACAATCGTGAATGCCATGGGTGTTGCCGTTACGACTTTTGCGGGGCAAAATTACGGCGCGGGAAAAATTCGGCGCGTAACAAGGTCAATGTGGGAAAGTTTTTTTATCACACTGATTTTTACGATCTTTTCAACAGTGTTTTTTTGGCTCACAGGGCGGCTCTGGTTCAACTTATTCGCAAAGGATGCGGATGTTATTTTGAGCGGAATGGAAATGATGCACTTTTTAGTCCCGGTCTGGGTAACTTACATTTCAATCGAGATTCTTTCGGGCGTAATTCGAGGAACAGGCGACTCTTTCATTCCGATGATAATTTCGCTTTTTGGAATCTGCGCACTCCGAATTTTCTGGCTTTTTACCGCGGTACCGCATTTTAACACCGTAAAAAGCGTAATAGCAAGCTACCCGATTACATGGGTGGTTACAAGCATTGCCTTTTGGATTTATTGGTTCACCGGCAAGTGGCTAAAACACCATAGATAGCGAAAAAACTTGCAAATGCAAAACTGCTCTGGCGTTCGCTACGCCACTTAAAATCTCAATTCTGCAATGTCACCCCGAACTTGATTCGGGGTTTCTTACGTTACAGATAGTGGAGATGCCGAAATAAATTCGGCATGACAGTAGTTTTAGACAGCTCCCTGACCTATCTTCCAGTACCGACCAACAGTTTTTATATGATTAAGGATAAATAAAAAAAGCCACTCGAATTATCTTCAAGTGGCTTTTCGACCCCTGCTGGGCTTGAACCAGCGACACACGGATTAACAGTCCGTTGCTCTACCGACTGAGCTAAGGGATCATTTTGTATTTCATTGTTCGTTAGTGGCTAGCGAACGATATATATATTATATAAATGACTAATTTGTGTCAACAGTTTTTCTTTTTATTTTTTAAAAATTTTTCATTTTTTTTTGGATTTTAAATTCACAACAACATATTCGCACACTTTCTCGGTTTTTACAGGGTAGCCCCAGCCGGCAATGCCAGAACTTACAATCAGCGCGAGGTCGTCTTTTTTGTATTCGCCGTAAACGTAATTGCCGGTGAGCGCCATAATCCGGCCGATTGGGAAAATTTGCCCCGCATGAGTGTGCCCCGAAATCTGCAAGTCGATTTTTTCCGCGGCATTCTGCTCCACGTTCCGGGGCTGGTGGTCGGCAACGAAAGTAAAACGATTTTTTTCGGCTTGCAAAAGCAATTCATTCATAGTTTTGCGGTGCGCTTCGTCAGAAAATCCGTAATCTTTACGGCCAACAAGAATCAAATCACTTTCAAATTCTTCTATTGAATCGGCAAGGATTTTTATATTGTTCGAGCAAATCGCATCGTTCAATTCATCAATCGTAAAATTCTTGAATCTCGAATATTGCTGAATATCATGATTTCCGTAAATAAAATATGTTCCGTAACGGCTTTTTAGTTCTTTGCACAGAGAAAAAATCTCTTTCATATCATCTTTGGAAGTGCCTTCGTCAACCATGTCACCGCCCAAAATTATAAAATCCGCACCTTCCGCATTAATTTCTTCAATTTTGCTTTTGAAGGCGTCTTTTTTTTGAATCGTTCCCCAATGCACGTCAGAAAGAAAAACAACTTTGTAGTCGCGCTCAAGTTTTGGCGAAAAAAGATTGTACTCGGTGCGAACGATTTTATTAAGGTTAAAATATCCCCAAATATTGAGCGGAAGAACGAGCGCAAGCGGAATAAGGCCGGAACGAAGAATTTTTGGAACGGAGACTTTTTTGTTCGGAAGAATCAGCACCAGGTCAAAAATCATCGAAAGAAAAAGGATTTGAAGAAGCAACAATCCCAAAAGAAACCTTGTGTTCGCGCAAAAAATTCCGATTACAGCGGCAAGGAAAATTTCGAGCGCGAAGATTTTTTTGGATTTTGTGTTCACGTGCAAAAACGTAAAATTCCTGCGAAGAAGAAAAAAAGCGTACAAGCCAAGCAAAAATCCGATTACAGAAACAAAAAGAATGAAAACTGCCATAACAAATCCTAAACAACCAGTCATTCTGAGCTTGTCTCAGAATCTTAAACCAAAGATTCCGAAACGTGTTCAGAATGCCGGCTAATTGTTTTACTAGCATGAATCCTCCAGCGGGGAGTAAAGCTTACCGAAAAAAGCACGATAATCCTAATATTTTACAGGTGCAATTTTACAGTGCAAGTAATTGGGTCAAACTCGTCATCGTTTATGCCGTAAAGATTTTGAATAAAGTTTCCCGCAAAAATTTCGCCAGGCTTTCCAATTCGCTTTACGCATCCGTCGCCAACGCAAATAATTGTGTCCGAAATCATTTTTACAAGTTCAAGTTCGTGCAGCGACATGATTATGGACTTTTTCTTTTTTCGTGCAAGAAAATGTATGGTCTTTAGAATATCGAGTTTGTAAAACATGTCAAGATAAGAAGTTGGTTCGTCCAGTACAATTATTTTTGTGTCCTGGCAAATCGCACGTGCAAGAAGAACGCGTTGCTTTTGACCGTCAGAAATTTTTAAAAAATCCGTGTCGGCGATTTTTTCGAGGTGAGTGAATTTTATCGCTTCGTCGCAAATCTCACGGTCTTCTTTTGTGAGCGTGCCAAAAAACGTTGGTATGCGGATAGCGTCCGCTTTCAATCACTTCGCGGCAGGTCATAAAGTTTGTGCGCGGTTTTTCGGTAGAAACCACGGAAATTGCCTTAGAAAGCTCACTGCCCCGAATGGCTTCAAGATTTTTAGAACAAACTGCAACTGAACCGAAAATGGCGGCGAGCTGCTTTGTGATTGTTTTGAGGACAGTGGATTTTCCTGAACCATTCGGTCCAATCAGGGTGACGATTTCTCCTTCCTGTAAATCAAAATTCAAATCCGAAACCACGATTTTTTTTGAATAACCCGCAGAAAGATTTTTTACGGAAAGAAGATTTTCATTCATCACATTTTCTTCAGTCATCAGATTCATCACATTCATTTTTTGAATTTTGCTCATCGTCTGCCCTCGCGTTTTAGCATCATCCAAATTACGACGGGAACCAATAGAATCGCGGTTACGGTGCTGATGCTGAATTCTGTTGGAGCGAGAACAGTGCGCGCAATTCCGTCGCAAAAAACCATTATCGCACTGCCCGCAAAAAAGCAGGCCGGAATTAAAACGCGCGGTTTTGAAGTTTTTAAAACGGATTTTACCAAATGCGGAACTGCGATTCCCACGAACGAGACAGGCCCCGCAAAAGCAGTAACGCAAGATGAAAGAAGGCTTGAAAGCAAAATCAAAAGGACTCGCAAAAGTTTTATGTTCACGCCAACGCTTCGGGCATAATTTTCGCCGAGCAAAAATGCACCGATTGGCTTTGAAAGCAAAAAAGCAAAAAACGAAACAGGAATCACGATAAAAGTGATGATTTTTACGTCGTTCCAGTTCATGCCAGAAAAACTTCCCAGCGACCAGTTGTGCAGGTTCACAATATTTGAGTCGCTCGCAAAAGTAATAAAAAAGTCAGTGACAGCCGAGCAAATGTAGCCGACCAAAATTCCGCACACCACAAGAACCGACATGCTTTTTACGCGGAACGAAAGAATCAGAACAAAAAGAATCGCAAGCATTGAACCTAAAAATGCAGCTCCGACCATTCCGAGCGAGTTTAAGTGAACTCCACGGCTCAAAAGAAAAATCATCGCCAGCGCGACAGAAAGTTTTGCCCCGGAAGAAATTCCTAAAACGTAAGGGCCGGCAATCGGGTTTGAGAAAAATATTTGAAGGAGCAAGCCCGAAACGGAAAGCGCGCCGCCCAAAAGAAGTGCAGAAAGAACCCGCGGGAACCTGATAGTCCAAATAACTTTGCAGAGCGCGTCAGAAGAATCCGATTTTTTTAGGAGAATTTTTATTACGTTAAAAAACGACGTTGAAACGCTTCCAGAAGAAAGATTCCAAAAAATCAGGATTGCGAGAAAAATAAAAATGAAAGTGAACGCAAAAACTGTTCTGTAAAAAATATTTCGTGAAATGTTTCCTGTCATCCGATTTTTAAAACTTCCTCAAATCTTCTATAAACTTTGCCATGCCCGTAGTTTCCTGAAAGAATTTTTTTCCGACAAAATAAACCCGCTTGTTTTTTACGGCTTCAAAATCGGCGAAAAGTGGATTTTTTAAGAGCAAATCTTCTATAGAAGAAATCTCGCCGGAAATGTTTCCGTTATAAATTAAAACATCGGCATCGCGAGCCAAAAGATAAAATTCTTCCATTTGAATGTTCACCGTGGCAACGGCACTTGAATCTTCGCCAACATTCACGCGCGGAACGTACTCCAAGCCAACAAGTTCAATGAGTCGCGCGATGTAGTCGTTGGGCTTACGCACGTTTACCGCGCCGTTCGTCGTCACATAAAAAAACGCAACTTTTTTTTGGCGCGATTCCGAAAGATTTTCTTTGATTGCAGACTGAATACGCAGAACTTGCTCGTCAAAAAATCGGTTCGCCTCGGCTTCGCGATTAAAAATCACGCCCCAGAATTTTATCCATTCAAGGCGACCGAGAGGATTTTGCTCGTAAGTGGATTTTTCAACGATTACAGGAATTCCAAGTTCTTCAAGTTTTTCCTTCACTTCACTTTTGTGATAAATCATTGTGTTTTCGATTGCAAGGTCGCAATTTTCGGAAAGAAGCAGTTCGTAATCCGGAGAGCTATACTTTCCTGCAAAGCTCAAAGCGCCGCTCTCAAAGGCTGAAAGCGCTTCATCAATAAACCAGTCTGATTTTTTTGTGCCAGTAAAACGCACGTGAGACACAACTTTTAGTTTTGAAAGAAAATCCATTACGGAAGTTGAAAGAAGATATGCGTTGTTTACAGGCTGCCGCAAAACGCAAACAGAGGAAGGCAGATTTTTTGGCGGCTCAGAATTCTCTGCAACTACAAAAATGGCTTTTTCGCCTTCAATGCTTAGGAGAGTGCCACCGTCCACCTTTTCGATTGCAAACTGCCTAGCGTACTGGAGAGGAATTTTCTCTGAGGTGGTGCGCAAAGGGAAAGCGGATTCGTCCGAAGAAAGATTTTTCTGATTCGTTTTGGAAGTGATTTCCGATTCGGGGCGAGTTTTACGAGAATCTTCTGATTTTAACTTTGTAAAATTCGAAGCCAAATCCGAATCAAAAACGAGCGTGTATTCGATTTGGTGCGGACTTCCCATCGCGGTCGTATTTGCGGCAACAGGGATTTTTTGGAGATTTTTTATTGGGAACGTGAACGTAGAAAAATCGCCCGGCGTTTCGTTCAGATATTTTTTACCGTCCACAAGCATGTAATCGTAATTTTTGCTGGACCACTGAACGGTAAGGATTTTTTGTTGATTTTGGATTTTTAAGATTGAAGGCGACTTTATGAAAGATTTTCCGGAGCCGCCTTCGAGGCGAACAGAAACCTCGTAAGTTCCGTCATTATTTTTTGAGCAGGAAAAAATCAGGCTCACAAAAATCAAAATGAAAAAGATGATTTTTTTTTGCACGCCAACATTTTTTATTTTGCTTACAACAGAACTTACTGGCATTTTTACCTCTTTATTTTACGTCCGTAACGCGAACTTTGTGGTCGTACCAAACGCCTTTTGTGCCGATTAGGGCAAGGTCAAATTCTTTGTCGAGGTACGGAACGGGAACGTCAAAGCCAAAAACAGTCTCTTTTGTGCCGTCGCGGTAGATTATTTCATCTTCCACAGGATTGAGCCAGGCACCTTCGTCAGTTTTGGCGTTTTCAGCCTTGCCGAGATACAAATTAACAATTTTTTTGCCCGAAAGGCTGATGTGAATGTTCATTTTGCCCTCTTCGACCAAAAGAACTCCACGTCCGTTGTTAGCTTCATTCACGCGGAACATGGAGCTGTCGGTCTTAAAGCGGGCACTGTAGATGCCGTCGTTTAGTCCGCTAGAGTTTTTTTTTCCGTCAAAGAAAGGCCCTCGCCTTCAATTGCGGCTTTTGTGTGGCTAACGTAAAGATTCTGGATTTCTTCAATTCCGCCAAGTCCCGCAATCTGGCAGTCGATTTTTGCAAACTTGCCTTTTGTGGTGAACATTGACTTCCATGAGTCATCGTCGTCTCCAGCCATGTCGTTGTTCGCATGGTCGCCTGCAACAACCATGAGCGGGCGGAGAACAACGTTTTTGTAACCTGCGGCAGTAACGGCTTCAATTACGTTTTCGCAGGCAGTTTCTTCCGGCTCGCCTTCAACGGTTCCAACAAAAACATTGTCGTACTGCAAAGCAGCCATTTGCGAAGCCATCTGACTGTAGCTGATTTTTGCAGTGTGAGAAGTTCCGTGCCCCATAAATACGAAAGCCGTCCGTTCCTGGTCAGCGGCTGCAAGTGACTCAAAGCCGGCGTCTTTTACGGCCTGTGCGGTGATTGCTTTTGCAACAGTCTCTTTGTCGGTGTTTACAGTTTTTGCATCTGAACCAACTTCGCCAAGCAAAGGCTCTGCAATCACAATTTTTTCGATTTTGTCAGAGTATTTTTCGAGCGTCTCTGTAAGTTCATCGTATTCAGCACCGTGCATAAGATGAGTTGGCTGAACGACAAGATTCTTTACGTTGTTTTTTACAGCACGGTCAAGAGCCTGCTCAACATTGTCGATTTTTTCACCGTCACGCGCCTGAATATGATTGATGATAACCTGAGCGGTAAAAGCACGGCGTACAGACCAGTCAGGGAATTCTTTCTGAATCGCTTTTTCAACTCCGCCAATGTCTGTTGTACGACTGTCGTTAAAAGATGTTCCGAAGCTTACGACAAGAATTTCATTCTCGCCGATTTCATCCTGATTGAGCGGATTGTCTTTTGAAGCGTCGCCCGTGTCGCGTCCAAAATAATCAGGGTCTGCGTTCTCGCCTGTAACAAGTTCTTTTTGAGCGTCGGTGAGTGCGTCCCAAGCAGCTTTTGCTGCGGCACACTGGGCGTCAGTCTCCTCGCTCCATTTTTGAACGTAGATTGCGTCGATTAACGCACCAACTTTTGCGGCTGTTTCTTCGTCAGAAACAGTGTTGGCTTGTTTTTTCTGACAGCCGGCAAGGAATGCCAATGCAGCTGCCGAAAGAATCATTTTTGAAAAAATTGTCTTTTTCATCGTTTTTCTCCAGTTTTTGATTTTTCACTTATGTTCATAGAGTTTCTAAAGAAAACAAAACGGCTGCCGAGACGCTTTAAAATTGTTGGCAGCCGTTTTATCTTAAATTAGAGAATCTCCGCATTAAGTACGACCAATTGCTCGTGATCTGGGCTTAATTCTAAGTCCTGTACTATCATAAACGGCAGGTTTCCTGACTTAAAAATCATTGCGCTCTTCCATCTTCCCGGATTTTTCCAGTGATTTTGTCGGAATTGCGCTCCCTAATTACAGTGACGAGATCGTGTCGGATTTTCACCGAACTTCCCTTTTAACTGTTTTTCGCAGAATTTCGCAAAGAACAGCACCGCTTACTGTTTTTCAACATTTACAACATACACTAAAATGGCAATCGATACAACAAGGAAAAGCACAAGTAAATTTTACGAATTTGAGTTGATTTTATGCGTTTCCGTAAACGTACAAGTGTTTTTTTCAATTTTGAACTGGCTTCGTGCATTTTCTGAAACTTTTCTGACGAAAACTTGCGCATTAGCAAGTGAACTTTTAAACGTAAAAATCAGTTGGTCGTTCGTTGCGGCGTTTCAAAAATATACTATAATCTAGGCAAAGTCTGGATTGAAAAGGAGACAAAAATGAAAAGGTTAATTTTAATATCAGTATTGATTTCTGTTTGCTTCACGTTTTGGGGGCAGGAAAAACATGACAAAACTTCAAACGGCTACGAAATAACGGATTTACAAAGTCCGATTATAAAATTCGTAAATATAGCTGACGGTTCAAAATTGAATTACAGAAGCGCCCCTGTTAACGGCAAAAAGCTCGGACAATTTTTTAATGGCACAAAATTAGAAATCACAAAGCAGACGAACAAAAACTTTACAATCGACGGAATCACCGAAGTCTGGTATTACGCCAAAGACATGGAAGACGTTCCACCTGGAGAGGGCTGGGTTTTCGGCGGATATTTGTCAGATACCGAGCCTTTCAAAAATTCCTTAAAAAAAGATGAAATAGACTTGAACTGGCTTATTGGTAACTGGGAAAATAGCGGAATGGTTGTTTACATAAAAGCAGACGGTCATTTTTACTGGGGAATCAAAGAAAGTGAAGGTTTTAGCGGCACATGGTCAATCCTTGAAGACGGAACGTTATACATTCCAGACGCGGTATTTTATGACGACCCATTTACCGTAGCATATAAAATAAAAGTTTGCTCACCAAATAGACTTGTGCTAGTTCGTGATGACGGCCAGGAGTTTGAATTCCATACGATGACCTCACGGTAAAAATAAAACCGAACCGGCGGAAAAGTGTAGATGCCGAAAGAAATTCTGCATAATAATAATTTTTAGACAGCTTGCCCCGCCCAACGAAACTGCGAGCCTCCGCGGCGAGCACAAATCCACACCTACGGGGCGCGGCCCTCCTTGACGCCGCGTTCCGGCTCACTGCCCTCTGCTCACTGTCCTCTGCTCCCTGCCACCTCGACCGAAGTGGAGAGGTCTGCACACCTTTCGTCGGGAAGTAGATTTCTCCATTCCGCTTCGCTCCAGTCGAAATGACCGTGGCTATTTCTCTCACCTCGCCCGTAGAATTGAAAGCCCGTCCGCCAAAGCGCGAGTTTTCCTCAGAAAACTTGCGGGAAACGCACAAAACTCACCACCCGATAGTGCGAGCCAACGCGGCGAGCACAAAACCACACCCACGGAACGCGGCTCTCCTTGCCGTCGCGTTCCGTGAACACCCGTAAGCACCCCCACCAAAGCGCAAGTTTTCCACAGAAAACTTGCGGGAAACGCACAAGATAAATTCTCACTCTCAAAGCCAACTTGTAGCGTTTCCGTTTTACCTCTATCATATCCCCATGAAGCTTTATATTTCTGACCCGCATTTTTTTCATGAAAAACTTAACACGCAGCTCGACAACAGAGGATTCGTTACAGTGCGCGAGATGAATGCATTTATGCTTGAGCAATGGAACAAAAAAGTACAGGGCGGCGACCAAGTGATTGTACTCGGAGATTTATTCAAAAGTCGCGACGCAGACGAAGTGAATTACGTCCTAAACCGTCTGAACGGAAAAATCTGCCTTATAGAAGGAAACCACGACGGAGAATGGCTCAAACGCGAAGGCGTAAACCTTAACCGTTTCGAGTGGATTCGCCCATACGCGGAACTAAAAGACGGCGACTTTCACGTGATTCTGAGCCACTACCCAACATTCTGCTACAACCACCAATTTTTGAAACGCACGAACGGAGAACCGCGCACGTACATGCTTTACGGGCACGTGCACAACAGCCACGACGAGATTCTCGTAAACCAGTTCCAAAACCTCACGCGAAAAACGATTCTCAAAGGCGCAACGCAAGACCGCGAAATTCCGTGCCAGATGATAAACTGCTTCTGCATGTTCAGCAATTATCAGCCACTGAGCCTAAAAGAATGGATAAAAGTTGACGAAGAACGACGAAAAACAATTTTGATTCCAGCCGACCAGATTTTAAAAGACGAACTTTTTTGACGTTGGAAATCGATAATAAAAAGTGTGAATTAAAAAATCAGGAGTTTGATTTATGGGAAGAGAAAACGACACGAACACAATTGAAAAAAACACAATTGAAGAAACAATCACATTTCCAAAAAAGGCAAAAATCGCATTCTCGGACTTTTTAAGTTATCTTTCCCAAAAAACCGTCATTTTTGCCTCGTCAATCATCACATTCATTTTTGTCTGCCTTGAGATTTACAACGTCGCAGATTTTCAGGACATTTACTACGCATTCGCAATGGCAACGGTTTTCGCTCTCCCCGCAACGCTCTTGTCAGAAAAACTTTCGACGCTCAAAAAATATTTCACACAAATTCTTGTAGCAACTGCAGGTGGTTTCATCGGTTATTTTTCAAAATCAAACGGATTCGGAAACCACGTTTATTCGGAACTTTACTATTTTGGAATCGCATTCTCCGTAATTTCAGCCTCGCTTTTTCTATTCATTCCAAAAAAGAATCCGAGAACATATTTTGCAGGCATATTCAAGCATTTTTTATTCTGCTCATTCATGTCTCTAATTGTTCTTGGCGGAAGCTCGCTCCTTGTGTATGCAGTGCAGAATCTGATCCTAAACACAGAGGATTACGACATTTACCTGTGCTGCGTGGGATTCAGCACAATCGTTTTTGCACTAAATTCTTTTACGTTCTATCTTTTTAACCGCAGGGAAGAAGAGTCTTCGGGCAAAGCCTTCAAAGTCATCGTGCTTTACATCATGCTCCCTGCGTTTACGCTTCTTGTCGCCATTCTGTACGCTTACCTTGCAAAAGCACTCATTCTTTTTAAGCTGCCTAGCGGACAAATCAACTGGTTCGTCTCATTCGCATCTTGTTTTTACATCGTTTTTTATTTTATCCTCCGCGAATACGACGAACTTCCAGTCATCAGAGTTTTTTACAAATTCGGTGCGTTCATTTTTATTCCGCTAATCTGCATTCAAATTCCTGCGTACTTTATTCGAATAAATTCATACGGATTTACGGGCTGGCGATATTCGAGTTTGCTTTTTATCATTTTTTCGATTCTTACGATTGCGCTCACTTTCGTAAAAAAAGGCCAGTTCACAAAATATTCGCTTTTAATTCTTACAGCCCTGATTCTTTTTGATTCCTTAAGTCCGTTCAACCTGATTAACATGGCTTACAAAAGCCAGTACTCAAGACTCATAAAAGTGATGGAAAAGTACGACCTTTATGACAGAGAAAACGACGCTCTCACAAATTACGACAGAAAAAAACTGGAAAAGACAATCACCGACGAAGACCGTGATACGATTGCGTCAAGCTACAATTACATCGTAAATACGAGCAGGTTGCCGAACCCAAAATGGGCAACAGACGAAAAAAAATCAACTTCATTCGACAAAGTTTTTGGAATTCAGCGATACCACGACAAAGAAAAAAGGAAGAATTTGAATGGGAAACGGCCGACTGAGCTCTTGAAATTGAACCGTTCAAAAAAATGTGCCCGCTAGAATATTCATTTTCCGCATCTGGTCGCGGTGCAGACGGTTTTTACACCGAATACAATATAGAACGCAACCGTGCGACAATTTTGATTGATTCAAAAGAAATTGATTTGACGGATTTTTATTTTTCGCTGTCACAAAACGAAAAAAACTCCCAGCCAGTCTGGTACAAAGTTGACGATACAACCTCGCTGTGCCTAACTTCAATCAGATACGAGTTTAACACCGAACGAGGCCTCTTCAAAATCTACTCATGCAACGGCTACGTTTTTTATAAGTAATTCCCTTGCGCACCACCCCGCGCATTTGGTCTTGCGCTACGCGGGAAAACTGGCTAACCAACATTTTTGGCGGAAAGCCAGTTTTCCGCCGTCAGGCCACAAAAACTAGACTTTTGCCCCAAACACTAGTATATTTAAAATATGGAAAGCATCTCGGAGGAAAGAAGGCAAAAACTTATTGCAAAAATACAGGAATTCTGTCTTTTTGACGATGACTTTATGTCTAAAGTTTTTGAGGACGACAAAGAAGCGACGGAACTTCTTCTCAGCATCATTCTTAAACGCACGGACTTGACGGTAACCGAATCAAAGGGACAGGTTTCGGTAAAGAACCTGCAGGGGCGCTCAGTCCGCCTTGACATAAAGGCAAAAGACAAAGCCGGTAAACTTTACAACATTGAAGTCCAGCGAGCAGATGGCGGAGCGTGCGAAAAACGTGCTAGATATTACAGTGCCGTTTTAGACACGAATTTTTTGCTTCCGAAGATGGATTTTGAGCAACTGCCAGAAACCTACGTGATTTTTATCACAGAGCACGACGTGTTTGGCCGAAACTTGCCGCTCTACACAATTGAGCGCACCGTTCAGGAAGACGGCGTTATTTTTGATGACAAGGCGCACATAATCTATGTGAACGGAGAGAACAAAGACGACACTGCGCTGGGAAAGCTCATGCAGGATTTTTCATGCAAAGTCCCAGAAAACATGAACTATGAACTTCTGGCAGAAAAGACAAAATACTTCAAGCAAGATGACAAGGGGGTGAGCAAAATGTGCAAAATAATGGAAGATTTACGACAAGAAGGACGACTTGAAGGTAGACAGGAAGGTAGATTGGAAGGAAAATTACTCGCCTACATCGACCTTATAAAATCTGGCTTGCTCACAGTGAAGGATGCGGCATTAAAGCTCGGTATGACAGAAGAAAAATTGAAGGAACAAATAAGAACTTCCGCTATCTAGCAACATTTTCTCACACCCAACAACTTCTTTGGCCGAAACTTGCCGCTCTACACAATTGAGCGCACCGTTCAGGAAAATGACTAGAGAGAAACTAAGTAAAGCTTTATAAAAAAAAGCCCTGCCAGACGAAAAATCCGCTTGCAGGGCTTTTTTAGTTAATTTTTATTTTGCATCAACATCTCTGTCGTCAACGTTTTCCTTTAAGTCTGCACGGTACAAATCAAAATGCTTTTCGGACATTTTGTCCAATGCTTCCTGTGCAAGCTCATATTCATCAACGTGGTTAAAGTTCGTTAATGTAAAATCGCTTCCGATTGTTTCATAGTAGAAACTTCCAATGTAAACAGCCTTAACATCTTTAGGAACGTCAATGTTAAAATCAAAAGGCAACCAAATAAAAGTCTTGTCGTTACCAAAGAAACTATATTTTGTGGCACCTTCAAATTTTAAATTTCGGGAACCTGACTTCATCTTATAGCATGCACAGAAAAAATCACCATCCGTAAAAATAACCGAAGGATTTCTCATTATAAATTCCAAAAATTCATCGCCATATTTTCCAGATACTAATGGTGTAAAGGGAACAAAATAAGTATTCGGCGTCTTTTTTTCTTCTTCAGATAATCCACGAGTTTCAGCAAAGAAATTCATGTTTTGCTTAGATTTTACAGAAATTTTTCCAACAACAATTACTTCATTTTTATTCGGACTTTTTATTTTTTCAGGAAGTTTTTTTTCAGCTGACAGTGGCATAATTAGCAATGTAAAAACTGACAGCACCATAATTTTAATTCTATTTTTCATTTTTCAACTCCTCAATTTTTTTGTTAATCGTCTCTTCCCATACAGTTCCTTTATATAGTTTAAGAACATTTGCAAGCTTGTACGATTCATACTTTTCGCTATTTCTCATTGTTTTAGCTTTTTTTCCTTCTTCAAGCTTTCTACCGTCAAACACACCGATGTAATAAAGACCTGGCTCTTTCGGAACATTTATTATGAGCGGGTTTATTGAAGTCTGAAGAGAATATGAATAATTCCAAATGTACCTATATGTCGAAGTAGACTCTTCACAATTCAAATCTTCAAGTACGTATGTTGAACCAGGTGCAACAGGTTTTGAAATAAAAATTTCCCCAGTTATTTCCTGATAATCAGGAGGAAAATCAGGATCCATTTGAGAAAAGCTCATTGACTTTGCAAAGCAAATCTGACCATAAAAAACAACAGAATTTTCTGGAGTACCTACGGCATTCTGATACTCAGCAACAGTTTTTTCATCAGGATAAAATCCAAGCCCCAACGAACTACAGCCAACAAACATTGCAGACAGCAAAACTGCTGAAAGCATTTTCAAAATATTTTTCATATTTTTCCCCTTTTATTTTTTTTAGAATGAAAAAATTGCGTAAATCGAAATTCCCTGATTTTCGAACAGGTCAAATTTTTGGGAATCATAAAAATCATCATCCGTGCTCATAAACTCGCTCAAGTGAAGTTTTTTATAGGCAATGCCAATGCCATAATGAGCTAAGTTGTCCGTATTGAACATTGCACGAAGTCCAGCTTCAGCAGTGTATCCGGCAAGAGAATCTTTTAAGCCAAAGCCAAGTCCCAGATTAAGCTTTCCATACGGAGTCAATCCGAAATTCCCCATTTTTACAGGAATTTTTAGGATAACACCTGGCCCGAATACGTTCAGACCTTTTTTCTCGCCAAAATAATCCACTTGCTCGTGGTTGAACATAAAGCAGAATCCAAAAGTCGAATCCTCAAGAAATACTTCCATTCCGCCGCCAAAAGCAACGTCGTTTCCGTTAAGGCTCAAATCAATTCCGCCTGTGAATACGACAGTTTCGTAAAAATCAACTTCCGGTGAACCAAAATAAGAAGAACCGCTTTCCTTTTTGTCATCGCTTTTTGCACTTGTTTTTGAGTTCTTTGAATTCTTTGAATCAGACTGTTTTTCGTCGGAACTAAGTTCCAAAAGCCGCCAGAGACCGTGTTCCTTTATCCATGTTGTCGTTACGGTTGTTGGCTCTTCACCGTCGCTCGTAAAATCGGCAGTTGCTTTTCCGTCCTGAATTTTTACGTTTCCGGCCGTGTATTTTACGCCGTCATGCTGAGACGCGCTGTATTTTTTCCAGATTTGATACGCGCTTGCGTAGCGGAATCCTTCTGCAGGGTCAAAACTGAATGCTTCAAGAACCAAGCTTCGGACTTTGCTCGGCGCAAAATGAAGGACGCTTTCAAAATCTTTTGAACCGCGGGTAGAAGCACGCTCGTAAGAAACGTATTTTGCAACGGCTGTAAAATCACTTCCCAAATCCATAAATACCGAGGCAAGTTTTTTTGAACGCTCGCCAAGTGCTTCTTCAGCAGAAGTGTTTTTTGCAGACTGGACTTTTGAAATCATCTGAGTGATTACGGCTGCAGGAATCGCAAAATTTGTTGAATCGCGGCTAGTCGCCTTCCAAGTGTTGATTCCAACAACTTCGTAGCCGGCAACGCCTTTTGAAGAAACCTTCATCAGCGGTCCGCCAGAATTTCCGCTGTCAATCTGGGCTGAATGCTGAATTATCGTAGAAATTGAAGGGTCAAGAAGTTCCTTGAGTCGTGCCCGTGCATTTGTAACAGAACCTTTTCCAAGCTGCCAGACAGGCTCGTTTCCCAATCCCGGAAATCCTGCCGAAAGAACGTCGTCGCCATCAGAAAGTGTTGATGAAGAAATTGTAAGGCCTTTTTTGAACGGGCGTTTACCGTCTTCAAATCCCAAAATCGCAATGTCAATTTCGTCATCGGTAAGAAGGACTTTTAAATTATCATATTTTGTAACTTCGCCGTTCTCAGAATTTTCAAATTCAGCAGAAGCACTTGCAGCCTGAGAAACTACGTGGCGGTTTGTAATAATATAATTCGTTCCGTCCGGTGCAACAAAAACAAAGCCAGAACCGAATCCGCCTTTTAGATATGCGTCAATGTAGCTTGCATACGTTGAACTTCCGTTTGCCTTAAATTCGTCCCGATACCCTTCAAAGCATTTTATATGCTCTGGAAAGTATTTTTGCCGAACTACACAAACATAGTCTTTCACCTGCGAAAAAACCGAAGCTGCCGAAAAAAGAAACGCTGCGGCAAACAGGGTTTTCAATTTAAACTTTTTCATAACCACTCCACTGTGTTTTGTATGATTTATAAAATTTTATGCATAACAAAATGTTGCGAAATACAGAAAAAATTTTTAATATTGCTTCAAAAGAAAAAAATTGTCAACAGAAATTATTATAATTATCGTTATATTCAAAAAAGGAAACATTTTAAGATAAATTTAAAATACAGAATTTGTTTTGGCTTCCGGTTCGGAATGACAAACTTTCAAACGGTGAATGACAGTGAAAAAACTGCGGAGCGAAAACTAATATTGCCGCTCCGAAACCACAACCAGCACAATCGCAAGGAAAGATGAAAAGGGAAATTCCATTTTTGACACAGATGAACAGAGATGAACTCAGATGGGACACAGATAAATTGAAAACGCCCGGTGGTTGAGTAGCGAAGCATATCGAAACCACAACCAATACAATCACAAGGAAAGATGTCTTAGACCAATTTTTCAGTTTTGCCTGCAAAACTGATAGGAACGGCGGAACCGACTTTGCGGAGCAAAAACTAATATTACCGTTCCGAAACCACAACCAGCTATGGCAGATTTTTTTGCACACCACCCCGCGTATTTGACTTTGCGCTACGCGGGCTGGACATTCAAACATCATTCAAGGGTTAATGTGTCGCATCCTTGCAGAGTTCCAAAAACAACATTGTCGGGTAAAAACACTCGCCATCGTAACGGCTCAGATTTCAATTGCTTTTTATCAAACCTGGAGCAGTGCTGACGAATTTTGCAATCATTTGCCTTCAAAGAAAATCGTATATATAACAAAACCTGCACCAGCAATACAACCTAATCCAAATGCAATTATTTTTAACGTTTCTTTAAAACTTTCCCATCGTTGTCTTAAACTGCTCATTTTTTCCTCCAAATATTTTTATCACTCAACATGGTGCTATTAAAAACTTAAGCACCTAACTCACTTAGGAGTCTAACCATCTGCTATTCATTAAAACAAAAACTTTTGAGCCCTTGTTTTGACTGAATAGCAGTGGCTTTTTTTACTATGCAATTTCACCCTTTAATGCCAATTCAGCCTTTGTCCGAATTTGAGCTTTAGCAGAACGAATATACCTGTCAGCTTTTTTTTGAGTTGGTGTTGTCTTGAATTTCTTGCCCATTATATTGCTCCATACTTTTGTTTTGGCCTTCCGTTTCTTTGACTAATTTTAGATTTTTTCAGCAGACACTAATTAGTGATATATGTTACACGCTCTTCGAACTTGACTATTTTGAATACAATTCGTCTAAATCTAAATAATCTGGATGCTTTTTTAACTGTTCTTTACTTTTCTCGAAAAAATCCATTCTATCTGCACAAGGAATTTGTTGTTTCCAATCATTGTCCTTCCAAATCCAGATTCCATTAATTGCGAGCACATAGGTATCTGCCTGAATTTCTTCTTTATTAAGTATAAATTTCATATTTGTCACCTCATAAAATTTATTGCTATTTTTTTTACCACTCAAACGGCTCGGTCTCAGGGGTATGACAATTTCTTCCACAACCACCATCCTTACGTTGGAGTCTACGTATTGCACTTGCAGGATCACGGTCATTTGGAGCTGCCTCAGAACGGCTAACCTGTTCACCACAGATTTTGCAATAAGCGGCATAATAGATATTTCTCCTCGGTCGAGGATGTTCAGTTTCGTAGTCCCTTGTACACCGTGCTGCTGATGCACTTCTTCGATTAACTTCGTCCCAATCAGTTGATTTTCCTGAAATGAAATCCCAAATAGCACCCATAATATTTTCTCCTTGAAAATTAAATTTTCTAAATCTTTACCTCTGTAAATAGTAATTACCAATCAGCAACAGGCAATGCGTATAATTGCTCATCAAGTTTTTTATAAAATTGTTCAACAAGTTCTTTGAACTGTTTTTTATTTTTACTATCCGTGTACCACAACTGCCCATCAGCCGTAGGGAAGTTTCCAAATACGCCTTTATACTCATGTCCATAAGAACTTTTGTAATCGTACCCATCACCCGGAATACAGAATTTTGTTATCCGAAGCCAAAGTTTTTTGAAAAAGTTTCCATCATAACAGTTTATGAAAATCTCCTGTTTTTCAAGTTCCTCTGCAAATTCCGATTGTAAACGAGCAGTTATTCTTTCATTTTCAATAACTGCTCTTTCGTGATAGGCTTCGAAAGAGCGACTTGTTCGGTTGAACCACCAATAAGCATTATTTTCTTTTAATTTTTCAATGCCTTTTTTATAAAAACGGGCATAAACTTTTTTGAGCCGTCCCTCAACAAGAATATAAGATTCAATCCACTTATACGTATCATCAGTTTCTATATTAATTACCTTTAAAACCGTATCTGCCGGAACTCTGCGTTCTCCCATACCACAGAACTCTTTCTTATCACTACGATTTAAGTATTCAAAAGCAGTGACCTCTAGTCTTGACGTTAAATATGTGTATGTATAATCATGCTCATCAGCGATACCTCCAAAAACAGATTGAAACAAGAAAAATGAAAGTATAAACAAACCAAGTACTTCAAAAACTCTGAATAGACCAAGACCTGCGCGAATAGGTGCAAAATAGGCTATTAAATCGAAAATTTTTAATTTTGCAAAAATCCAAGTTAAAACAAATGTACTAATAATGGAAACTGCAATTACCAGAGTTGAATACATATAAACTTTTCCTTTTTAAATCTAGTTTCCCCTCTCCGTCTCGAGGAGGCTCACATGAGTTTTGTCACCAATAAAATGACAAAACTCATTTTCTTAACAGATTATATATCAATTCTCTTTTTTTACAAGTGGAAAAATGTCTTTTGTCATATTTTGGAAATTATGAATTTCTGGAAAAAGGTTGATGAGGAACTTTCTTATTTGGGTAAAACTCGCAAAGAACTTGCGAATGCAATAGGTTTTGATGTTACGAATATCAGTTTCGGAATCAAACGGAACAGCGTTCCTGCTGCCGATACCGCGCTTAAAGTTGCACGTTTTCTTGGCGTTTCAATCGGTTATCTGCTCGACATGGACGAAGATTTACAGCACCCCGCCGCAAATTCTCAGCTTTTAGAAATTTACAATAAACTCCGCCACTTTTCGCCCACCGACCTCAACGCCATCCTCGCCATCGTAAGCGCCCTGAACGAAAAATACTAAGTTCTTTCAAATTCGCTCACATTGACAAGCGAGTTTCTTTCGATTATGATATTTTTGTAAGTGTTGGTAAAATACTTTTATAAAATCAAGTATCCATCAAATTTTATCCACCGTTAACAATTTTCTTCATTTTATTCGAATCAATTTTACAACTCACCAACACTGTAATAAAATCCAATAAGTCCTAAGCATGACTGATAAAAGGCTTGGAGAAAAAAAATGGTTATTTACGGTCAAAACGAGCCGCCAACGAAGTGGTTCTGTCAATGGAAAAATGGGTGCATTCTTTTTGCGTTAATCAACAGCGGAATGATTAGTTCACGATTCTTTTCTTGGTTAAAGCCGAACGAGAATATGAAGGAAAAAACTCTTGAAGAAAAAATATTGTTTGAGCTTAAAATCATCACCGTGTGGGCGTTCGTAACGGGCTATTATCCGTTCAAGCACAAAGAAACTTTCTATACTATCTACTGTGCGTTCATGAGGCTCATAAAAAACAAATCAAAAATCGCCGAAGAGGTTTACCGAAAAAAAGTTTTGTTTTATTCAAAAAAAATACAGTGAACTTTATGATTTTTTTGTCGAACCATGCGGACAAATCATTGAACGACGGAACTTGGGACGCAGGAAAACACATTCGGCTTAAGGCAGAGGATTTTACCTCGCTTGAAGATTTGCCTTACAAATCGCTTTTATGCATTGAGAACAAGCACTGGGTAGTATATTTGGGAGCTGACGGTGACAGCGCGATTGTTCTGGATTCCAAGATTTTCGACGGCTACAACAGGATTCCAGTTTCAGCTTTGAGAGGACAAAAAATCATCAAGCCAAAGGATATAAAAATCGATTCTTATGGTCTTGAAGATTTACTTTGCGACCTTGCCCCGAATCCTTATGAGATTCTCGATATCCTAAAACGTCGTGAGTTCTCAAAAAAAATTGCGGAGTGCATCTGGCGGCTGGAGCAAATCAGTTTTACGGAAAAAGACTACAATCGTTTCGTGAGTCAGGCGAAATCAGCTCTAGAAAAACTTGATAAGCCTCACTACAAATACCCGCGTCTGTAAAGCAATATCAATTCGGTCCTGAGCGAGACTTTAAACCGCTCTACTGAACAAAACGTACAGAATACACATACCTGCAAGGAACCGAATATGAATCAGGAACTAAAAATGCTTTTGATTGAACTTTTAAAACACGAGGACGAAATTACCGACGATGAATTTTTCTACGACGCGGAATACAATTCGCTCATAAAAATGCTCGACGAAATCCTCGCAAATGATTTTGAAAACTGATAGGAACGGCAAAACCGACTTTGCGGAGCAAAAATTAATATTGCCGTTCCGAAACCACAGATGAACACGGATAAACACAGATGAGACACAGATAAATGGAAACGCTGCAAGTTAACTTTGATAATTTAAGTTTATTCGTGCGTTTCCCGCAAGTTTTCTAGCGAAAACTCGCGCTCTGGTGAGCGGAATTGCGGTGGTTGTGTTTCGGCAGGCTCAACAACCAAGCGTAGTCGAAACCACAACCAGCACAAGTGCAAGGAAAATGACTCAAACCAATTTTTTCAGTTTTGCTTGCAAAACTGTAACTGTCTTAATCCAAATTTTCAGTTTTTGGCACGCAAAAAAAATCCACTTGCAGAGCAGGAGTCACTCTCTCTATCTAAGAATCTTACAAGAGTTTTACATTAGCAATTTAAAATCACTTATGGTTACAGACCAATCTCCTCCAGCATCTTCATCTGTCCATATTTCAATTCTAACACTTGAAGGATAATGGTACGTATCGTCATAGTTGATTTTGAAAACAATTTTATCGAACATTGCTTTTCCCGAATCAAGTTCCGCTTTATAAGTATTATAGTCGTTGTATATTTCTTCATACAAAGCATCAATACTTTCGACAAAAGTTTTCCCGCAACTCACACTGCTGATACCGTTTGTTACACTTACCGTCGCATTACATTTTTTTGGACTGCAGCCAGATTCATACACAAATGAAAATGAATAATTCGTGTAGCTATTTAAATTCCAAGCCGTTTGATGCAATGAAAAGGACTCCACATCAAAATCAATAGAAGGAGCATCTTTAAAATCACAACATGAAAAAACTGTAAAAGGCAAGAAGCCAAGAAAAAACACTTTTTATAATCGGTTCATACTTTTCCTTATAAGAATATTGAATCGGCACGAAAAAAAAGTTTTTTTATTCTATCCAAACGATGTAAAAATACTCATCTAATTTTATTACGAGTTTATCACTTTATCCACAACTTTTTAATCTTTTGTTATAACAGCTTTTATCCAATAAATAATAGTGAATGACAGCGATTCGTCAAAATGCTAGAATACAGAACGTATCAAATTTACAAAGAGGTTGAATCATGGCTTACCCTTTTCAGAATATTGAGCCAAAATGGCAGAAATATTGGGACGAACACAAGACTTTTAAAGCTGTAGAAGACGAGTCGATTCCAAAATCAAAACGACGCTACATACTCGACATGTTCCCTTATCCAAGCGGCGCGGGACTTCACGTAGGTCATCCAGAAGGCTACACAGCAACAGACATTTACTCACGCTTTTTGCGCATGAACGGCTACAACGTGCTTCATCCGATGGGATACGACGCTTTCGGACTCCCTGCCGAAAACTATGCGATAAAAACAGGAACACATCCTGCAGAAACAACTTTTAAGAACATCGCTCACTTTACAGAGCAGATTAAGGCTCTCGGTTTTTCTTACGACTGGGACCGCGAAATTAAAACCTGTACACCAGATTACTACAAATGGACACAGTGGATTTTCCTCCAGCTCTACAAAAAAGGCTTGGCTTACGAAGCACAGACTCCGATTAACTGGTGCCCTTCGTGCCTTACAGGTCTTGCGAACGAAGAAGTAAAAGAAGGTCACTGTGACCGCTGCGGCGCGCAAGTAACTCACAAAGTTATCCGCCAGTGGATTTTAAAAATCACGGCTTATGCAGACCGACTTATTGAAGATTTGGACGGACTCGACTGGCCAGAAAGCGTAAAGGCAATGCAGAGAAACTGGATTGGCCGCTCAGAAGGCGCGGAAGTTGATTTTGTAGTTGCCGACAAAGACGGAAAGCCGACAGACCAAAAACTTACCGTTTACACCACACGCTGCGACACACTTTTTGGCGCGACTTACATGGTCGTTTCTCCAGAGCACCCGCTCATTGAAAAACTCACCACTGCGGAGCAAAAAGAGTTCGTAGAAAAATACCGCGAAGAGGCAGCTAAAAAATCTGACCTTGAACGAACCGACCTTGCAAAAACAAAGACTGGCGTTTTCTCTGGAAGCTACGCAATCAATCCTGTAAACGGAAAACTCATCCCAATCTGGGTTGCAGACTACGTTCTTATTTCTTACGGAACGGGTGCAATTATGGCAGTTCCTGCACACGACACCCGTGACTGGGAATTCGCAAAAAAATTCAATCTTCCAATAATCGAAGTTTTAAAAAGCGAAGTTGACGTTCAAAAAGAAGCTTGGACTCAGGACGGAATTCACGTTAATTCTGAATTCTTGGACGGGCTCAACAAAAAAGACGCAATCGCAAAAATGCTCGAATTCTTAAGCGAAAAAGGAATCGGCAAAAAAGCAGTAAACTACAAGCTCCGCGACTGGGTTTTCAGCCGACAGAGATATTGGGGCGAACCGATTCCTCTCGTTCACTGTCCAGACTGCGGAATCGTTCCGGTGCCGGAAAGCGAACTTCCATTGGAACTTCCAGCCGTTAAAACTTACCAGCCAACAGGCACAGGCGAATCACCTTTGGCAGGAATCGACGAATGGGTTAACTGCAAATGTCCAAAATGCGGAAAGCCAGCCCGCCGCGAAACAAACACAATGCCACAGTGGGCAGGAAGCTGCTGGTACTATTTGCGATACATCGACCCGCAGAACACGGCTTCGTTCGCAGACAAAGCAAAAGAAAACTATTGGATGCCAGTAGACCTTTACGTTGGTGGCGCTGAACATGCAGTTCTTCACCTTCTCTACGCACGATTCTGGCACAAAGTCCTTTACGATTGCGGAGTTGTCTCAACAAAAGAGCCGTTCCAGAGACTTATCAACCAGGGAATGATTACGTCATTCGCTTTCCAGAGAAAGTCAAAATCACTCGTTGCAGTTGATGCCGTTGACGAAAGAGACGGAAAATACTTTGCAAAAGATGATGGCGAGGAACTTGAGCGCGTAGTCGCAAAAATGTCAAAATCTCTCAAGAACGTCGTTAACCCGGACGAGATGATTAAAACTTACGGTGCAGATTCAGTTCGAATGTACGAAATGTTCATGGGACCGCTTACAGTTTCAAAACCTTGGAACACGCAAGGACTCATCGGCGTAAACCGATTCCTTTCAAAAATCTGGGATTTGAGCGAAAAACCGATGGTTGACGTTGACATTACAGGTCACCTTGAAAAAGAGCTTGCTTCATTGAGAAAAACTTACGCAAAAACCGTAAAGAAAGTCACAGACGACACGGGCAATCTCGACTTTAACGTAGCGATTTCTCAGATGATGATTTTTATAAACGAGGCTTCAAAGCTGAACGAGATTCCAAAGGCAATGTGGGAAGGATTCGTTCTCCTGCTTTCTCCTTACGCACCACACTTGGGCGAGGAACTTTGGCAGAAGCTCGGTCACACAGGCTCAAACGCTTACGAGAAGTGGCCAGAATTCGACGAAAAATATTGCCAGGAAGACACAAAGGAATTTCCTGTTATGATTAACGGAAAACTCCGCGCAAAATTCGAGGCAGCCGCAAACACAGACAGTGCAACGCTCGAAGCAATGGCAAAAGAAACCGAAGGATTCAAGAAGTTTACGGAAGGAAAGACCGTAGCAAAAATTATCGTCGTACCAGGTAAACTCGTTAACGTTGTTGTAAAATAAACGTTAAACCTTTTCGGCAACTGATTTTACAAATGTCACCCCGAACTCGACTGCAGTAGCAGTCGCTTTGTTTCGGGGTCTTTTATTTTCAAGACAGTCTGAATGCAAGACGGATTTCAAATTTAGTCCAATTCATGTTTCGTAAAATTCACAAAAACCGAATTATCTTCCATATTATTCTGCTTTTTTAAGGCTGCAAGCTCGGCTTTTTTTGAGCGAAAAGTGTCCATCAGGATTTTCGAAGTCACTTTTGGCGGGATAAGCTTTGCGGCATGCATCAACGCTTCAAGAATACAATTTTTTATCTGCCTTCCAGAAAATCCCTCAATTTCTTCGGCGAGCATTGTTATCAGCTCAGGATTGAACGCTCCGTCAAAAAAACGCACGCTCGAATCGTAAGGCGCTTTTTGCGGCAATTTTATTTTTATGATTTTCTCGCGGATTTTTTGGTCGGGAAGTTTGAATTCCACATGCTTCAAAATTCTGCTCTCAAACGCACGGTCGTAATTTTCGTGCAGGTTCGTGGCAAAAAACACGATTCCGTTGAATTCTTCCAACTTCATCAGCATTTGGCTTCGGAGCGAATTTATGGACTGTTCACTTCCAGAGTCAACGTTCTTAATTCGCTTACCCAAAAATGAATCAGCCTCGTCAAAAAAGATAATCGCATCCTCTTTTTGAGCCAAATCAAAAGCGGCCACAAGATTTTTAGGAGCCTCTCCAACATATTTGGATTCAATATCAGCATAATTTAAAATCAGAAGCTTTTTACCGAGTTGCTTCGCAATTGCGTGAACGGTCATGGTTTTGCCGGTTCCGGGCGCGCCCCAAAAATTGATTACAGAGCGGGGAATTGGATCAATCTCTGAAAATCCCCAGTCAAAATAAATTTTCTGCATGTTCTCTAAAAGAGACACAACGTCGTCAATCTGACGCTGCGTTTCGTCGGGTAAAATTACCTGCGAAAAAGAAAATTTCGGTTCGGTCGGAACAATGGAAAGGCGAGTTTTGCCATCAATTTTTAAAACCTTTTTTTGTTCCTGCGGAATTTTTTCAATATCTTTTAGCTGGTAGCCAACAAAAAAAACAAATTGGAGCTTTCCCAAAAATTCTTCACGAAAATTTTTTAACTCATTGTCTGCAATCAAACGAAGTTTTGCAGGCTCCGGGCTTTTTTCAAGTTTTTCCCAAACAGATTTTTCGAACGAAAACAAAAACAATTTTTCTTCCGACGACTTTCTGATTAAAAGGCAAACCGTAAAATCATTTTTTTTCTGCCAGTCGCATATTTTGTGGGTAAGCTTTTCGATAAGATTCTCGTTTATTTCAATATCGCTGTTGTTTTTTACATAAAAATCAGGCATCACATGTCCTTAAAACAAATCTCACATAATTTTATCATAAATCCCGATGGATTTTCTATCCGTCGCAAAAAATCTGTGATTTCCAGATGCAAGGCAAAACAGCGACAACAGCTTTATCAAAAATACCAGCATGGCGAGCAACTAGCCTACACCACCTGAACGAGTCTTAACACAGAATTCGATATAAAAAGCAGTGGCACAGCATAAATCAACATGCATTCCAAAAAACCATAATCTTTCAGCAGATTCGTCACATTTTGAAGAAGTATTTTTCCAAATTCTTCTTCTCGTTTTTGGACAATTTTTTCTGTATTTATTGCAAACTCGCTCGTATCAAGGAAAAGCAAGTACGCTTGAACCGAGAGATTTTCTGCAAGCATTTATAAAATTAGACTAATGCTATTAGCATGAATTCAAATTTTATATCAAGGAGTTTTTCTGATGAAGAGGAAGAAAAAAATCAAAGATGGTGGAAAAATCGACCTTGACTTGAACGCTGATGGCGAACTTGATGATTTTGGAATCGATACTTTCGATATCACATTGACCCGACAATAATTTTTTCAATTGAATAGCTCCACCCGAAGTTCACACGCCACACTGTGCTTCGGGTGTTTTCATTCCCCCGTTCAATTTTCAATCTATCTGTGTCCCATCCTGTTCATCCGTGTTCATCCGTGTCAAAATCTGAAAGCCCCACTTCCCTCGCTTTCGCTAACAACTGTTTTATGGCTGAAATAATTATTTTCTTGTACTAACCTTAAATTTTGATTTATAGTTCTAACAAATGAAAAAAAACAAAATCGACAGGTCATTTTATATAAAACTCGCAGGCTTAATCGCGCTCATGGGAAACCTCGTTCTCTGCGTCATAAAAATCGTACTTTCAAGACTTTCGGGAAGCCTTGCAGTTATGGGCGACGGAATTGATTCCGCCACAGACTCGCTCATCGCACTCACAACGATTTTTGTCGGAAAAGTAGTC
Organism: Treponema zioleckii; assembly: GCF_014737315.1. Taxonomy (GTDB): domain Bacteria; phylum Spirochaetota; class Spirochaetia; order Treponematales; family Treponemataceae; genus Treponema_D; species Treponema_D zioleckii. Next base: position 39,904 of record NZ_JPUF01000007.1, on the reverse strand, counting down.
GCAAAACCTGGCGACAAAGAACACCCGTGGGGCCACGGCCGGGCAGAAACCATCGCCACAATGATTTTGAGCTTTATAATTTTTCTCGCGGGAAGCGAATTTTTAATTTCATCTACAAAAAAACTCTACCAAATGATTCGCGACGGAAGTTTTTCCACGGCAAACGACCTGAGTTTTCTTGCAATCTTGGCCTCAATAATTTCGATTGCCGGAAAATCGATTTTGGCAATGAGCCAGTTTATCCTCGGCAAAAAAAGCAAAAGCCAAATGATTCTTGCCAACGCAAAAAACATGAAATCTGACATTTTTATGTCACTTGCAATTCTTGTGGGTTTAAGCCTTTCAAAAATCTTCAAGCAACCGATTTTAGACCCAATCATTGCGATTTTAATAAGTTTTTGCATTCTCAAAGTCGCTTGCGAAATTTTCTGCGAAACGAACCTGGAACTTATGGACGGAAATTCCGACAAAGAACTTTACAAAGTGCTTTTTGAAGCCGTAAAAAGCGTTAACGGAGTTTCAAACCCTCACAGAGCCAGAATTCGCCGAATTGCCTCTTATTGGGACATCGACCTGGACATTGAAGTAGACCCAAAAATGACGGTCCATCAGGCACACGAAATTGCAGGAAAAGTGGAACGCGCCATAAAAGAATCAATTTCCGACGTTTACGATGTGATGGTTCACATTGAACCTGCCGGACACGCAAACCATCACCCAAAAGAGCAGTACGGACTTTCAGCTGAGTCGCTTTCGTAAAATCAGTTTTTCAAGGATTTCGTAAATAAGAACGGCACACAGCACGAAGAACGCAAAAACCAAGAAAAGAATCCTGTAGCTGAACAAATCGATTATGATTCCGCCAACGCTCGCACCGATTACGGCAGCAAGCCCGCTCAAAGAATTCACGATTGTAAATGCAATCATCGTAGCTTTCGGGTCGCGCGCCGCCGCCTTTGAGGCAAACATAATACAACACGGGAAGAACAGACCGTAAGTCAGGCTGTGCGTCATTTGCCCAAGAATCGCCCCATAAAAATTCGGAACAAACGCATAAAGAAGATTTCGCACAATAACCGCAACCGTGCAAATCAAAATCAATTTTTTCTCGCCGAATTTTTTGATAAAGAATCCGCTCAAAAACATAAAAGGAATCTCGCAAATCGAGTTAAAAGCCCACAAAAATCCCACGGAGCTGATTTTTAACTCTTCCTGCACGTACATTGAAAGAAAATTGTTCGCCGGAGTCATTCCAAAAAACTCAAAGAAAATAACGCCAATCATCAACCAGAATCCAAGCCCGAACGACTTCATAATCTCCAAAGTCGATTTTTGGCTTCGCAAAGAATTTTCGCCAGGATTTTTTAAAGATGAAGATGATGAATCCAAAACGGAACTTGAAGCTGATTCTGATTTCTGCGCACCATCTTTTTTATTAGCCAAACGCTCATAAAAGCCGTATGCGCCAACCGAAAAAACAAATAGCAACGCAGGAACTGCAAGCCATAAAATCATACCGGTCAACGATATAGATTCAACCTTGCAGAATTTTTGCATAAGCAATGCCATAACAACAAAGCCCACGCTTCCAGCCACACGAATCGCACCGTACTTTTCCTGATGCTCACCGAGTTTGCTAGTTATAAGAGAATCCGAGACAGGAACTAGCCAACGATAAAAAACCGCGTACAGAGCAATAAAAATCGCCGTGAGCAAAAATCCCTGCACATTAAAAAGAGCGAACGGAATTATCGTCAAAAAAATTCCTTGCACAAAAAGAATAAAAATAAAGTTGTTTTTCCGCGAAACAATCGGCGTTAAAACCATTGGAATCAGGATTCCAAAAAAATTAAAAATTCCGTACAAAAAACCAACTTCTGATGCAGTATAACCAATATTCCTCAAAAAAAGCGGAAGATAAGCATTTTGCACTGCATATATCGTAAAAATAAGAAAATCAATAAAAATCACGATAAAATACTAGTATTTCTAAAAACTTTTGACAAGTATCTTTATTTTATTGAAGAGTTTTCTTACAACTTGCAAATTGATAAAATTAATTCAATTTTTTATATTCGAGGACCATTTTATGAAAGTTGCAATTTTCTTTGGCTCAAAATCTGACGCAGAAACAATGAAAAAATCTGCTGACGTGCTGCGAGAATTCGGAGTTGATTTTAAAGCCTACATTATTTCAGCACACAGAGCCGGCGCATTGCTTACAAAAACTGTAAAGCAAGTTGAAGACGACGGATGCGAAGTTATTATCGCCGGTGCCGGACTTGCGGCAGCTCTTCCGGGCGTAATCGCCTCAGAAACAGTTTTGCCTGTAATCGGAGTGCCTCTTGAATGCATCAATCCAGGAAAATCAAACGGACTTGCAGGAATCGATTCCCTTCTTTCGATTGTACAAATGCCACCACAAATTCCTGTGGCAACGGTCGGTATCGGAAATGCAAAAAATGCAGCTTACCTCGCAATTCAGATTCTTTCAATAAAATATCCAGAATTAAAACAAAAACTCGTTGATTTTAGAAAAAAACTTGCCGCCGATGTAGAAAAAAACGGCGGACTTGGAGTTGAACTCTAAAAGGAAAATTCGGAAAACTAACAGAGTTTTTCGAGATACCTAAAAATTAAACCTTGCATTTTTCAAGGGCTCTTTCGGCGGAATCTAGGAGCAGACCGGCATTTTCGGCAACTTTTCCTACTTCCGTCGCCATTTCTTCGTTTTCAACGCTCATCTCGCCGAATTTTGAAGTCGTAGTTTTTACGCTTTCGGTAACTTCCCGCAGATTTGAACCGATAGACTCGCCCAAAACATTCTGTTGCTCAATCGAAACTGACATTTCCTCAAAGTTCGCAATTACGTTCTGACTGCTTTCTACAATCATTGAAAAGGATTCGCTCAAAGTCTTTGTGTATTCAATCATGGATTTTACCATTAAATCCATTTCTGCAATGGAGTCCGTAACCTCTTCCTCTTGAACTCGGCTTTTTTCCGCAAGACTTCGGATTTCTTTTGCAACAACAGCAAATCCGGCCCCCTGCTCGCCCGCATGAGCAGCCTCGATTGCGGCATTAATCGCCAAAAGCGAAGTTTGGTCGGTAACACTCGCAATCAAATCATTTGCAGAATTCAAGCGATTTGAGCAAGCCGTCAAATCATCAATTTTGGATTGCAAATCCAAAAGCTGCGCGGCCCCGTTATGAGAACTTGTTTCAAGATTTTTTGTGTTCGCAAGCGAATTTCGTCTGAGGTTATCCATTTCGCTAAGCTGCGTCAAAAGTTCAGAAATCTTCTTTTCGGATTCATTTATCGTTGAACTCTGATTAATCATCAAATCTCCGAACCGCTCAAGATTTCCGACCGTGGAAACAACGTTCTTTTTTACGGCAGAAACGATTTCTGCCTGCAAAACAGCATCTTTTTTAGTCTGCAGCATGACTTTTGAAACGGTGCGCAAAATACGCAAAATAAAGGCGTTGTAAATCAAAACACTCAAAATCGTCACAACGACCAAAAGCAACGCCGTGAACGAAAGATTGTTCGCCAGCAAATCTTTTAAGGTGAACGGTTCGTAAATAACAATGTTCCAGTCAAGATTTTTTAGATATTGAATCGCATAAACGCCCGTCCGCGTCGTAATAAATTGCGGCTCCTTGGTCACCAGCTGATTTTTGACTTCATCAAGTTCTCTGAGTTTTTCGGTAATCGAAACTTTTGACTCAAGAAGACTTTTGTCCGGTGAACCTGTAATTTCAAGCGCATTATTATAGAAGAACATTTTCATTTTTTCGTCCAAGCCATAGAAAACGGCATCAAAAAATCCGTCAAGCGGAATTCCGGTGCCAGCAATTCCCACAGGCGTGCCGGATTCATTTCTTACGACCGCATTAATCCACAAGGCCGACGTTTTTAATTCAGAATTGTAATTTATATTAAAATTATAGTTTTCCGTCTCCAAAAGCGTCATTTTATACCAATATTGCTCAGGGTCGTCAGGATTCACCGTGTAAGAAATTTTTCCGTCAGAATAAAATGAATGAGTTTTTTCAGGAACCCAAAAGACAGTTTTGCTCAAAAAAGATTTTCTGTAAGAATCAAGTTCGCCCAAAGCCTCATCAGCCACATCAAGAGAATCCGGATTTTCCATATAAGACCGAATTATCGGCGACTTGCACATTTGAAGAACCAATGCAATCTCGCTGTTCAGATTTCCTTCAAAATCAAGGATTTTCATTTTACAGAGCTGAGACAGCGTAACATTTGCCTGCTTGTTAAAATTCCGTCGTGCCCCAAAAAATATAATTCCGCAGGCAATCAAAAGAACCATGCCCAAAAAAGAGAAAGAAAAAATGAGTGACTGAGTTTTTAGAGGTCTGTTTTTTATAAATCTCATAATTTATGATAAACCCATTTTGAAAAAAAAGAAAATTTTTGGAGTAATTACAGGAAATTTCGAAAAACTTCACTTTTTAAAGTTCTCACCTTAAAATCGTGCCCAAAAACGGCAGACCGACGGATACCTCGGAAAACTGACAGAGTTTTTTGGAGTATTATACAATTTACCGACATCACTAAAATACAAAGAAAAAATCAAAAAATCATTTTTTTAAGAATTTTTAAAGACAGAGGCAAAAAGCAAGAATTGTTTTACAAATTGCATTTTTCAGATGTAGAATATTTATATGGCTATGATTTCAAATCAAATGAATCTTTTTTGCGAGATTCACTTTATTTTTAGAGAAAATTCAATAATTCTCAAAGATGGTCATCTTCCTGAAGAGCGGATTATGCGCCGCTGCCTAGAATTGAGTGCGGCTAGCGATTGGTTCGCAGAAATTGAATACAATTATTCTGCAATCATGCTCGAAAAAGATGAACCGAATCCTGCAGGCTGCACAGACATACCGCTCAGGGAATTTTTTTACAGAACTTCGAAGGACCATAAAATCGCTAATTTTGGTTCGCTTGCAGCCCGCGCAATGGGGCTGTTAAATTTCCGCAAAAATAAAAGATTCTGCGCAAAATGCGGAACTCAGCTTGTAGACGACGAATGTTTTACCGCAAGAACATGCCCGACCTGCAAAACAGTCTTCTTTCCGCAATTGGAGCCAGCCATGATTGTCCTTGTAAGCAAAGGCGATGATTATCTGCTTGCGCGCCACGCACAACGAAACACCGACGTTTACACGTGCCTTGCAGGTTTTATTGAAATCGGAGAAACGGCAGAGCAGGCCGTAAAGCGGGAAAACTATGAAGAAACAGGAATCAAAGTCAAAAATATCCGCTACGTCGCAAGTCAGGCATGGCCGTTCCCGGATCAGTTGATGCTGGCATTCAGGGCAGAATACGAAAGCGGCGAAATAAAAATTCAGGAAGATGAAATAAAAGAAGCGGCATGGTTCAACAAAAAAGATTTGCCAAAAATTCCGGGTCCCGGAAGCGTCGCTTACAATCTTATTACGGGAGTTTTCGGCTGATTCAAAAGTAGGCGTCAAATTTGTTTTGCATTCATTTTTCGACAGGGCTTTTATAATTCCGTAAAAAAAACTAAAATTACGGCAACACTTTAGATGGAGAAAAAAATGAACAAATTTGAAGTTGGTCAAGAAATCGAGACAGAAGTAGTTCAGATTTCAAATGACACAGTATTTATCGACATTGGATTAAAAAGCGAAGGTTTCGTCGATAAATCAGAATTCGTAGACGAGAACGGCAATTTAACAATCAAAGAAGGCGATAAAATCAAGGTGTACTTCGCGTCAGCAAAAAGAGACGAGATGTACTTCACTACAAGACTTTCAGCAGACAAAGCCGCAAAAGCAGGACTTGAACTTCTTGAAAATGCTTACAAAGCCGGCGTTCCTGTAGAAGGAAAAGTCGAAAAAGAAATCAAAGGCGGATTCGAAGTAAAAATCGGAACTGCGCGTGCGTTCTGTCCTTATTCTCAGATGGGTTACAAAAACCGCGAGGAACCAGCAGCTTACATCGGAAAAACAGAAACTTTCCTTATTACAGAGTACAAAAATGATGGAAAAAATATCATCGTTTCAAACCGCAGAATCCTCGAAAACCAAGCTAACGATGCGATTCAAAAGCTTTCAGAAAAACTCACCGTTGGCACTGTCGTAAAAGGAACTGTAAAGTCGCTCCAGAGCTACGGTGCGTTCGTTGACGTAAACGGTTTTCAGGTTCTTCTTCCAATCTCAGAAATTTCTCATGCCCGCGTAAGCAAAGTTGAGGACGTTCTTTCGGTTGGACAGGAAATTGAAGCAAAAATCATCAAGGCTGAATGGAACGGAGATCGCTCAAAAGTTTCTGTAAGCATGAAAAGCCTTGAGAAAGACCCATGGGACGAAGTTGCAGAAAAATTCCCAATCGGAACAAAACTTGAAGGCACTATCGCAAGAATTGCAGCATTCGGTCTTTTCGTAAACATTGCACCTGGAATCGACGGTTTGGTTCACATTTCTGCATTGCAGGATGTTAACGACAAGACAAACTTGAGCAAAAAATACAAGGTTGGCGACAAATTCGAGGTAATCGTAGAGAAAATCGATGCGGAAGAAAAACGAATCTCACTCACAACCGCAGGAAGCAACGACGAACAGGACAACAGCGCAAACGCATATTTCTCTAGCCACGCAAACGACGATGACGGAGAAACATACAATCCATTCGCCGCCCTCTTAAAGAAATAAAGCGCATTCTTCGAAAACAAAAACACCTGCCAAATTGGAAAGAAATTCACTTCAACTTCCAAATCCAGCAGGTGTTTTTTTTATTCAAAATAAACTGTTCTGACATTTATGTTCAATTTTGATTTTTTTGTTCTTTCTTGTCTCTCTCTTTTCGCAAGAGATAGCCAGAATCTTCGAGATACTGTCTTCTTGTCATTACAAGGCTTATAAGTTCCTGATACATATTGAAGTCAACCTCCAACGCAATCGGGAAAATAAAATATTCTGTCTCGTTGCAGTACCGCTCAATGAATTTCTCATCAGTAACGAATCCAAGGGAAATCATGTTGCTGATTCGGTCAGCGCATTTCAAGACTTTTGCCTTGTGGCTTCCGTTATTGAGGATTCTTTTTAAAAAGTCTTCCTTATTTTCGCCAGGCCATTTTGTAACTTCGCGAACAAGCTCGCAAACTTCGTTACCTTCATAATCGCAGGTTCGGATTACGTTTTCGTCAAAATCAGGAATATCCTCAATTGTATCATGAACAATGCTGGCCTTTAAGAGCGTACTGTCGATATATCCGTAGTCAATGAGAATGGCGAGCGTGTCCATCTGATGCCTGAACATGTTGCCGCCCGCGCGACGCTGCTTGCCTATCAATGATGTGGCAATCTGCATATACGGCGCAAGGAAAATCTCTTTGAGCTGTTTCATGTGCTCAGTGTCCATTTGAACCGGCTTTTCAATTTTCATATCAAATTTCTTGCCCATTATCAGCCTCCAATTTTCTATGATTAACAAAAAAACAGTAAGTACATGAAAAACAACGAAATCTTCGAGGAAAAGCAAACTTTGCATTCCCCGAAGATTCTGCGAATTTCAGATTCTTCTATTTAAGCTCGTCAATATAAGAATTCAATTTTTCGATTCTTCGCTTGAACTCTTCAAGTTTGTCTCGCTCTGCCTGAACGACCTCTGCAGGCGCATGCTGAGCAAATTTTCCGTTCAGTTTGAATTCGATTTTTTGAGCATCGCCCTGAGCCTTTGCAAGGTCTTTGTCGAAATGCTTGCGCAAAGTTTCCTTATCAATATTATCGTCAAGAATAATGAAAGCTTCAAAGCCACTGCCAACCGCACCAATTGAAGATGCAGGCTTCTCGTTTACAAATTCAACGCCAGAAAGCCCTGCAAGAAGCTGAATCATCTCAACTTTTTCTCGGCACACCTCAGCGTCGCTGTGCGGCACAATCTGGATTGCAACATTGATTTTAAATGCAGGGTCAATTCCGCATTCGTTTCTGAGGCCGCGAATAGAACGAATCAAATCCTGGAGTGCATTGAATCGTGAAGTGATTTTTGCATCAACACGTTCGTCTTTTGGCTCCGGGAAAGGTGCCGTCGTAAGCAAGTCTGAATAAGTGTCAGACGGCAAAACCTTCTGTTCGCCGGCAGCTTTTCTGTTTTCAATGAGTTCTTTGCGAGGAAGCTTAGAATAGATTTCCTCGGTTACAAACGGAATAAACGGATGCAAGAGACGCAAAGATTCCTCAAGAACGTTCAAAAGAACGCTAACCTGACGATCTTTTTCGTGGTCATCGCCGTGCTTAAAGCTGAGTTTTGTAGCCTCAACATACCAGTCGCAGAAATTATTCCAGAAGAATTCATAAACAGCGGTAGCCGCATCGTTGTATCTGTAGCTTTCGAGAGCTGCACGTTCATCACGGCAAGCCTTATCAAGAGCGGTGTAAATCCACTTGTCAAGTTCAGTAAGTTCCTCGTCCTTTACAGGAATCAAATTTCGTCCCTCAAGATTTCCGAGAATATATCGGCTGGCATTCCAAACTTTGTTGCAGAATCGGCTTCCCATCTTGAACGTGTCATTGTCAATGAGAATATCCTGTCCCTGCGCACAAAGGAAACTCAAAGTGAATTTCAAAGCATCTGAACCAAACTGGTCGATTACTACGAGAGGGTCAATACCGTTTCCGAGCGACTTAGACATTTTGCGTCCCTGTTTGTCGCGAACGAGTCCGTGAATATAAATGTCATGGAACGGTGATTTTCCTGTAAATTCAAGGCCGGCCATAATCATTCGGCTTACCCAGAAGAAAATAATGTCGTAGGCAGTTACCAACGCAGTGGTCGGATAGAATTTTTTAAGATCGGCAGTTTCTTCCGGCCAGCCCAATGTACTGAACGGCCAAAGCCAAGAAGAGAACCATGTGTCAAGAACGTCCGGATCCTGTTTAAGATGAGTAGAATCAGCACCGCACTTAGGACATTTTGTAGGATCCTCGCGGCTTACAATTGTATTGCCGCAGTCGCAGTACCAAGCAGGAATACGATGGCCCCACCAAATCTGTCGGCTAACACACCAATCACGAATATTTTCCATCCAGTGAGAATAAGTGTTCTCCCATTTTCGCGGGAAGAAAACAAGTTCCTCATTCTTCCATGCAGCAAGAGCTTTTTCTGCCAACGGCTTCATTTTTACGAACCACTGGTAAGACAAATAAGGCTCCACAACAGTCTTACAGCGATAACAATGACCTACAGAATGAACGATTTTTTCCTCGCCCTTAAAAAGTCCAGCTTCCTGCAAATCCTCAATTACGAGCTTACGAGCCTGCTCAGGCTTCAATCCGCGATATTTTTCCGGAACATTTTCGTTCATCGTTCCGTCTGGATTCAAAAGATTTACAACTTCAAGGTTATGGCGTTTTCCTACTTCCCAGTCGTTAGGGTCATGGGCAGGCGTGATTTTTACCATACCAGTTCCGAATTCTTTGTCAACATAAGAATCCGCAATGATTTTTATGATTTTTCCAGTCAACGGAAGTTTTAGTTCTTTTCCGACGATTGAAGTGTATCGCTCATCCTCTGGATTTACGGCCACCGCCGTATCGCCAAAGAAAGTCTCCGGTCGTGTCGTTGCAACCTCAATTTTTCCGCTGCCGTCGGCATACTCATACCAAAGATGATACATTGCGCCGTTTGTATCCTCGTGGTCAACTTCGTCATCAGCAAGTGCTGTTCCACAGCGCGGACACCAGTTTACAAGATACTGTCCCTTATACATGAGCCCACGTTCATAAAGAGTTACGAAAACGTCACGAACGGCCTTCGAAAGCCCCTCGTCATAAGTGAATCTCTCGCGCGACCAGTCAACCGAGTTTCCGAGTTTTTTCTGCTGCTTTACGATTGTGTCGTGATGTTCGTGAGTGACAGCCCAAGTTCTTTCTATAAATTTCTCACGACCAAGGTCGTTTCTACCTTTTCCCTCTTTTTTAAGCGCCTTTTCAACGACGTTCTGAGTCGCAATTCCTGCATGGTCAGTTCCAGGAATCCACAAAGTGTTGTCGCCCTTCATTCGGTGATAGCGGACTACAACATCTTGCAAAGTATTGTTCAAAGCGTGTCCCATGTGAAGAACACCAGTTACGTTTGGAGGAGGAATGACGACTGTATAATTGATGTTAGTTTCTTTTCTCTGAGAATGAACAGGGTTCTCTTTGTCTGAATATGGGCGGAAATAGCCCTTCTCTACCCATTCGGCATAAATTCGATCTTCAAAATCTTTTGGATTGTAAGCCTTTTCCAATTCGATAGCGTGCATTTTATTCCTCAAATTTAAATAGTAATGCAACGATTATAATGAAATTTTTCGGGTATGAACATTGATAATTGAAAAATGAAGACAAATTTTTGCTGAAATATTTCAAAAAATCAATTTTTTCTAAGAATTCCCACAAAAAAGCAGATGATGAACACAAATGCATTCACCAAAACGATTGTCGCACCCGACGCACTTCCAATGTACCAAGAAAGAGAAAGCCCAATTATGCATGATGCCAAAGAAATCAGGACAGAGAGCAGAATGTAGCGACGTGCATTCCGCGAAATCATTTTGCCGGAAGCGGCTGGAAGAACCAAGAGACTATTGATTACAAGAAGCCCTGTCCAGCGTATGCTGATAGTGACTATTGCGGCGGTGAGCAGTGCAAAAATCATTTCGATAAAAAAAGTTTTGATTCCGCGTGACCGCGCAAAAGTTCCGTGCAGATTCGTGAGGAGCATTTTATTGTAAAAAAACAAAAAAATCACAATCAAAATCACGAGTGAAACAAAAAGGTCAAGAATTTCCACAGGTTTTATGCTCAAAATATCGCCAACGAGATACCTCTGATATTTCGCGAAATTTCCGGTCGCACTCAAGAGAACAATTCCGAGGGCAACCGCCGTAGAAGAAAAAACCCCGATAATCGTGTCTGCACTGGATTTTCCGCGGCATTTTACGCTGATAATCGCCGCTCCCAAAAACAAGCTAAACCCAATCATCGAAACCAGCGGCTCTTTTATTCCGAGAATAACGCCGATTGCGATTCCGGTAAGGGCGGAGTGCCCGATTGCATCGCTAAAAAACGCCATTTGATTGGAAACAACGACGCTTCCGAGCATACCAAAAAGCGGAGCGGCAAGAATCACCGCAAGCAAGGCATTCTTCATAAATTCGGGAGAAAGCCAAGAGAAAGGCAAAACAGTATCGATTATCGAATAAATAAAACTCATAAAATCTGCAAATTTCCTTAAAATTACGAATTAATATGAATTCGTCCGAAAGTTTCCATGAATTTCGGGTCGGAATACACGTCATCCGGGGTGCCTTCAGCAGCGATTCCGTGGTCAATAAAAACAACCCTGTCAGCTTTTTCGGCAATCAAGTCCAAATCGTGGCTCACAAGCAAAATCGTAATGTCGTAATCGTGCCTTAAACGCGAAACCAAATCATAAAAATCTTTCAGTCCGTTTCTGTCAACCCCGCTCACAGGCTCGTCAAGAATCAGAATGTCGGGAAGCGGATAAATCGCAAGGGCAAGCATGACTCTCTGAATCTCTCCCCCGCTCAAATCCCCGGCCCGCCTGTCCGCGAGTGCTTGAGTATTCGTTGCCGAAAGGATTTTCTCAACGCGGAGAATGTCTTTTTTTCGTCTGGGAAGCCAAACCGGATAGTTCGAAACGCAGCTCAAAACCAAATCCGACACAGAAACCGGGCTTCCCGGCGCAATCGCAAGTTTTTGAGGAACGTAGCCGAACTTCGGTTTTTTGTGGGTAACGATTTTTCGCCCGGAAGCCGAAACTCCGTGGTCGTAAGTTATTTCGCCAGTATGCGGAATTTCGTCCAAAAGCGCGCGCAAAAAAGTCGTTTTTCCGGCGCCGTTCCGTCCTACAATCGCGGTAAGCTCTCCGCAACGAATTTCAAGATTCACGTTGCTCAAAATCACGTCGCTTCCGTTTTTTACCGAAAGATTCGTGATTTTCGTGAGACAGACATGAGGATAAATCGAAGGATGATGAAGATTTATATGAGCCATAAATCGCCTTTAATTTTTTAGCGCGTCCTGCAAAACTGAAAGATTTTTCTTCATGGATTCAATGTAGGAATCTTTAGAAATCTCGCCAGTAACGCAAGGGTCAAGTTCGTAAATCTTTGAGCCAGTTTCATTTGCAATCACTTCGGCAGACGAACTTGAATACTGAGGCTCCGCAAAAAGCGGAACATTTTTGCCGGATTTAGAATTCTCTGCGTTCACGGTCTGAATAATTTCGTCCAATTCCTTCGGACTCGGCGCAGTTCCAGGCTCCCGCTCAATCACGCTTGCAATTTTTAGGCCAAACTCAGAGGCAAAATAAGGGAATGCCTCGTGGAACGTGATAATCGTGCTTCCAGAAAAAGGTTCAAGGGTGTCGTGCATGATTTTTTTGAGTTCCGAAAGTTTTTGAATGTATTGTGCTGAATTTTTTTCGTAAATCTCGGCATTTTTTGGGTCAAGTTTTACGAGTCCCGAACAAATATTCTTTACCTCATAAATCGCGCCCTCAACGCTCACCCACACATGAGGATTGTCGTCAACAGTCTCAAAATCAGCTCCTGCAACAATCGTCGTTTCGCTTTTAGACTCAAAAACCTTATCAAGGAAGTCTTCCATTCCAAGTCCGTTAACGACGACAATATCAGAAGAAGAAATGGCCTGCATATCTTTTGTGGTAAGTTGATAGTCGTGCAAGCAACCTGTATCGCTCGGAGCAAGCATTTTTAACTCAACGTCCGCGCCATCGGCAATGTTCATAAGCATTATATAAAGCGGATAAAAACTTGCGGTAATCGTAGTCTTGTGCTCAGACGATGCAGCCTGTTCGGTGCCAGAATTTTTTTTCGTGCAAGAAGAAAAAAACAACGTAAAAATCAAAGTCAAAGTGAATAAAATTTTTCTAATCATACTGAAATAATAGTCAATTTTGTGCAAAATGAAAACGTGGTAAAGAAGAAAAGTGAAGTTTTAAATTAGGAAGTTCTTTTTGAATGGAGAAAAAAATCAGGATTTTCAATATGACCATTGTCACATCATACCTAATTTTTTTCCTTTTAGCCCAAGAGAATCCGAACCAGCGTGAGCAAAACCATGCCTGCCGCAAATAAAATCGCCTTTTGGGCAAAAAAGTTGGTTGCCCAAAAGCCTAAAATTGCGCCCAAAATAAAAATCACGATAATCGCAAAATATCCGAAAGACTTTCTTAAAAGCGAACGATTCCGCTCAAAAATCGAACGATTAACAAGTTCCGTTGCCGTACGAAGATTCCCGGTGCACATTGTTGTGGCAAAACCGTTTGCGTGCCATTTTCTAAAAGTGTTCACCTGCATGGCGCACACAAATGAAATAAGCACGTTTGCAAGCATATTGAGTCGTTGCGGAATAAATGCCACGCCCAACAAAATCATCACTTCGAGCAAAAGAATAAATTTTGAAAAACTTTCAGCGGTAGAAGATTTTTGTTTTATCACTTCCGAAAGAAAAACTCCCGCAACAAAAGCGAGAATCGGAATCAAATACAAAAACGAGGCGTGCAGATTCAGTTTTGCCACGGAAATTCCCAGCATGACCATGTTCCCAGTCTGAGCGTTCGCAAAAACTCCGTCGCGACAAACGTAAGTGTAGGCATCAAAAAAACCGCCCGAAAGCGCGAGAAAAAAAGCGACCGGCAGGGATTGTGAAGGCAATATTTTTAAATCAGCGTTTTTCGTAATTTTCTCCAGATAATAAAAGTCAAAATGTCAGAGCTGGCAATTCTCGTGCTGAGCAGTCCCCTGCCCCATTTTTACGCCTTCGCCTTTCATCTCAAAGATTTCGTTCAAGGTTCTCCAGCCAAGAACAGCGCATTTTACGCGGGCCGGCATGTGGGCAATATTCTGCAAGGCACCGGCTTCGTCAAGTTCCTCAATTTCTTCCGGGGTCGAAGTGCCTTTTATCATTCCCATAAAAATATTCGAAAGGCGAAGAGCCTCGTCCTTGTCCTTACCGATTACCAAATCCAGCATCATATCTACAGAAGCCTGACTTACGGCACAGCCAGAACCAGAAAATCCGCCGTCAACAATTTTACCGTCCTCAACTTTTAGGTACAAAGTTATGTTGTCGCCACAGCTCGGATTAACACCGTTAAGTTCCAGAACAGAGCCTTCAAGCGGCTTTTTGTGTTCGGGATTCACGTTATGTTCGTTCAAAATTTCGCGGTAAAGTTCTTTTACGTTCATCTAAAATTTTCCCTAAAATCAAAAAAAATTATTTTGCGTCGTCGGTAGAGCTTGTAACTTTGTAAAACCAAACGGTATCGTGCTCAAGTTCTTTAAGAATCGGAGTGTCTGCAAGCGAATCGCGTTTTTCTGCAACCGATTTTGAATCTCCAAAAGACTCTGAGTAGATTACACGGTAGAATTTTTTTCCGTCATCGCCGTAAATTTCTCTAACAACAGAATCAATCCCTCTGTCTTTAAGGATTTTTACCCGGTCGTCCGCATATTCGCGCACATTGAACGAACCCAAGCAGATTCTCCATTCTTCACCAAATGCGAAAGATGATGCAAATACGAATGCGGCTACAAAAAGTCCGCGTATAAATTTTTTCATCTAAAAATCTCCATAAAACAGTTTTTTAAACTTACCGAAACAACCAACATGCCGTCATTTTGGCAGCTTGAAAAACTTTCTTTGCAAGATTTTTCAAGCTGCCTGCGAGTTTTAAGCCGCTAAAATAGCACGACTTAAAACATCGCTTTTTTTGAAGTTCCCATTACAAATTATCGAAGAATCCCTTTGCCTTCAAAAGTTCAGCGTTCAAGATTCCGCCGAGGGCAGCTCCGCGTTTTGTATTGTGGCTCAACGCAACGAATTTTACGTCAAAAACAGGACACTTTCTGAGACGTCCGATTACGCAAGCCATTCCGTTCTCGGTCTCGCGGTCACGGCGTGGCTGCGGGCGATTTTCTTCCTCGCGGTAAACAATCGGATGAACAGGTGCGTTCGGAAGCTTAAGAGACTGCGGAACAGAAGTAAAATCTTCCCAAACTTTTAGAATCTGCTCAATAGAAGGTTTTTTGTCTTCTGGAAGGTCAAATTCCAAGCTAACAGTCGCCGTGTGACCGTCAATAACAGGAACTCGCGTACAAGTTGCCGAAACAAGTGGCTGAGCTGCATTCTCGATTTTTCCGTCTTTTACTGTGCCGAGGATTTTAAGGCACTCTTTTTCAGTCTTTTCTTCCTCGCCGCCAATGAACGGAACGATATTGTCAATCATGTCAAAACTCGGAACGCCCGGATATCCGGCGCCAGAAACAGCCTGCAAAGTCGTAACAATCATTCTCTTGATTGGGTAGCCAGCCTGCTGCAAGGCAAAAATCGGCATCATGTAAGTCTGCAAAGAACAGTTTGGTTTTACAGCAATAAAGCCCTTGTCCCAGCCGTGATGCTTCTTCTGCTCGGCAATTACGTCAAGATGGCTGTAGTTGATTTCTGGAATCAACATCGGAACATCCTCTGTCCAGCGGTTTGCAGAAGCATTTGAAACAACAGGGATTCCTTCCGCCGCATACGCAGCCTCAAGAGCCTTAATCTCGTCCTTGCCCATTTCGAGAGCAGAAAAAACGAATTTGCACTTTCCGAGAGCGAGCTTTGCGTCATTCGCATCCTGAACGATCAAGTCCTTAACGTCAGCAGGAATGTCAGCGCCAATGAGCCAACGATTCTTAACAGCCTCTTTATATGCCTTTCCGGCAGAACGAGGAGAAGCCGCAACGTAAGTAACCTTGAACCACGGATGATTCTCCAAAAGCTTAATATATCTCTGTCCTACCATTCCAGTAGCACCCAAAACACCAACACTAATTCTTTCAGCCATAATTTTCTCCTTTTTTTATTCCTAGCAGTATTACAAATTACAATCTTTCAAAGCTTTTTCAATAACTTTCTTAGCCTCGTCAGTAACCTCAACGAGAGGAAGACGAACGGCACCAGCAGTCATACCCTTGTAGTTCATGGCATATTTGATTGAAGTAGGATTTCCGTCAACAAAAGCAGCCTTAAAGAACGGAAGAAGTCTGTAATGGATTTTTCGAGCCTCAGCAAAATTGCCGTCCAAAGCATCGGTAACCATTTCGGTAACAAGAGAAGGTGCCAAATTCGAAACAACAGAAACAACACCGTCTCCGCCAACACCAATCAACGGGAGAGTAAGACCGTCATCTCCAGAAAGAACAGAGAAATCAGGATGTTTTGACTTTATTTTTTCAATAACTTCCATCATCTGGTTTATGTTTCCGCTGGCTTCCTTTACGCCAATAACGTTCGGAAGGTCAGCAAGACGGGCAAGAATGGAAGTAGAAATATTTTTTCCAGTTCGTCCCTGAATATTGTAAACCAAAACAGGAATTCCAACCTTTGCGACAGCCTCAAAATGGCGGAAAACGCCCTCGTCGCTAGGTTTGTTGTAATATGGAGTCACCACGAGGGCAACGTCCGCACCGAGTTTTTTTGCGCGCTCTGCGTAACGTACAGCATCTTTTGTGCAGTTACTACCAGTTCCAATCACGACAGGAACTTTTTTTCCAGTTTTTTCGTTGTATTTTTTAGCTTCCTCAACAGCAATTTTAATCATCACCTCTTCTTCGCTTTCCTCAAGACAAGGAGTCTCGCCGGTAGTTCCCAAAGGTGCGATTCCGTTAATTCCGCTCTCAAGCTGGAAAATCACATTCTTTCTGAAACCCTCATAATCAACTGAGCCATCAGCATTCATAGGGGTGACCATAGCCGTAAATGCGCCGCGCAACTTAATCATTTTTCAACCTCGATTTATTGAAATTAAATATCAACGATTTTACAAAATTTCCGTATCTTAGGGAATAATGAGAAAATTAATAATTAATAATTGAAAGTTAAAAGTAGGCAAAAACGTAGGAACGAAAGCGAAAAGCGGCTATTTAAAGCGAACTCTAATATTCGGAGCAAATTCGGCTTTTAGAGCACGCATAAAATTTACCGTCGCCACTTATCAACTGGCATTCCCAGCTTTTCGTGGCTACGGCCTTCGCCTCCGAACCGCTACGCGGTTTTGCTACGCAACCACTACAATCTGGGCTAAGTTTGGTCTTGTGCGATTGTTTTCCGACATTACAAATCATGCTTCACTAAAAAAATAACGCAACTGCAAGCAAGTTTTTGTATTTTGCCCCACGAATGCAAAAATCCAACGCTTTTTCAGACGCGCTGATTTTCCTACAAATCGCGATTTGGGGGAAGAGGAGATTTTGAATTTTCTTCTATACCTCAAAGCTGGATGAACAGCATTGCTCAGTTTGTCAAACAAATTCTACAGGGATAATATCTATATCCCAATGAGGCCTTATTCCTTCTTCAATAAAAATTTTTAATAATTTTTTGCTGATTATATACATTCCAGTTAAATTAGATGAATTGTGCTCATAGAGTTCATTGAAATCAAGCAGGATGTTTTTTGCCTCCCTATGAAGACGGACGGTTGTGTCCGGTATGCCAACCCTCTGATTTATACAGTTGCAATCCTTTGGGAATTTTACATACTTAAGGTCAAGCACATTTTGAAGAATCCTTGCCGGCTTCATCTGGAAATTCGTTTTGGATGCCTCTCCCTTATAGTTTAGCAGTTCCCAGAACTCAACTCCGGAAATATTGTGCTGCTGGATTTTTTCCATGAATTCAGAGGAGACAATCCAGTACGCCCAAAACGGGCTTACGAATTTTTTTGCTGCATATTTTTTTGAAAGGCCTTTAACGACAAAAGGAGAAATCTGTTTTAACCCTTTCTTACACTTTGGACAGAAATTAGTGTAATCAAAAGATGCATTCCCGTTCATTTTAAATTCAAAATCAATAAAGCGTATTCCTGTATCAGGTTTTCTCTGCCCGGTACAATAGAAAAAGTCGAACCCCATTAATTCTTCATCCGTGAAATAATTTAAATCCATATCGATTTCAAAATCAACAACGTTCTTTAGATAGTTTAGAACATGCTCAGCTTCTTCTGCGGTAATGCCGTCAAGAGTAACATACAACTTGCTATGAGAAATTTTACCACCAAACATCTTCTTTATTTTATTAATTACATCTAAAGATATTTCACTATTAATTGCTAAAAGTATTTGCTTTTTCATGATGAGTTCTCCTAAATTGAATCCAGCCAGGCTTTTGTTACTTCACGCATCTCTGGAAAATCTTTGTATATTCTTTCTGCATGTTTTAATATTTCGGCTTTGGCGGCTTTCAAACCACCAGTACTATGAACGGCTCTTATTTCATCAAGAACGTCATTCCATTCTTTTGAAAATCCACTATGCGTTGCCTTGTCAATTACAACACTTGCAAAATCTCCAACATCTTGATGCAATAAATCTGCCAACGCCTGAGGTACAAGATGATGAGCTTCTATTGTACTTTTATACCCCTTAGTCACCTTTTGCAAATCTGAATACTTTCCAAATACACGTTCACCATCTTTTACGGCATCAACAAACGCATCTGCAACACCAGCAGCTTTTGCGGCACGAGAAACCTTGCCCATTTTTCTAGTGCCTTCTGTAATTCGAATAACTTTACCAGCACCAGTTGCTCCTGGGATAAACAGACAGCCGACATCAGCGCCAAGAGCCGCCCATGCCCACGGATTTGCAGGAGTTGCAACAATTTCTACAATATCCCATGCAATTCCAACAATATCCATGAAAGTATCAAGCCATTTTCCATCCGGATCCACATACCGCACAGGATTGTTCCCCGCGTAGTGGTACAGAACAATATGTAGTGCCTCACAAGTTTGCAAAAATCGAGGATTCAGTCCTACAATTGCATAAAACTAAAAAAACAAAGCATGACGTTACCTCATGCAAAAAAGGAGACACCACATGAATACTATAATTTACATCGGAATTGATGTCCACAAAAGTTCTTATTCTTACTGCAGTTTTTTAAAAGAACAGGACAGTTTTTTCGCGGAGCACAAAAGCGAAGCCAGTTCAAAAAATGCAATAAATTACATCAAATCTGTGATTAAAACTGTCGGCTCAGATACCCCTGTGCTTGTGGGGTATGAGGCCGGACCTACCGGCTATAAACTTTGCCGGGATTTGCAGAAAGCCGATTTTGCATGTGTCGTTATCGCACCCTCAACAATTTACAGGCCTAACGGCCCCAGAGTAAAGACAGACAGGAGGGACGCACGCCTCCTGGCCCAGACCCTTGCCTACAAGACTTTTAAACAGGTTGTGATTCCTACTGAAAAAACAGAGGCCATGAAAGAGTTTACCAGAGCCCGTTGCAGTAAAAAACGGCAGCTGAAAAAAGCAAAGCAGGAACTTCTTTCATTCCTTCTCAGGATGGGAATGACATATCCTAAAAAAGGTTCTTACTGGACTCAGAGTCATTTTGAATGGCTCCGGACTGTCAATTTTAAGGACGAATGGCTTCAGCTTGCATTTGAAGAATATTTTGCAGAAGTGAACGAACTCATGGCAAAAGTCGCGCGGCTTGACGCTCAAATAAAACAGATGGCTGAAAATTCAGACATAAAGGAAGGCGTTGAAAAATTAATCTGTTTTACAGGAATTGATTATCTCACCGCGGTGAGCATCGCAGTCGAAGTCGGAGATTTCTCAAGATTCGGCAATGCCAAATCTTTCTCAAACTACATAGGGCTTTGTCCGGGAGAAGACTCGAGCGGTTTGACCGTCCGGCACACGGCGATAACAAAATCCGGAAATTCCAGAATCCGGCAGCTCTTGATTGAATCGGCAAAAAGTATAAAGTACGGCCGGCTCTGCTCTGCAAAAAGCAAGCGGCTTGTGCAAAGACAGGAAGGTCAAAGCCCTCTGGTTATTCAATACGCAGATATGGCCATTGCAAGAATCAGGCACAAGATGATGAGCATGGAAAGAAAGGGGCTTCACTATAATGTCATAACGACAGCGGCCGCAAGAGAACTTTCCTGCTTTATATGGGGAATGATGACAGGAAACATGTCTAGGGCTTGTGTATAATTTATTGGTCTTAATTTTGGAAGCAACAGAGGATTTTATGGATAATAAGTAATCTTCGATCAATTTGTGGGCACCAAATCTTAAAAAAAGATTTTGATATGCCCGTTTACAGACAGAAAGTACTTTCAGGCGGTCCATTGACCTGTAGGTAAGGTTTTGCCGAATCCACGTATATCAGAATGGTCAAATGCCGGGTTAATTTCTGACTGTTGCTTCCATTTTTTTATTTCGCTATTGACAAAGGCACAACATATCAAATTGAGATTGATGAGCCTTACGCGGGGCAGTTTTCCGGCGGATTCAGGGCGTTTTTACGCCTTAAATCCGCTTTCTGGCTCAAGAAAGGCAGAACTCAGCTCAGGTTTTAAAATCCTCCTTTAAGAATTTTATCGGCGGAAAACTTCCGTCCGCGAAAAATTCTAAAACCACTCGTCAGTTGATTCGAGCGGTTTTAGAACGGTAAAAACTACGCTATATGTAGCGCAATCCTTAAATTTTCCCGGAAAAGGCACTTTTTGTGGCGGACTTTCCGGGGAAAAGTGGATTTTTGAGTTGGCCTACAAATCGCGATTTGTGGGGGGAAGTGAAATTATTAAGCTTGCGATTTCAAACTGAAAACACTTAGAATTTTCCTTCAAAATAATATAATTCATCTTTTAGGTGAATAAAGACTTCTGCCCGATTTTTTATATCATTCTGATTTTTTAAGTAGATAATTCCACGTCCCCAGCCTGATGGAGCAGCAGCAAATTCTAAAAACACACTGCCCTTTTTTTCTTTTGTACAAACTTGATTTTATTTTCAATAAGTGAAAACTCTTCGAGTGAAAAAAAATCTTCTTCACGTGAAAAATTCTCTCTTACTTTGTACAATTTCAAAGTTTTAGAATTTTCCATTTTTTTGCCAAATGTAAAATCTTTTTGTTCCAATTTTTTTGCCAATACATAAAATTCTGCTAATTCATTATCTGTGAAATTATTCTTATTCGAGCATGAAATAAAAATAATACAAAAAACAACACAAAGATATTTAAAAAATATTCTTTTCATTCTATTCCCCCAAAGAAAAAGTAATAAAATCTTGAAGCGTAAAAACGTGTTCGTCAAAATCTTTATCAAGTTTATAACAATATTCTTTTACATTTCTGTATTCCGAAAAGGAATCGCTGCATTTCCTAAAAATTCGCGAAAATACTGAGTGTTGAACCTCCGCTCCCGCACAGGAATTTATATCGCACAGGACAATATTTTCAAGCTGGATTATAGAAAGTTTTAAGGTTAGTTCTATTGAAATGCTCCCCTCTCAGGTTTTACTATTGGACAATCAAGGAGAATTTTACAGGAAAAAGCACCTGCGAATTGCAATGGAGTAGAATTGGAAGTACAAAAAATCCACTTTTCCCCGGAAAATATAAATACGGAGGATTTCCAAAGATTATTCAGTATTCATTTTATAATAAAACTAATGTGCTAGAGGATATTCAAAAATGATGAAGAATTTTTTTTCAAAGAGGAACGTTTGCATTTTTGCAGTGATTTTAATAACTCTACTTGCTCTGTTTTTTTGTATCTTTGCCTTGTCAAATAAAGGATACAAAGAGCAGCGCTACGAAATTGATTATCCTTTGTTGAGTGAATTGATTCATTATTATGACAAAGTTGATGACAATGTTTTTAATCTAATAAAATATCAGTTTTGCAGACGAAAGATAATTAATTCTTTCTTTGAGAGAGAAGACAGCAGGATTAAGGAAAATTATGCCCTTATATACAGTTTGGAAAATATCAAAACATATCACGATGCAAAGCGGTTTGTTTTTAACTCAGAAGTCGAAATATCTCGAGCGTATACTTGCACAAATGATTTTACCAAAAATCGCTTTTTTATAATCGTAAGAAGAAATAATTTTCTGAACAAAACCTCTGTTTTTCTAACCGCGAATTGCAATGGAGTAGAACTGGAACCGATACAGATTATAAAGTAATGCCACTGCTGAAAAAAAAACTTACCTGCATCTTCCCCAAAATCGCGATTTACAGAAAGCCCCAAAAATCAGCTTTTCCCCGGAAAATATAACGGAGAATTCCCAAAGATTGTTCAGTTTTTTTGTGAATCCAGAAAAAAACGCAGACATTTACTGTTCCGAGGAATCAGACCGGGCCAAACAAAAAAAATCATCTTCCATATTAGTCCCCCATTCAGGATTTTAAATTTCTGTTTTCATTCAAAATTATTTTCCGTAAAATGAACCTGAGAGTAAATCCTAAAACGATTTGTAAACTGCCTGTCCACGTTTCGCGGAATGCCGGAATTCATTCTAGAAAGCATCGTTTAACTTCTCGCGTCTGCCACAACGAGCACCGCCAGCCCCTCTTTTTCACCGGCAAGCCCTGAGCTGACACATAATCACGCCCCATTTGAATTTTCTAAAAACTGATGTTATGATTTAAAATCGTTTGCAAAAGCAAAATTCGGAGCAAATTCGGCTTTGGGAACACGCGTGCGATTTTCCGCGCCACTCATTCACTGACAATTCCCAGCTTTTCGTGGCTACGGCCTTCGCCTCCGAACCGCTACGCGGTTTTGCTACGCAACCACTACAATCTGGGCTAGGTTTGCTCTTGTGCGATTCTTTTCCGACCATTCAAATCAGCCTTTATCAAAATTATTAAACTTGGAGAAAATAATGAAACCTACACTTTTAGTTCTTGCTGCTGGCATGGGAAGCCGCTACGGCGGCGTAAAACAAATTGACGCCGTAGGAAAAAACGGAGAATGCCTCCTTGACTTTTCAACATTCGACGCAAAACGCTCAGGATTCGGCAAAGTAGTCTACATAATCCGCAAAGACATTGAAAAAGACTTTAGGGAACGCCTTTTTGACCGCGTTGCAAAAAACTTCGACGCAGAATACGTCTTCCAAACACCAGAAGCACTTTTAACGGCCGCAGAACTTGAAAAAGCAAAAAAAGCAGACCGCAAAAAGCCGTGGGGGACGATTCACGCAGTTCTTTGCGCAAAAGACAAAATCCACGAACCGTTCGCAGTAATCAACGCAGACGACTACTACGGGCTTAACGGAATCGAAACGCTCGGAAAGTATCTTTCTTCTATTAACAACGACTGCACTGAGCACGCAATGGTCGGCTACGTCCTCGGAAAAACAATGAGCCGGAACGGTTCTGTAAGCCGCGGTGTTGCAGAAACAGAAAACGGATACCTAAAATCAATCACCGAGAACACAAAAATCTACTACACTGGCGAAAATTTTAGCGGAAACGAAATCGAAAGCGAACTTAACGGCAAAATCTACAAACTTTCGGGCAACGAGACCGTCAGCATGAATCTCTTTGGATTCTCGCCAAAAGCATTCGAACGCTTTGAAAAATACTGGGACGGCTTTAAAGAAACTTCTCTTGAACTTCCAAAAGCCGAGGCACTTTTGCCAGTTGCCGCAAGCGACATAATCAAATACGGCGAAGGAAAAATCAAAGTGTTCACCAGCGAGGAAAGCTGGTTCGGCATGACTTACCCAGAAGACAAGCAGATTGTAAAAGACGCAATCGCTCAAAAAATCGCTTCTGGCTACTATCCAGAAAAACTTTGGGAGCGCAACTAACAATGCAGAGCCTTACTCCTCTTCATTCAGAAAAAATCTGGGGCTACGAAGACTGGATTGCTTCCACAAACAAAACGCTTGTGCAGGAAGACTTCGTAAAACTCGTTAAAGACTACCCTCTTCTCGTAAAAGTTATTCAGGCAAACGATACGCTTTCTGTGCAAGTGCATCCAGACGACGAAACTGCCGTAAAACTTGAGGGCAGCGGAGCAAACGGCAAAACGGAATGCTGGTACATTCTGGACGCACAACCGGATGCAAAAATCATTTTTGGATTAAAAAATAAGTTTAACAGAAGTGAATTCGAAAAAGCCCTCAGCGAAAAAAGACTTCCCGAACTTTTAAACGAAGTAAAAGTAAAAAAAGGTGATTTTCTTTTTATTCCGTCGGGAATGGTTCACGCGATTTGCGGCGGCATAAGGCTTCTTGAAGTGCAGCAGAACTGCGACATCACATACCGATTCTACGACTGGGAGAGAGGCCGGGAACTTCACGTGGAAAAAGCATTTGCCGCAATTCATGATTTTGACGAGGACGCAAAAACCATAAAATCATTCAGCGACTTTAAGGACGGTTTTTCGTGCAAATATTTTGACTTAAACAAAATCGAAGTGAAAGGCGGTTATTCGTTCTTCGTCCGAAAGCATACCAACGCGCAGCTGGTTTTTGTTCTCGGCGGAAGCGGAACTATTCGCGGAACGAATGCAGACGGAACGCCCTGCGAAAAGCAGCCTGTAAAACCTGAGCAGATTTTTGCCGTTCTTCCGGGCGACAAAGTGACTTTTGAAGGTCAGCTTGAACTGATGCGAATCTCTCTTCCGAACGCAGAAGAAGTTTCGGAATCTGCACTTTTCTAAAACAAACAAAACGGAAACGCCGAAAGTTCACTTTGCAAATATAAGTCCACGCGTGCGTTTCCCGCAAGTTTTCGGAAACGCACAAGTAAAACTGTCCGACCAAAAAAAATATCCTTTTAGCGTTTCCCAAAACTCGCGCCCTGGTGGGTCAACTTGCAGGTGTTCACTCTTTAATTTATCTGTGTCGAATTGTGGTTTCGACTCCGCTCAACCACCGTCGCTTTAATTCATCCGTGTCCCATCTGAGTTTATCTCTGTTCATCTGTGTCAAGTTGCGGTTTCGACCATGCTCAACCACCGATTGACATTCAATTTTCCAGTTTCATTTTTCATTTTTCAGACCGTGCTAGTAAAAAATAGTAAAAAACGATAGAATCTGCAACGAAAATTTATTCAATTTTTTTTGTTAATGAAGGAAATATCATGCTTAAAGACATCAAACTTTCAATTCTTTCGGGACTAATGATTACAGTTGGCGGCTCAGTCTACATGGCTTGCCGCACCATGGGACTCACCTGGCTCGGAGCAATTCTCTTTTCTGCAGGTTTGTTCACAATCTGCGTTTACGGATTCAACCTTTACACCGGAAAAGTCGGCTACATCGGCTACAAATTCACGGACCTCAAATATATTCGTCTCGTGCTCTTAATCGTAACGTTCAATTTGCTTTCAACATTCGTGCTCGGAATTGTGATTGCTTACACTTACCCAAAAATCGGTGCTGAATCGTTCAACGTTTACGTTCCAAAACTTTCAAATCCGCTTTTAAAAACTTTTATTTCAGGCGCGTTCTGCGGACTTTTGATGTTCCTTGCAGTTGACACTTGGAAAAAAGGAATCAAAATCGGTTGTTTTCTATTTGTGCCGACTTTTATTTTCTCAGGATTCGACCACTCAATTGCAAATTCTTTCTACAACGGAGCTTCGTTCGGTTTCCAGCTTCTCTCGCCGGAAACGCAGGAACCGTTCGTTTCAACACTCAAAGTTGGTCTCGACTCATTTAAATGCTTCTCCGTTGACAACGCGCTTCTTACAATCGTAACAGTCCTCGGCAATGCGCTCGGCGGAATCACAGTTCCAGTTTTGACCCGTGCCTGGAAAGACGAAACCAAATAGGAGCAAATTTTGCCAAAATCGTACAAAAGCTTTATCACCGTTTTTTTTAGCCACGTCGTAACTGGCGTAAAATCATACCGCTCGATGATTCTTCTCTCAATTCTGGCGTTACCTTTGGGAGCAATCGTCTCACTTGCGGAAGTGTTTTTTGGCAAAGGACTGGAGCTTGTAACAGAATTCAGGACGGCAAATCCGCTTTATTTTATGCCTTTTCTTGCGATTGCAGGACTTGTGATAGTTTTTATGTTCGAAAAATTCGGGCTGAACGGTAAATGCCGAAAAGGCATGGGGCTTGTTTTTGATGCGGCAGAGGACAAAAATTCGATTCCGTTACGACTCGCCCCGCTTATGATGATTGGCAGCTGGCTTACCCACCTTTGCGGCGGAAGCGCCGGGCGAGAAGGCGTTGCGGTTCAGATTGGCGCGTCTATTACAGACCAACTTGGAGCAAGGCTAAAACTCGAAAATTGCAGAGACACTTTTATAATAATCGGTATGGCGGCAGGTTTTGCGGGCTTGTTCCAAACTCCGTTCGCGGCCTGCTTTTTTGCGATAGAAGTTCTTGTCGCAGGGGAAATGAAGTACAAATCACTTTTTCCTGCGGTAATAGCCTCGTTCACGTCGTATTTTATAGCTCACTACTTTGGGCTTAGGAATTTCAGCATAAAATATCTGCCTGTCGTCGGAATCGACCAGATTCTGATTTTAAAGCTAATCGCTTTGGGATTCATTTTTGGATTTGCAGGAACTCTGTTTGCGGAAGGGTTAAAATACACAAAGAAATTTCTTTCGCACGTTGCGCCAAACCGTTATGTGCGTGCTGTAAGCGCGGGCGTAATTTTAAGCGCATTTTTTATTCTGCTTGACGGAAAATACAGCGGATTCGGAACGAATCTTACAATTGCGGCTCTCAACAATCAAGAAGTCTTTTGGTACGACTGGATTTTAAAAATGCTCTTCACGATTTTTACGCTTTCGGCAGGATTTATGGGAGGCGAACTTACCCCGATTTTTTCGATTGGAGCGAACCTAGGTGCAATAGTCGCGCCTTTCTTTGGGCTTGATTCAGTTTTCGTTGCGGCTCTGGGATTTTCGGCGGCGTTCGGAAGTGCGACAAACACGCTTTTTGCCCCGATTTTTATTGGAGTTGAGTGTTTCGGAGCAAACTACCTTCCGTACATGATTGTCGTTTGCGGAATCTCAAAAGTCTTGAATTTTGGAAAATCGATTTATTCAAAGCAAAAGAGTCTTGAAGACTTTTAGAAAAAAAACGGTTGCCGAGCATAGTCTAAGCTAACCGTTTTTTTTAAGTTTTAATTTTTCGAAGTTCCCTTCTACTTGTTTTGAGCTACGATTGTGTCCAAAGCAAGTTTAATCATGTTCGTGAACGTCGTCTGGCGTTCTTCGGCAGTCGTCTGTCCGCCAAGCAAAATGTGGTCAGAAACAGTCATAATCGCCATGGCCTTTCGTTTGTACTCAGCAGCGAGTGTCAAAAGTTCTGCACTTTCCATCTCGATTCCGAGAACTCCGTACTCAGCCCATTTTTTCCAGTTTTCATTCTTGTCATAGAAGAAATCAGAAGAAGCTACCGAGCCAACCTGATAGCGGATTCCCATTTTTTCGGCAATGCTGTCGGCAGTTTTTACGAGCTTAAAGTCTGCTGTTGGTGCATAATGCATGTTTCCAAAACGCTGGTTCAACAGGCAAGAATCAGAACAAGCGGAATTTACGATAATTGTATCGCGAAGCTGTGTGTCCGCGTTTACGGCTCCACAAGTTCCTACGCGAATTGCAGTCTGAACGTTGTAGAATTTAAAAAGCTCGGTAACATAAATAGAAAGCGAAGGCTGTCCCATTCCAGTTCCCTGAACGCTTACCGGAACACCTTTGTACGTTCCTGTAAATCCGTACATTCCACGAACTTCGTTGTAGCATTTTGGATTCTCAAAAAAAGTTTCGGCAATAAATTTTGCACGAAGCGGGTCGCCCGGCAAAAGAATGTTTGGTGCGATTGCGCCCTCTGGCGCATTGATATGTGTACTCATAGCTTCGAGTTTAAAATGAAAAACAAAAACTGTAAAGCCGTGGAACACAAAAGTCACCAGTGATTCCGCATTATAAACTAGCCCATGATACTGACATTCTTATTGCGTATTGTTGCAGTTAGTAGGAAAAGCACATAAAATAATTACAGAACGTTATTTTTGTTCTTGATGATGAGAAACTAAAAAAAGAGCTGAAAAATATTGTATCTTTGGAAAATATGTCAACGGGGTCTAATTATGAAAAAATACCTAAAAAAATAAGTGGTTTTCGGTTTGAATCAAAAAAAATCAGAATCGGATTCTGTAAAATCAGAGGTTATTATCCATGTTTTTGGGAAAAAGTAAACAGTAAACTTGAAGGTGAATTTGATTTTAAGTCAATTATGCTTTACTCGAATATCAAAGTAAAACCAAATAAAACTTATATGAATGAAGGCTTTTCAACTACAAGGTATAATACAGAGCTTTCTGAAACTGATATAAAAACAGTCTGTAGATTGTACTAGCAGGTAAAATACTTACGTTCAAGATTATGGCGAACTCGGAAAAATATTGTTTTCTGAGCCACCATAATTACAAAAGGATTGTTTCGCTTATGAAAGTTGCTATTTTATTTTTTTATCGTTCTTTTCGTTTATCTTTATTTCTTGTCCTGCACCTTATGAAGAAATTGAATATTCGTATAAAAGAAATTTTTCTTTTTCAATAGAAAACAAGTCTAGTGCAGATTGTAAAGTAACCGCAGTTAGATTGAATAACCGTTCCAATGCCTCTGGTGAATGGGAGGATTTCTTTAATTTTGTTCCAAATAAAAAGGATTCTGTTGCTGTTGTAAAAGCTGGCGAAACTGCGATTATCGATGATTTTCCCCTTGATACAATTGAATATGTGGAACCTTGGTATGAATCTTTCTTTCTTAAAATTAACGATTATTTTTATCTCGGCCCCCCAAAGACAGACAGCTATTCCGAAAGTTTAGGAATAGAAAAATCTAAAATTAAGACAGATAATTTGCATCGGGTAAAAATCACAGACTCTGCAGAAACTCCTTCTATGCACGGCTCTCTTGTGGCAAAAAAGACAAACGGTCTCGAAGAAGGAAAGATATACCGAAACTTTTCAGAGATAATCTCCGTAACAATTAACGCGGATTCCGTACAGTTTTCCCTTGACGCTGTTGAGTTTTGATAAAAATATTGCAATTGTTCGCAAAAAAAGCTTAGTCCCAACTTCAATCTGAGATTAAGCTTTCAAAGACTTCGCTAAAAGAAAAGCACGCCGAAGACCGCACCGCCGAGGACTATAAAAACGGGATGAAGTTTGGTCTTAAAAAGCACTAACAGGCACAAAAGATAGAACATAAAACTCGTTCCGCTGATGTAGAATGTTTCGTGCCAGGTTGAAGGCGTGTACAAATCAAATCCAGGAAGGAACGCAAAAAGCGCGAGAATTATGATTTTTGCAGCCGCAACGGCAATAACGCCCGAAACCGCGGGACGAAGCGTTGAAAAAGCCGCCTTTACGCCTTTTTTTTCAGCGAACTTTCCAAAAAATTTTGCGATAATCATTATGCAGATTAAAGACGGAAGAACTTCGCCCAAAGTCGAAACGAATCCGCCAAAAACACCGTAAAGCTCAGTGCCAATGTAGGTCGCAACGTTTATTCCGATTGGCCCCGGAGTTGACTCCGAAATAGCGACCATATTGTAAAAATCAGAATTTCCCAGAAGATGAAAATTTTCTACCAGAGTTTGCTGCATAATCGTGATTCCGACCTGACCGCCGCCAATCGTAATAAGTCCAACATAAAAGAAAACCGCAACGAGACACAAAAGCCCCATCGCACTCTGACTCTGAATTTCAGAAATCAAAAAATCAGTCATTTTTACTTTGCCTCCGAAGTCTCATTTTGATTTTTGACAGCGGACTTTTTAAAATCTCCGCGGCAAGCAGCAATAACAACGCCCAAAAGCGCGCTTCCGAGGATAATCCAAATCGTATTCACATTGAACAAAAAAATCAGGACGAAAGATGCCAAAAGAAGGATGAGACCAAAAATTCCTTTTACGGATTTTTTTGCAAACTTATAAACAGCACTTGTAAGAATCGCCGCAACCGCAACGTTGATTCCGCTCATCGCCTTTTTTACCCAGACAATATCCGCAAAATTTGAAAGGAACATTGCAATCAGCGTAATAATTATAATTGACGGAAAAACCATTCCAAAAGTGGCGACGCACCCGCCGACCACACCGGCTTTCTTAAATCCTATGAACGTCGCAACATTAACCGCAATAATTCCGGGAGTGCTCTGCCCGATTGCAAAATAATCCAAAAGTTCGTTTTCGTCGGTCCAACCACGTTTGTCGGCAAGTTCACGCTGCAAAATCGGGAGCATCGCAATTCCGCCACCAAAAGTACAGATTCCAATCTTAAAAAAAACCGAAAACAAATCCCATAAAAGCTTCAACCTTTCTTTCATCAAAATGCCTCTATTACCTCACAAAATTTTAGAATTTGTAGCTTAGCCCAAGCGACGCAAAAGCCCCCGAACCGATGTTGAATTCACAAAAACCATGAAGATTGTTATAAACCGGGAACTTGAATCCCAAATAATTCAGATTGAACATGTAAACCATGTTGCTAGAAAAACTTTGATTCTTTGCGCCGGCAAAATATCCAACGCCGCCGCTTAGAGAGTGATAAATATAAAGTTTTTTGATGTGCCACTGCAAGCCCGCACGGAGCTTGAGCCGTCCAAAAATTGATTGAATACGCTTCTTTGTCATCGTAGCTCATAGAAAAATGCTCGAAAGTTCCGCCAAAACCAACAAAAAGCCAGTCAAAAAGATAGGTGTCAGCTCCAAAGCCTATAACGCCGCTCATGCCGCCGCTAACGTCGTCCGCTCCGCTCAAAGCTCCGCCAATCGCACCAAAAAGTCCCACCAGCGGCGGAATAACAGACATTGTTCCCCAGATCAAATACACCTCTGAGTGATCTTGCCACTCCGGCGAAAAAGTCACGTCCCCGCCGTCAGCAGGAGAAGCCATCGTCCGTGAAATCACAAGGAAAAAAATAGCTGAAATAAAAATTAATTTTCTTTTCATAGTCTTGATTTTAATTTAAAAAATCGATATAAGGAATACTCTAGCTTTTTTTAACTGTAAAAAATAAATTGAAAAATAAATTGAAATGTTCTTAAAATATTTTATAATAAATTTTAAGACTATTTTTAACAGGGGGTCATATGAAAAAGAATCTCAACTTTTTTCTTGTGCTTCTTGGGATATTTTTTTTGACACTAACAATATCTTGCTCGGATGATTCCAATGCAATCTCCATAGATGATTTTAATGATGATTGGATTGTAGGAACATGGCTCGGAAGCTATACGGAAAGCAGAAACGGTCAGCTTTCAATAGAAACTTTCAGAGCCGAAATTTCAGGTTCGGAAGACGATTCAACAGTCTTGTTCACTGGAAATTATATAAACAAAGAATCATTTGAATACGAAGAAAACCTTCGGGATTTTAAGCAAGACGTAAAAAGATATTTGCTTGATTTTTATACAAAAGAAGATGAAAAGACTTATTTTGAGCGACCAAAAATAACTGGGAGCAATAAGCTTTATATTACTCGCGACAAAACAGAACTTATGGCTTACCAGAGCATTGAAGAAAAAACGACATTCATCGAATTAAAATTTTCAATGCAAAAACTCACTTTCCGTGATGAACACTATTAAAAAAATGTGGTGGTTTCGCTAGTTAGACAAGCTCAGCCACCACAATTTTTTTTAGCGCGCGTAGAACACAACCATTTCTTTTAGCCATTCCTGAACTTTTTCGGCTTTCGGTCCACAAATATATTTTTTGTCCGCACGCCAGCTCCAGTTCGTTCCGCTGGTGCTAGGCATGTTCATGCGGGTCTCGCTGCCCAAAGCATACAAATCCTGCAACGGGATTACGGCAAATTTTGCAGTTGACGCAAAAGCAAGTTTTATAAGCTCGTGGCACATTTTTCCAGAATCTCGCATTTTTACGGCATTCTCTTTTGAAACAAACTCGCCTTTTATGTACGAAGCGATTACCGAGAGCGTTTCGTCATCAAGAGAATTCAAAAGTCCCTGAGTCGTGTCGTTGTCGTGCGTGCCCGTGTAAACAACGCAATTCGGAGTCGCAAAATTGTGCGGCAGGAACGCATTTACGAGCGAGCCGTTATTAGCTTCGTCCTTTGAGAACGCGAACTGCAAAACTTTCATGCCAGGAAAGCCGCACTCGTCGCGAAGAGAAGCCACTTCGTCGGTAATAACGCCCAAATCCTCGGCGATTAGAGGAAGTTCCTCTCCGTTAGGGCAAATGGCATTTTTAATAGCGTCGAACAGAGCCTTTCCGGGACCTTTTTTCCACTCCCCGCCCATCGCGTTAGGCGCACCGAAAGGAACAGCCCAATAAGACTCAAATCCTCTAAAATGGTCGATTCGAACGTAATCAACGAGTTTTAACATATTTTTTACGCGGCTAACCCACCAAGAATATCCGTCAGCCTTTAAGGAATCCCAGTCATAAAGAGGATTTCCCCAAAGCTGCCCCGTAGCAGAAAAATAATCAGGCGGAACACCCGCAACGCATTTTGGCGAGCCGTTCTCGTTCAGAAGAAAGTATTTTTGATTCGCCCAAACATCGCTTGAGTCAGGAGAAACAAAAATCGGCACGTCACCTATAATTTCAATCTCCTTGGATTCAGCATATTTATGAATCTCGTCCCACTGAGTAAATGCAAAGAACTGAATGATTTCATAAAAAACGCAATCCTGATGCGAGTTCACCCAAAAATCAACAGCTTGCTCGTCGTGCTTGGCAAGTTTTTCGTCCCAGTAAACGTTCCACGAAGCATTCACATTCGCACCAGATTTTCGCTCGTCTTCGGCTTTCGCCTCGTAGTAAGACTTTATGCTCATGTAAGCCACAAAATCTTTTAGCCAGAATTCATTTTCATTGTAGAATTGGTAAAAAGCCCGCTTTGTCTCAAAGAATTCTGCGTCTTTTGTGTCTGTAAGCCGGTTAAAAAAATATTCGGCGCATTTTGTGAGCGCACCGGTCTTCCAGTAAACAACAGAACCAAAATTTACGTTGCCGGTCTTTGAAATGTATTCCGGCGTCTTAACGTCGTTTTTAGAAGCCCAGCCACGTTCCACAAGATTTTCTAAATCAATCAGCAGAGGATTCAGGGCAAAAGTCGAAAACGACTGATACGGGCTGTCTCCATAGCCAGTTGGCCCAAGCGGCAAAATCTGCCAAATTTTCATGTCGCTTTCGTAAAGAAAATCAATAAAATCATAAGCAGCCTTGCCAAACGTTCCGATTCCAGGCGTTCCCGGCAAAGAAGTAGGATGAAGAAGCACCCCGGCTTTTCGTGTCATATTCATTTTTACAATCTCCTTTTTTATTGCAATATCAAGTTTTACAAAAAAAACGCATCCAAAAAATAGATTCCGAAACTTATCAGAAATAACACAACTATTTTACACCCCAAAATAGAATTTTTCCAAAAGAATCCTCTAGAATTTACTTCGCTTTTTTTGAAAGACGCATTCTAGCGAAAAAAAGATTGATAAAAAAAATGATTCGGCAATCATTTTTTAGGCGACGAGCGAACGGCAGACCAAATTTTTTACACCCGCAAGTTTATACGCGGAAGCATACTCTTGCATTTAAAAGCCGTTGCGTTTTTTCGCAAATAGGGGCATTATGTAGAAATCTCTACATTCAAAATAGTTGGGGTTTTTATGTACAAACCAGAACTCATCAACAGCATCAAAACTTACAGCGCAGACAAATTCGTAAGCGATTTGATAGCTGGAATCATCGTGGGCATCGTTGCGCTTCCGTTGGCAATCGCATTCGGAATCGCATCTGGCGTAACTGCGGCGGCAGGAATTTTTACAGCCATAATCGCAGGATTTTTTATTTCGGCATTCGGCGGAAGCACCGTGCAGATTGGCGGACCGACAGGCGCGTTCACCGTAATCGTTTATGGCGTTGTGGCAAACTTCGGGCTTTCGGGACTCGCAACGGCAACGGTAATGGCAGGAATCCTTTTGATTATGCTCGGCGTATTCAAAATGGGCGGACTTGTAAAATTCATTCCGTATACAATCGTGACAGGCTTTACTGCAGGAATCGCAGTAACAATCGCTGGCGGACAAATCGGAAACTTCTTCGGACTCACCACAGATTTTTCCACACCACTCACGATTTTGGGCGAAGAATACACAAAAATGCCGGGTGACTTTTTGCCGAAGATGATTGCATTCGGTCACTTTTTCTCAACAATCGACACTTATTCTTTTGTAATGGCGGCAGTTTCACTCGTATTCCTGTTCGTCTGGGGAAAATTCATCAAGAAGATTCCAGGCTCGCTTTTGGTTATCCTCGTCGCTACGATTTTGAGCGTGATTTTGCGAAAATACGGCTACGAAACAACAACAATCGGCGAAATTCCAACTTCGCTTCCAAAGCCAACTTTGCCAGATTTTGGTGTGCAGACAATCATCAAATTGTTCCCAACGGCTATTTCTATTGCAGTTCTCGCAGCTATTGAGTCGCTTCTTTCGGCAGCTGTCGCGGACGGTATGACGGGCGACAAGCATGACTCGAACACAGAGCTTATCGGCCAGGGAATCGCAAACATCGTTTCGCCACTTTTTGGCGGAATTCCGGCAACAGGAGCTATCGCACGAACGGCAACGAACATTAAAAACGGCGGAAAAACTCCAATCGCGGGAATCATTCATGCTCTCGTGCTCCTTATAATTTTGCTTTTCGCGGGAAAGTACGCTTCGCTTATTCCAATGGCGGCACTTGCGGCTGTTCTTATAAACGTGGCATGGAACATGGCCGGCTTCCCGGCAATCAAGGCACTTTTGCACGGTCAAAAATCTGACATTTGTGTTTTTACAGTCACTTTTTTAATCACGATTTTTGTCGATTTGACGGTTGCCATTGAGGTAGGACTCGGTTTTGCGGCATTCTTCTTCATCAAAAAAATGATTGACGTGAGCGAAGTTGAGACTTCTGACGGCAAGATTTCAAATGGAATCGGCGCATCGATGAACACGATTGACATGCCGGAAGAAAAACTTAATCTTCCAAAAGGTGCGGTAGTTTACGAAATTGAAGGCCCGCTCTTTTTTGGTACAGTCCGAAAATTCGAAATCGCTCTTGAACGCGCAGGAATCAGCGGTACGGAGATAAAAGTTCTGATTATGCGAATGAGAAACACTCATTATCTCGATGCCGGCGGTATCCGTGCGTTGGAACAGGCTCTTGCGGGCTTAAAGCGACAAAAAATCACTCTTGTCTTGAGCGGAGTTCACGTTCAGCCACGAAAGCTTCTTACAAAAATGGGGCTCATCGAAAAAATCGGTGCAGAGAACGTGTGCGACAACATTGATATAGCTCTGGAGCGCACAAAAAAATTGCTTTCTGCGGAGTAAGAGAGCATAAAAAAACCGCCTCGTCTTGCCACAGAGGCGGTTTTAAATTAACCATTGGCGTAAAGACCGACCGTAACCTTGATTGAGTCTTTCTTTGCATATACTAATTCACTTCCTTCATTTCGTAAACTTTTCAAAAAAGCAATCAAGTGAACTAAGTTTTTCGCTAGAGTTTTTCTTGCCTAATGGAGTATAATCTTCGTCATGAATATGGAAAACGAAACACAGACTTCTCAAGAACTGAACTCGGCAAAAGCTCAGACAATAATCTACATTTATGACTCAATCACACAGGATTACGTTTACAAAAATCATGACGTTGAGCCTTTTTTTGCACAGATTCGCGAAATAGTCCCGGCACAGGCAGATTTTTTTGAACCGTGGCTGCGCGGATTTGTTTCAGTGGC
The DNA here is from genome assembly GCF_014737315.1 of Treponema zioleckii. Taxonomy (GTDB): domain Bacteria; phylum Spirochaetota; class Spirochaetia; order Treponematales; family Treponemataceae; genus Treponema_D; species Treponema_D zioleckii. Next base: position 4,277 of record NZ_JPUF01000007.1, on the reverse strand, counting down.
TCAGAACAACGGTCTAAAGGCAAAAGAATACTACACACAAGCACTCTCGCACGCGGACAAAGCCGCCGAATACCTTCCGACCTTTTTACAGCAGGGCTTCGCGTTCTTTATGTACATCGGAGAAAAAGAAAACGCGCTGAAATTCTGGAATTTTGGCGTTGAGAAAAAAGTATTTGCGTCCGCAAACGAACGATTCATAACAAATTTTAATTCAAAAGAACAATTCTGGCTGCAATTCGCACCGAACATGTGCCTTGACCAAAACAAAGCCAGGGATCGCGCCAGCAACGACTACAAACGAACTGCCGCAAACCCGATTCAAAAAGCGATTGACGACGCGGATTTTGAACAGTTCAGTCAGCTTGCCGACGGTATCAATTTTGACTCCGAACGAATAAACGGAGTTTCAATTCTTTATTACGCGATTCAGCGAAAAGCCTCCGTAAAAGCCGGCCCAAAGAAATTCACAGAAGATTTGATTCAGGTGCAAAGTTCGCAGTTCATCTCAAAACTCGATTTCTCACAACTTTCAAAAGAAAGCCAAAATGAAAAGTACATGCAGATTTTCCATCAAATGAGACGGACATACGAAAAATCAGGTCTTGGAAAAATAATGTTCAACGCATACTACGGAAAAGATTTGGAACTTTCAAAGAATTGCGAAGAACTTGAAAAAATAGTGGAGCTTTCGATTCAAAAAACTTCTTCGCCGGACGACTTTGTAAAGCAGATTGAAGGCAAAACAGGTTCAAACGCACTTCTTTTTGCGGCAGAAACAGACGATTCTAAAACGCTCAAAAGTCTTATTGAAAAAGGCTCGGACGTTGACAAAATCATCGGAAGCGCAAAATTCGGCCTGAATTACCGCGACGGCTCAACAATTTCTACTGAAATTCCAAACTCTCTCGTTTACAGGCTTATCAGCTTCAAGTCTTACAATTCGCTAAAAATGTATCTATCTGAATTCGGCGAAAAAGCAAGACGCTCAATGACCGAGAAATCCGACAAATTCAACATCACGCCGCTTACATATCTAATTCTGAACACAATTTACAGCTCAGCTAGTGAAGAAGAATTCAAAAAAAACAAGGCAATCGTGGATGATTTTTTGCCGTTTTTCCAGGAAGCAGGTTCGGTTTTGGACGAAAACACAGCCTTCGGCACGGCAAAAAAACTTTTAGGCATGAAAGATTAACTGTACTGCCAAATTTTATCAGACCAAAAGTGATTTTATGAGATTTCCTTCTATTGAATAGAGGGAAATCTTGCTCACTCCGTTTTCGTCAGCTTCCACGACTCCGCAAGTTTTTCCTTCCTCGCATTTTGGAAGCGACACAGAACCTGAATTGAACCAAACCAAACCGTCTGATTTTTCAAGAACGCAAACGTGAGTGTGTCCAGAAATCACCAGCGTATTTTTTGGAAGCCAATCCACGAGTTTTTCACGGGTGTACAAATGCCCGTGATGAACGAAGATTCTGTTCACCGAGTTTTTTGAAGGCTTTCCCACAAAAATATTTGAATATGCGTTCAAGCAAGGAAAAGTGAGCATCATTTCGTCAACTTCGCTGTCGCAGTTTCCCCGCACGCAAATTATTTTGTCTTTGCGCGCATTCAAAATCTCCGCCGTGGATTTTGTGTTCCATCCGTCCGGCAACGGATTCCGCGGTCCGTGATTCAAATAATCCCCGCAAATAACAATCGCGTCGCAATCTTTTTCAAATGAGTCGAGTGCCTTCTGCAAACAGGAAGCACTTCCGTGGATATCAGATAATACAAGAAATTTCATAAACAAAAGCCCCTTCGCAAATTTTTCTTTGAAAACTCACAGGCTGCGCTAAAAGCCAATTTTTAATCAAAAAGTCGGCTATAGCTTCTTTGCGAGTTTTCACTCGGAAAACTCGCGGGCTGTGCAAAAGTCAACTTTTTATCTCAAAGTCAACTTGCCACGCAGCCTTACATTCTGTCCAAATACGGCACGAGAACCAATCCCATAGCCTCTTTGAGGACGCGGAGCGTTGCCTTTGCGAGTGTTAAGCGGGCTTCTTTTAGTTCCTTTGTTTCAGCGGTCATAATCGGGCACTGCTGATAGAACTTCGAAAAGAGTTTTGCAATGTCGTAAATGTAGTTTGCCATAATAGAAGAGTCTTTTGCAGTCGCTGAACGAGCCACGGTCTCCGGGTATTCGCCCAAGCGTTTTACCAAATCCCATTCTTCACCGGCTTTAAGAAGGCTTGCAGCCTTTTCAGGGCTTGCAGGACTCGTTCCTTCGTCATTAGCCTTTCGCAAAATCGAAGCGATTCTGGCTCCCATGTACTGCAAGTAAGGTCCCGTGTTTCCGTTAAAGCTCAAAGATTCCTCTGGATTGAAAACCATGTCCTTAATCGGGCTGACCTGCAAAAGATAATAGTGCAATGCGGCAAGAGCGACTTTTTCAGCAACCTCGTCCGCGTTTCCAACTTCTTCCTCACGTCCGCGCTCTTTAATCGCTTTGAGAGCGTCCGCATGCAGAGAGTCAATCAAATCGTCCGCGTCAACAACCGTACCCTCACGGCTCTTCATTCGTCCGTTCGGAAGATTTACCAAGCCATAAGCGAGGTGATAGAGTTTGTTTGACCAGTCAAAACCGAGTTTTTTAAGAATATAGAAGAGAACCTTAAAGTGGAAGTTCTGTTCTGTTGCAACAACGTAAACAAGTTCGTTAAAAGCCCAGTCGTTGTGGCGGCTGATTGCAGTTCCAATATCCTGTGTGATGTAAACCGAAGTTCCGTCCTTTCGGAGCAAAACTTTTTCGTGGTCTTCGCCGTCTTTTCCTTTGCCAACGGCCTCCGTAACATCAACACGGACAGAACCGTCCTCAGCTTTAAAGAACACGCCCTTTTCAAGACCTTTCTGAATCTCATCCTTTCCTTTAAGGTAAGTTTCGCTTTCAAAATAGAATTTATCAAAGCTAACGCCAGTGCGGTCGTAAGTCTCTTTTACGCCGTTAAAAGTCCAGTCGTTCATGGTCTGCCAGAGTTTTCGGGTTTCTTCGTCGCCAGCTTCCCATTTTCGGAGCATTTCTTCTGCCATTTCCTGAGCTTCCGGGTGAGCCGTTTCCGGCTTGTCCTTTTCGCCTTTCAAGTAGCGGTCGAATTCAACATAGCACTGACCTACAAAGTGGTCGCCTTTCATGCCGAGTTTTTCTGGAGTGTCGCCATTTGCCTCGTGAAAGAGCTTGTATGCGAGCATCGACTTACAAATGTGAATTCCGCGGTTGTTGATAAGGTCAACCTTGCAAACTTCTGCGCCCGCTTTTTTAAGAATTCGTGAAACTGACTCTCCGAGAGCGTCGTTTCGCATGTGACCGAGGTGGAGAGGCTTATTTGTGTTCGGAGAAGAGAACTCAATCATGATTTTGCTTCCAGCCAAGTGCGGCTTTCCGTCATTATCAAGAGTTCCGAAATTCTCACCTTCATTCTCGATTTTTGAAAGAATTGATTTTACGGCTCCAGCCTTGTCCATCTTAAGGTTTACATAAGGACCAACAGCAAGCACTTCGCCCAAATCTTTTGCATTCGCGCCGATTTTTGCAACAACCTCCTGCGCAATCTGTGGAGGAGCGATTCTGAGTGCTTTTGCGAACATAAACATCGGTGAGCCAATGTCACCCATTTCCGGGTTCGGGGAAGGCTGAACTACAATTTTTTCAGCCAAAACAACATCTGATTCAAGATTTTTTTCTTTTATGATTTCGTTTACCGCATCTGCGATAAGTGTCCTAAATTGTGATTTTGCATCTGCCATAACGGCTATTCTATAGAAAAAAAAAGGTTGTAACAAGGTACGGATAACTAAACTCCCGGCTTCCACATTATAAACTTGCAAGTGTAAAAAATTGTCTGCACTACCGTAAAAGCCGTTTTTGTTCACGCGGTGCAAGGCGCAAGGAAAATTATTGACGCCGCAAAGCGGCTCACCTTGCAAACGTTCACAAAAGCCGTTTTTACTCTCGTTTCGACAATTTTTTGTCAACTTTCCTGTAATGCGAAAAACCTGTTTCGCAATTTTTAACACAGATGGGACACAGATAAACTGAAAAAAGCCCGGTGGTTGAGCGTAGTCGAAACCACAACCAAATGAGAGTTAGCTGGCAATTTTGACACAGATGAACGGAGATAAACACGGATGGGACACAGATGCGCTGAAAACCCCGGTGGTTGAGCGTAGTCGAAACCACAACCAAGTGAGAGTTAGCTGGTAATTTTTGACACAGATTGACACGGATGAGACACAGA
>NZ_JPUF01000006.1 GCF_014737315.1 Treponema zioleckii | reverse complement strand
TTGTGCTCAAGTTTTCAGCGATGCCGAAAACTTGAGATTCGGTGCATCCATGCACCGTTGCTACCGCAAAGGTTTTAGGAGAAACAAAATGGCTAGAGTCTACAATTTTAGTGCGGGACCTTCTTGTCTTCCAGAAGAAGTTTTAAAAGAATGTGCAGCAGAAATGCTTGATTACAATGGAACAGGACAGTCCGTAATGGAGATGAGCCATCGTTCAAAGGCTTACGAACCAATCATTCAGGATGCGGAAGCAATGGTTCGCAAATTGATGAACGTTCCTGAAAACTACAAAGTTCTTTTCGTTCAGGGCGGAGGCAGCACACAGTTTGCAATGGTTGCCCAGAACCTCGGAATCAAAAACAAAAAGGCAGCTTACATCGAAACTGGCGTTTGGGCTAAAAAAGCCGCAGCAGAGGCAAAAAAACTCGGAATCGCAGTTGATGTAATCGCTTCTTCAAAAGATAAAAATTATTCTTACATTCCAAAAGTTGAAAAAATCACAGGTGATTACGATTACGCTTACATCTGTTTTAACAACACAATCATGGGAACTCACTACGAGTACATCCCTGACACGGGCAACATTCCGCTCGTAGCAGACATTTCTTCTTGCGTTCTGAGCGAGCCACTTGACGTTTCAAAATTCGGTTTGCTTTTTGCAGGCGCACAGAAAAACTTGGCACCGGCCGGCGTTACACTCGTAATCGTTCGCGAAGACTTGATTCCAGAGCCAGAAAACTGCTTGCCAGGAACACCGACAATGCTCGCTTACAAAACACACGCAGACAACGGCTCAATGTACAATACACCGCCATGCTACACAATCTACGTTTTGGACAAAGTTCTTCACTGGATTGAAGCAAACGGCGGAGCTGAAGGAATGCTCAAACGAAACAAGGAAAAGGCAGATTACCTTTACAACTACCTTGACAGCAACGAAGGCAATTTCTACCACGCAACAACCGAGGTTGGAAGCCGCTCATTGATGAACGTTCCGTTCCTCACAAAATACTCAACTGGCGCAACAGACGAAGCTAGCCTTGCAAAAGAAAAGGAAATCAACGACAAGTTCGTTAAAGAAGCTGCCGCAGCCGGTCTCGTAAACCTCAAAGGCCATCGCTTGGTAGGCGGAATGCGCGCGTCAATCTACAACGCAATGACTCTTGATGGCGTTAAAGCCCTCGTTGACTTCATGAAAAAATTCGCCGCAGAGAACAAATAAAAAATCGACACAGATGAACAGGATGGAACACGGATAAAATAAAAAATCTGTGTCCCATCTGTGTGAATCCCCGTTCATCCGTGTCAAAAATTGGAGAAAATTATGTACAAAATTCAGACTTTAAATAAAATCAGCGCAATCGGCTTGGAAAACTTTCCACGCGACGATTACGAAGTTGCTTCAGAAATCAACAACGCGGACGCTATTTTGGTTCGCTCGGCTGACATGCACTCAATGGAATTGCCGGCAAGCATAAAAGCTGTTGCACGTGCAGGTGCAGGAGTAAACAACATTCCTTGCGAAGAATTGGCAGCAAAAGGTATTGTCGTATTCAACACACCTGGCGCAAACGCAAACGCAGTAAAAGAATTGGTAATTCTCGGACTTTTGCTTTCTAGCCGCCCGGCAGTTGCCGCAAACAAATGGGTTGCAGGCCTGGCAGGCAAAGGCGACGAGATTCCAGCCCTCGCAGAAAAAGGCAAATCTCAGTTCGTTGGACCAGAAGTAAAAGGAAAAACTTTGGGCGTTATCGGTTTGGGCGCAATCGGCGCAATGGTTGCAAACACAGCAATCGCTTTGGGAATGAACGTAATCGGCTACGACCCGTTCCTTTCTGTAAAAGCTGCCCTCGCCCTCGATCGCAACGTAAAAATTTCTGACACACTCGAAGGCGTTTACACAAAATCTGATTACATTACGGTTCATGTTCCGCAGACAAACGACACAAAAGGAATGATTAACGCTTCTTCAATCAAAACGATGAAAGACGGCGTTCGAATCGTAAACTTTGCTCGTGGCGGATTGGTAAACAACGCTGACATTCTGGCGGCCTTGAACTCAGGAAAAGTTGCAGCGCTCATCACAGACTTTGCAGACGAAGAATTGCTCAAATGCGACAAAGTAATCTGCTTGCCACACTTGGGAGCTTCAACACCAGAGGCCGAAGACAACTGTGCAGTAATGGCTGTAAAAGAATTGCGCGACTTCCTCGAACTCGGCGAAATCCGCAACTCAGTTAACTTCCCAAAAACTTTCCGAAACGAGCCGATTCCTGCAAACGGAACCCGACTTTGCATCGCACACAAAAACGTGCCGAACATGATTGCTCAGTTCACTTCGATTTTGGGTAACGCAAAACTCAACATTGCCGGCATGGTTGACCAGAGTAAAGGCGATTTGGCTTACGCCATTTTTGACGTAGACGGAAAAGTTTCTGACGACACTTTGAAAGACATTGAAAACTGCGAGGCAGTAATAAAAGTTCGACCAATCTATGCATAAGGGTTGACTCAATAAGCTTTAGTTTTTAGACTCTTGCATAGAAGATTAGGATTCAAAATACAATTTAAAAACGGAATTAAAAACCGAAAAAGTAAAAACAATCCTAAGTCAAAAAGTCATCGAAAGCCATGTGGATTTTTCTGCATGGCTTTCGTTTTTCTGGCAACGCGCATGTAGATAAACCAAAATCTTCTATAAAATAAATGTGCTGCACTAAAAGGAGACAGAAAACATGAAAAAAATCTTATTTTTAACAATTTTGGCGGCAAGCCTTTTTCTCGCGGGATGCGGAAATTTTTTGGCTCAGGCAAATTACAACCGTGAAGCAAAAGCTGCAAAATATCAGTCAGAATACGCCGTGACCGTCAACAAACTCGAAATGAAAGAAGGCAACTTTAAAACCTACAGGCGAGTCGTTTTTTACAACGTGCGACTCGGCGAAACCGTATTCACCTGCGAAGGCTACTGCCACGTACAAGTTGACCGCGACGGCGACATCGAACTCGTCGTAAAAACCGGCGAAGACGAATACCTAAGGCACTATCTAGGCCAAAAGCAGGACATAACGTATTTTTCAGAACAGCTAAAACCTGTAAAACAAAACGATTACCGCTACAAAATCATCTGGAACCCAAAAATCTGGCTCCCGGAACTTGAGTAAAAATCATCTAAAAAGTTCAATTTTAACCCACCAACAAATTGAAAAGCTCCGTTTTTGCGGAGTTTTTTTATTCGTCCCCGAACGGGCAGAATTTTTTTTAGCCGAGAAAAAAAAATTTCTATTACACTTGCCTAAAAAAATAATTTGTATTATATTCATTTTTGTAATCATTACAGATTGCAAAACGTGATTCAGAAATCACTGCAAAAAAGATTGTATTCCATTGTGTTTCTAAACAAAAAGGAATATAATTCATCCATAAAACAGTCGTTGGATTAAAAAATTCAACGAATCACACAATTTTGCTTGCATAAATACGAGCCTGTTGACTGTTTTGGTCACATCAAAAATATTTTCAGTTGATTCTAAAACGGACAGTCAGCCTTTACCAGCTGAGTCCTTTTTCTAGTCGTCTTTAAATCTTTTTCGGTGTTCCAGACATTCGCTACGGCTCCTGATGTGCAAGAAGGAGATTTTATTATGGCAGAAGCTTGGGACGGATTCAAAGGACGCCTTTGGAAAGAAGAAATCAACGTTCGCGACTTTATCCAGAACAACTACACACCTTACGACGGAGATGAAAAATTCCTCGCAGGTCCAACAGATGCAACAAACAAACTTTTTGACAAGTTGCAGGAGCTTCAGAAAGCTGAACACAACAAAAAATCAATCGGTAAAGATGGAAAAGAGAGAATCGGTGTTCTCGACATGGATACTTCTATCGTTACTGGTCTTACATCTCATCCTGCAGGTTACATCGACCCAGCTTTGAAAGACCTTGAGCAGGTTGTAGGTCTCCAGACAGACAAACCTTTGAAGAGAGCTTTCATGCCATTCGGTGGAATCAAAATGGCAGAGCAGTCATGTGAGCAGTACGGATACACTCCAGATCCAGAACTTCACAAGATTTTCACACAGTACCACAAAACACACTCAGACGCTGTATTCGATGTTTACACACCAGAGATTCGTGCAGTACGAAACTCACACATCCTTACAGGTTTGCCGGATACTTACGGACGTGGACGTATCGTTGGTGACTACCGCCGTGTAGCTCTCTACGGTATTGACGCTCTTATCAAGGCTAAGGAAGCTGACAAAGCTAACATCGGCGACGGAACAATGACAGAGGAAGTTATCCGCCTCAAGGAAGAAGTTGCTGAACAGATTAAGGCTCTCAAAGGCCTCAAAGAAATGGCAAAAATCTACGGATTCGACATTTCTAAACCAGCTACAACTGCAAAAGAAGCTGTACAGTGGTTGTACTTCGGATACCTCGGAGCAATCAAAACTCAGAACGGTGCAGCTATGTCAATCGGACGTGTTTCAACATTCCTCGACATCTACATCGAACGCGACTTGAAAGCTGGAAAGATTACTGAGTCACAGGCACAGGAACTCATCGACCACCTCGTTATGAAGGCTCGTATGGTTCGCTTTGCTCGTATCGAAGCTTACAACAACCTCTTCTCTGGAGACCCAATCTGGGCTACTCTCGAAGTTGGTGGTCTCGGACAGGACGGTCGCTCAATGGTTACAAAGAACGACTACCGCTTCCTCCACACATTGGAGAACATGGGTCCTTCACCAGAGCCAAACATGACAATTCTCTATTCAAAGAGATTGCCAGAGTCATTCCGCCGCTACTGCGCACACATTTCTATCGAAACATCTTCAGTTCAGTACGAGAACGACGATGTAATGCGCCCAGTTTGGGGTGATGACTACTCAATCTGCTGTTGTGTATCTGCAACACAGACTGGTAAAGAAATGCAGTTCTTCGGAGCACGCGCTAACCTCGCAAAAGCACTCCTCTACGCTATCAACGGTGGACGTGACGAAAAGGGCGGTCTCGCAGAAGGAAAACAGGTTGGACCAGCTTACCAGCCAATCACTGCTGACGTTCTTGACGCTTCTAACTACGAAGAAGTTAAAGCTAAATACGAGAAAATGCTTGAATGGCTTGCAGACATCTATGTTAACTCATTGAACGCAATCCACTACATGCACGACAAATACTACTACGAAGCAGAGGAACTTGCTCTCGAAGATACAGATGTTAAACGCACATTCGCAACTGGTATCGCAGGATTCTCACACGTTGTAGACTCACTTTCTGCAATCAAATATGCAAAAGTAAAGGTTATCCGTGGCGACGTAGAAGTTAAGCAGAAGGACAAGAAAACTGGCGAAATCAAAGTTGTTGACGTAGCTAAGAACCAGGCTATCGACTACGTAGTAGAGGGAGACTTCCCACGCTACGGACAGGATGATGACCGCGCTGACGAAATCGCAGTATGGTTGCTCCGCACATTCATGGGAATGATCCGCAAGCACCCAACATACCGCAACGCAGAGCCTTCTACATCAATCCTTACAATCACTTCAAACGTTGTATACGGAAAAGCTACAGGTGCTTTGCCGGACGGACGAAAAGCTCACGAGCCATTCTCACCAGGTGCTAACCCATCTTACGGTGCAGAGACAAAGGGTCTCGTAAAATCTTTGAACTCTGTTGCAAAACTCCCATACGAGCAGGCTTTGGACGGTATTTCAAATACTCAGACAATCAACCCATCTGCACTCGGACACGACAAAGCAGAGCAGGTTGACAACCTCGTAGCCGTTCTCGACGGATACTTCGATGTTGGACCAGAGTCAGGACATGCAGGTGCTCACCACTTGAACGTAAACGTATTCGGTGTTGAGAAACTCAAGGACTGCCAGGCTCACCCAGAGAAGCCAGAGTATGCTAACTTCACAGTTCGCGTTTCTGGATACGCAGTACGCTTCATCAACCTTACAAAAGAGCAGCAGGACGACGTTATCGCTCGTACTTGCCACGCTTCTCTCTAATTCAAGGTTGAGAAAAACAAATAAGGCGGCTTGACCGCCTAAAAAGGCTGTCCATTGAGTTGGGCAGCCTTTTTTAATTCAATTAAATTTTTCATGGACTTTGGGTTCAAAAGAACTTATTATTTAAATGTGCGTATTTCTCCACAAATTTTTACAAAGCGATCAAAAAAAATGAAAAAAATTTATTGGCAATCATTCTTGCAATTTTCACAATTTTCGAAACCTCGGCCCAATCACAAAAAATTGAGATTGACTTTAGCGATAACGAAAATATAACAAGGGACGTCATTCTGAATGAAAGATACTTTATGACTTCAGATTGCATTTTTATTGTTATTGAAAATTTACCGCAGCTTTTGCCAAAAATCACAAAATTCAACACAAAAACCAAAAAAGTTGAAAAAGAAATTTTTGTGGGCAAACCTAACTCAACGATTTATGATTTTGACACAGATGAGACAGGATTTGTTTTTAACGTGATGAATTTGGGCAAAAAAAAATCACAGGATATTTATCACTTTGACTACAAAACCGAAAAACTCACAAAAATCACAAAAGAGCCAATAAACATCACCGATGCTTTTTTTTCCTGCTATCCGCGGGTATCCGGAGACTTTATATTTTATTTGCAGCAAGATTTAAAAAATAAAGTTTCTTCTATTGTTGGGTACAGACTCTCGGACGGCAACAAACGAACCATAAAATCCGTTGATTTCTCAAAACTGGACACCTTCATCGGGATTTCTTTTTTGGAAATTGATGATACGATTCTTTTGCATGACGAAATCGGGAAAAAGACCGTGACGCTGTTTTTTTATGATTTTGCCCCAGATGTACGTAGAATCATAAAAAAAGTTTCAGCACCCAAAACAACGCTTTTTCACTACAACGCAAAATATGACAGAAAGACGGGAAATGCCGTTTTGTATGCAAAAACAAGGAAACACGAAGATTTTCTATATAAAATTAACATGAAAACTGGGCAGATAGATAAATTAATTTCCTTCAATGCGGATGCAACCATAAACAACGACCAATTTTACTACAACAACGAAAAACTGGTTTATGCAGTAAAACGAGTTCAGAGAGATAAAAATAAAATTTATTTTTACGGAACGATGCACGACTCAAACCTTAACGGTGAAATTGAAAACAAAATAAATATTCTAAAAAACACATTCTGCATCGTTCAGAGCGGACTCACGCTGGCACTTTTGGAAATGACGGGTTCGGAAAAGAATCCTGTCGTTCATCTTGTAATCCGCTATTAAAACTGAATTTAGCCTAAAATCTCTATTTTTACTCATTTTGTATCGAAAAAAAAACTTCTATAAAACAAAAAACGCTTTTTTCGTAAAAAAGTCTAGATTTTTTTGCTTTTTTGATTAAAATTTTTCCTCGTAATTATTTTAGGAGTTATAAATGAAAAAATTAATTCTCGCAGCTCTGGCTGCAACAACTCTCGGAACATCCGTATTTGCAGATGTTTCATTCCACTTTGGCGATTCTGAGAAAAAAGGAAATTTGTATTTTTCAAATGAACTTTCTTCAGATATAGTTCATTACATTAAGCCAAAGAACAAAAACAAAGATTCACATACGGCTTTTGCAGGATTAAAAGAAGAAGTTATCGCTGAATATCTTACTGACAAACTCAGTCTCGGTGTTGACGCATCATTCTCAATGAAAGACATGAATGGAATTTGGAATGACAATGATGACGAGCCATTCTATGTTACAGACTGGGTTTCAGATTTCTATGTTGAGTTCATGCCATGGAATGTATGCGGTTTCGGCTTCAGCGACGAACTTTACACAGCAGGTTCTTATCTTCCAGTTTGGGGAGACAATGTTTCTGTAGGAAACTATAGCACAAACGGAGTTTCATTCTTAATTCGCCCGACAAAAGAATTCACATTCGGAGCAGGATTTGACCTTGACGGTTATTGGTTCGGCGACAGCGACTCTCACCACAACAAATACAACATTGCCTTTGGTATTGACTATGACACCAAAGACTTTGCTATCGGTGGTTCTATCAGAGGAATCGGTTCTGAATCAAGCTACGACTCTTTCAAAGCTGGTATCTACCTTTCTTTGAGAACAATCAAGTCTTTGGAGCTCAATCTTGGATTCACACATGCTGATGACGGTGACGCAGGTCTCGGAAGTCTTGCATTCCTCTCTCCTTACAACTATTGGGATTCAACAAACAATCAGTGGGTATCTTATATCGAAGCTACTGGTATTTACGGAAAGAATATTTTTACAGCAGGCTTAAAATATGACGCAAAATCATTCCTATTTGCCGCAGACCTCGCATTCAACTTTGACGGCGACTATGTAAAATGGTCTAATATGGCCTTCAAAGGCGCTTATGATCTCTACGGTGCAGTTGACTTCTTGTTTGGAAGAGACAATATCGGTCTCGATATTAAGGGATTTATTCTTTGGGATCTTGGAGACGAAACTGTTTGGGGAACAAACGGATGGCGTTCACTTGATTCAACAATCGGAATCTATCCAAAAATCACACTTGAAATCAACAAAAATCACAGCATTGCAGGTGGACTTATATTCCAGCTCGGAACTGATTCTGATTACGGATATACAGAATTCGCGCTCCCAGTTTCTTGGAAATACGTTTACTAACGGTTAGTTAGAATAACAATAATGGTGGTTAAGGCACTCAAAACCACCGCAAAGTCACCCGATTTTGGGTGGCTTTTTTTTATGTTTTATACTTTTCCGTCATGCTGATAAAACAAAAAGAATATGGTAAAATCTTTTCAGTACAATCAAGAGAGGTATAAATATGAAAGGATATATTCATCAGCTTGAATCATTCGGATGCGCAGACGGACCTGGCTCTCGCTTCATTATTTTTACGGCAGGCTGCCACCTGCGCTGCAAATATTGCCACAACCCAGACACTTGGGACATGATGCGCGGCAAACAGATGGAAACTGACGAGCTTTTAAAAGAAGCGCTCGCATGCAAATCTTATTGGGGAAAAAAAGGCGGAATCACTGTTAGTGGCGGAGAGCCGTTGGCCCAAATTGACTTCCTAATCGAACTTTTTGAAAAAGCAAAGGAACTCGGAATCAATACCTGCATTGACACGGCAGGTGAGCCTTTTACAAAAGAGGGCGAATGGTTTGAAAAATTCAACAGACTTATGAAAGTTACCGACATTCTTCTGATGGACATTAAACACATCAACGAGGAAGAGCACATTAAACTCACAGGAAAGTCTGGCAAAAACATTCGCGAAATGTTCTACTATCTTGACGAAATCAAAAAGCCAATCTGGATTCGTCACGTTCTTGTTCCAGGAATCACGGACAACGAAGAATACCTTACGCAGACAAGGGACTTTATCCGCACGTTGCACAACGTTCAGCGAGTCGAGATTCTTCCGTACCACGGTCTTGCAATCTCAAAATACCGAGATTTAGGTATTCCTTACGCGCTAGAAAAAACAGAAAGCCCAACAGCAGAAAGCGTTGCAAGAGCAAAAGAGATTCTTGAGTGCGACAAATACGACGGCTGGCGAAAATAAGGCAAAGCAAGGGAAAAGATGATAGAAATTTTTGACTCAACAGACAAGTATCCGCTCCAAAAAATCGGTAAATATGCCGGTGTATGCTGGAACAGCCCGATTGACGACGCGGAAAAAAACATTAAGCGCGCGAAAGACTGCATCATAAGCGGACACGGCCGCGTGCTAGAATACGTGGACATTGAGATGTGCATTACGGGCTACTCTGCCCGCGCAATTCGCGAATACTACACGCATATTGGCGGCGCGCCAACGAGATTGCAGGAAAGCACTCGCTACGTGAACTGCGACAATTTTCAGTATTACATTCCTCAAACAACAAAAACTCCAGAAGCAGAGAAAATCTACAAAGAAACAATGGAATTTATCCGCAAAAAATATGGGGAACTTTTGGAAGCCGGTGTTTCAAAAGAAGATGCCGCGAACGTCCTTCCGCTCGGAATGATGACAAAAATCGTGGACAAACGAAATCTCCGCAACATGATAAATCTTATGAACCAGCGTTTATGCACACGTGCATATTTAGAAATAAGAACTATGGCAAACGAGATAAAAAAGGCATTGAGCGAATATTCTGACGAATGGAAGTGGATTTGCGACACGCTTTTTGTGCCAAAATGCGATGTTTCAGGATTCTGCACCGAGAAAAAGTGCTGCGGAAGACGGCCGAAAAAAGATTAAAACTGTAAGACTACAAACGTGTTAGATGCCGAAATAAATTCGGCATGACCACGTTTTTAACAGGCATACGTCCAAATACAAAAATTGCTCGCGACACGTGAGCAATAAAACTTTAACCAGTGCGACAGTTTTGCGGGGCAAAACTGTATGGAAACGAACGAGCAAACTCATATTCGTAAAGTAAACTTGCAGCGTTTCCTAGAACTCATAAACCTTTTCAGAAAGAGATTCTTTTGCATTAAGAGCGAGCAAACCGTTCGTGCCGTCTCCAACAAGAGCAACAACGTCCGAAGTAAAAGCATTTTCAAGTCTAGTTCGATAGCGAGAAATCTTCTCAACATATTTTACGGTTTTTGCAGGAGTTCTGTTCGACTTTACTCGTGCCAAACCAGCGTTGTAAATTGCCAGACCAGTTTTCTCATTTCCGCCCATATCAATGCAGTAACGGAGATAACTAACTCCGTATCTAGCACTCACAACAGGATTAAAGAAATCCTTTTCGGAAAGTCTCGGAAAAGATGCGCTGTTGAGCTGAAAAAGCCCACGGTCAATCGTCGAGTTCGTGTTGTAATTGATAGCGCGTGGCTTGTAATTGCTCTCAACATACGCAAGCGAAAAAGCCAACGAAACAGAGATATTGTTTCTGTCCGCATTTTCCAAAATTGCGAGCGCAATGTCACGGTTTCCAGTCCAACGAGTATAGAACCATTCAACAATCGGACGTGTCTGCGACTGGCGATACAAGTTAAGCCCGCGATCCTCAACTGGCGAGTAAGCATCCGCATCAGATTTTGAGTAAAGCTCCGGCTTTTCTTCTTCAAGCGGCAAAATACTCGTGTGCAAAGTTGAAAACGGAATTCCACTTTTTCCATGTTTTTTTGTTTTTTGACTTGTCTCACCAGAATCCGAAGGCATCTTTTTTACACCACTAGCTATCATCGAAGCAAAAAAAGCCTTATTGTCAGCAACAGTCTTCGTATCGTTTTTTAAAGTGAGTTCATCAAAATTTAAATTTTCTGCGGACTCAGAGTTAACGGCCACAAGAGCTGATGAGCCGACAGACTCACCAGCAGCAACGATAGGCGTTCCCTCGTCCTGATTGATTGCAGGAACACAAAAAAACACGAGCAGACTTACAATCAAAAAAAATCCGCTAAAAACAAGTGTTCCTGTCAATGTCTTCAAAGTATAAGAATTCATTTTAGTTATGATTACAGAAATGAAAATTTAAATCAATGGAGATTTTGGATTTTTTTTGAATTTTTTGATTGAAAAAGTTTGCAAATTATAGATTTTTTCGCATTTTTGTATCAGTTAATACAAAACAATATCGTTTGAAATCTCTTTTTTGCAAAAATAACAATATTGCTGATGTTTTTTGGAAAGTTCCTCAATAAAATTATCTTTAAATTCAGAAATTTCAGCAGGAATCGCAAAACCGATTACCGAAACACAATCTTTTATGCGGCGGGCAGTGTGATTCATTGCTGTAATAAACTGTTCGGCAGGAGCATTTTTGTCAAATTCAGGCTCGATAAAAACGAATTTTTTCTCGGACTCCAAAGTTTTTAATTCGTCACGGAGCTTTGCAAGAAAATCTTCGTTGTACGATTCCGCCTCGGATTCAACTTCGCTCCACTTTATTTTTTTTGCCATAGATGCAGAAACAGCGATTTCGTTTCCGCTCAAATCAAAAAGTTTGGTGTTTTTTACTTCAAAAAGTCTTTCGAGTTTCATTTTGGCTACCTCAAATTCACCGATTATTTACATTTGAATTTAAAATAAAAAAACCTCCGCCAGTTCAGCGAGAGGTCTTTCCGAGATTCAAACATAAGAAATAGAGAAACTATTCTGTAAGAATCTTGATTACTTCAGCTTTGTCCTGTGTATTCAAAATCTGTGCACGTTTTTCAGCACTCTTGAAAAGCAAACTTACCTCTGCCAAGAACTGAAGATGCGGACCAGTTTTGTTTACTGGAGAAAGCGTCATAATGAAAATGCGGCATGGTTCCTGATCCAAAGAATCGAAATCAACTGGATTATCAGAAATACCAATACATGCAACCAAATCAGCGACAGTGTCTGTTTTTCCGTGAGGAATAGCGATGCCATGCTTCATGCCAGTAGACATCTTTCGTTCACGATCCAAAACACATTCGCGAGCCGTAGCTTTATCCGCTACCTTTCCGGCTTTGATGAGAATATCCAACATCTCATCGATTATTTCTTCTTTTGTTTTACCTTTGAGATGAAGTTCTACTGTATCCGGTGTTAAAACAGTTTTTAAGTCCATAAATAAAAGTGTAAATTCAGTTAAAACAAAAGTCAAGAAAAAAATGAAACGCTACAAGTTCACTTTTGGAGTTTGGGTTGACTTTGTGCGTTTCACACGACTTTTGCCGAAGCAAAACTCGTGAATTGGTGAGCGAGATTGGCAAGTGTTTTAAAATCTCGGCGGCAAGCGGAGCTGAGATTTTAAGGTGCGTTTTATTGCTCGCAGCATCAGCTCGCAATTTTGTCAGGATGTACAATTTTTCGCAGGGAGAGGACTGAAACGCTACAACTTCACTTTTGGAGCTCGGTTTGACTTTGTGCGTTTCACACGACTTTTGCCGAAGCAAAACTCGTGAATTGGTGGGTGAGTTTGGCAAGTGTTTTAAAATCTCGGCGGCAAGCGGATCCGCGATTTTAAGGTGCGTTTTATTGCTCGCACTTCATACTTCATACTTCATACTTCATACTTCACACTTCACACTTCATACTTCATACTTCACACTTCATACTTCATTCAAAACGGCATGGATTGAAAACAAAAATCGGATTTCTTATAATAAACGGCATGACAACTATCGAAAAATTTCTTGCAGACATACAGAAAACTGTAAAATTCGACCGTGCGAACAATGGCGGTCATTATGACGGAAAGCGCGCCTGCACGCAAATCGCAAAACTTTTTGAAAACAACAACAGAAATATTCAGAACGTAGCAAGACAAATTGCCGACTATTGGCTCAACACATACGTTATGGGCTCTGCAGACCCAATGAACGAACCGTCAGAAGAAAATATCGCCCGAATCAAGGCTTTTCAGGCATTCGCAGACAACGACGAATCCGAAGATATTTCTATTCTCTCAGCAGATGACTGGGAAACACTCCGCGACTTCGTAAATTACGAGGCTGAGGATTTACCATTGGATGCCCTTCAAAACATGATGGGCATGATTCTTGACCACGGTGCGCTTTAATTTTGAACGCTGATTATTCAAACTTGGACGCATTGTACACAGCCTGCAAGCAATGTCCTCGCAATTGCGGAACGAACAGACTGAACTCGACTGGATTCTGCAAGGAACCTTACGACATTCGGCTTGCAGTAGCGTGCCTTCATTTTGGTGAAGAACCTCTTATCACGGTGCACAACGGCAGCGGAACGATTTTTTTGACAGGCTGCAACCTTCGTTGTGCGTTCTGCCAGAACTACCAGATTAGCCAGCAAGGAATGGGAAAAAACGTTTCTGAGGACGAGTTTGCAGAAATCTGCATGAAGCTTCAGGATGCGGGGGCTGAAAACATAAATCTCGTAACAGGAAGTCATCACATTCCTCAGATTGCAAAGGGACTTGAAAAAGCAAAAAAACTCGGTCTCTCAATTCCGGTCTGCTGGAATTCAAGCGGATACGATTCGGTTGAGAGCCTAAAAATGCTTGAAGGCTTGGTTCAAATCTGGCTTCCAGACTTAAAAACGCTTTCCAGCGAGATTTCAAAGAATTTATGTGCGGCGGCAGATTATCCAGAAGTCGCAAAGTCGGCGCTAAAATGGATGATTGACCACAATCCGCTCAAAATCACGGAAGTCGAAAAAACAGACCGCGCCACAGGAAAACTCGCCAAAAAAGAAAAGATTCTTTCGGGCGTTATCGTTCGGCATCTTTTTTTGCCAGGAAAATTCATTGAGACAGCCGACGTTTTGGAATGGCTAAAAAACAATGCAGACGGAAAGGCGATAATTTCGCTTATGAGCCAATACACTCCAGTTCCGTTCAAGGGCGACGAAAGCGAGCTTGCAGCTCGCAAAAAAGCACTTTCAACGATAGAAAACCGGCTTGTCAGCAATTCCGAAGATTCAGATTTAAAAGATTTGATTGAAGCTTATGACTTTGACTATCTTTTTTACCAGGATTTGTGCGCTGACACGGAATGGCTCCCGGATTTTGAGAAAAAACAGCCGTTCAGCTACAAACTCGCAAAACCAATCTGGCACTGGAAATACGGCTTCGTTTGATTCTGCACGGCAGGCATTTTTGGACACAGATTTTTGGTTAGCCTTTTTAAATTCCGTGCTATAATTATTGGCTATGAGCGAGAATTTTGGCAATGAATTAAAACGGCTAACCGGAGTTTCGATTCCGCTTGGGGCATTAAGAACAGAAAAAACACCTGTAATCGGAGAGTACACTTCCCTGCCGGAATTTGCTGAATTTTGCAAAGACGCAGGGCTTTCCGTAATTCAGCTTTTGCCGGTTCTGGACACCGGAACTTCAAGTTCCCCTTACAGCACGCTGAGCGCATTTGCACTCCATCCAATCTACATTTCAATTTACAAGATGGAAAATTTTACCACCTGTTACGAAAAAATCCTTCATTCAGGCATGAATACGACGAATTTTTAAGTTTGAAAGACGACAAAAGATTCAATTATACAAAAATCCTCAACTTAAAAAATTACACTCCTAAAAAAAATTTTTTTAGATGACCGTAAACTCCGACAAAAAGACAATTGACAAATATCTAAAGGATTTTTACGCATTCATCGAAAAAAACGCGACCTGGCTCAATTCTTACTGTGTCTACAAAACCCTAAAAGACAAATATCATCAGGCGGGATGCAAAAATTGGTTCAACGCAGATTTGAATCTTTCAAAAGACCAAATCATTGAACGATGGATTGACCAGACTCAAGTTTTTGACGTTCGCTTTTACGCCTGGGAGCAATACATCGCACACCTGCAATTTTCAGAAGCAGCCCAAAAAATTCGAGAAATGGGCATTACGCTAAAAGGCGACCTTCCGATTCTTTTGAACGAGGATTCCTGCGACGTTTGGCACACCCCGGAATTATTCAACATGAAATTCAGGGCAGGCTCCCCGCCGGACAAAGACAACCCTACGGGCCAAAATTGGGGCTTTCCCGTATACGACTGGAAAGCCCAAAAAGAAAATGGCTATGCGTGGTGGAAATTAAGGCTTTCGGAAACAAAAAAATATTTTGACGCATTCAGACTCGACCACATTCCGGGATTTTTTAGGTTCTGGGCATTCAAAGACGGCGAACTTACAGCCGAAATGGGCGCTACGGTTCCGTATTCGGCGATTACGACCGCAACGCTCCTGAACAACGGCTTTTCCACGGAACGAATACGCTGGCTAAGCGAACCGCACATTCCAACGGAAGACATTTTTAGGCTCACGGGAAACGTGAATCAGTCCATCGAAATTTTGAGCGTGGCTTGCGACAGAATCGGGCGAGAACAACTCTGGAATTTTAAGAGCTGCATAAAAACGAGCGGAGACATAAAAAAACTTGATTTTTCAAATTTTGACCTTGACGAAGAAATTCAGGAAGAAATTCGGGAAAAACTTTTGGGCTGGTGGAAAAACCGCGTCCTAATCGAAGTGAAAAAAGGCAATTTTCTGCCGTACCACAATTACAAATTTTCTAGCGCCTGGAATTCGCTAACCGAGGAAGAAAAAGAAACGCTTTCAGAACTTTTGGACGCGAACGAAAAAAAACAGGAAAAACAATGGCGGGCACAAGCCGAATCAATTTTTAGCGAAATTATTCCGTCATCAGGAATGACAGCTTGCGGCGAGGATTTAGGAATCAAAATCGACTGCATGGGCGACGTTATGAAAAAGTTCGGAATCCTTGGGCTAAAAGTCGTTCGCTGGTGCCGCGACTGGAGAAAAGAAAACTCTCCGTTCGAAGACTTGCAAAGCTACAGCAAGCTAAGCCTTGTGACCACAAGCGTTCACGACTCCTCTACCCTGCGCCAGTGGTGGAACGAAGAAAAAACGAGCGCAAAAGAATTTGAAAGGGCTTTTTTGATTCCGAAGGATTCTGCAGAAACTCCGAGAATCTACGAAGAAAAATTCAATCCTCAAATCGCAGAAAAAGTACTCTCTGCCATTGCACACACATCCGGGGCATGGTTCGTGCCGCCGATTCAGGACTGGCTTTACCTTGACGAGAATTTTTATGCGGAGAACGCAAAAACCGAACGAATAAATATTCCTGGCACGGTAAGCGATTTTAACTGGACGTGGCGAATGCCTGCAAATGTTGACGAGCTGAAAAATTCAAAAATTTTAAAAGAAAAAATTAAGAAAATTTCAAAAATCCATGATTCCGTGGTACAATAAAATTCCGAGTCATCACTTGACTTTTAAAGTAACCGGACAGGTGGTTTTTACAAGCTCAGCCCCCAAAAGTTACTGCAATTGCCAAAATCGCTATGCAAAAAAAATAAGATTTGAATTAAAAATTTTGCGGAGGAAATAAAAAATGGATTTTAGTCGTCAGTATTCGTACAATGAATTTCATATTGCCAAAACAGTACGCGATGCCTGCAATTTTTCAACTGAACTTTACCAGTCAAGCGGAAATGTCATTCTTGCAAACATCGGGGCAGTTCGCGCATTTGCCGTAAAATTCAACAAATTTTTATCGAACAGAGGCGAAAGCGAAAAACAGATTTCGGCAGGAACGCTGAACGCAATGGGCTTGCTCGACGAAATCTTCCATCTTGCATGCTACATTTACAGACGGCACAAATGTCCTGACGCATTCAAAAATCTTCTTTCGGAACTGCAAAACGAATTCGGTGCTGACAAAATCGAAAAAATCCTCGTGCAATTCTGCGAGGAATTTCCTCCAACGGCAGTTTACAAGGGCGAGTGTTCGATTCAGGAATATCTGAACACGGAAATGACGGAACGAAAAACTGGAAGAAT
This sequence comes from Treponema zioleckii, assembly GCF_014737315.1. GTDB lineage: Bacteria > Spirochaetota > Spirochaetia > Treponematales > Treponemataceae > Treponema_D > Treponema_D zioleckii. The sequence goes on along the minus strand of NZ_JPUF01000006.1, from coordinate 59,312 downwards.
CCGAACGAACCGTGAGCAGACTCTTGAAGAAATGGTGATGCTCAACCTTGACAACGAAAATCCGGCCTTCAAGCCATTCAAACTTCTTTTTGACGACACAAACTTGAATGAAAATCCGCTCTACAAAAAAGTTTGGGAACACATTCAGTCATATTTTAAAAAGCTCCCGTACTGGGGAACTTTCGGTCACGATTTGATTTCGTTTTTGCGCGAGCCAATTCTCTTTGCACCGGACAACATTCAGCAGCAGCTCGATTACGTTCGACTGCACTGGGCGGAGCTTTTCTTGCCTGGCGACGGAGAAGGCGAAGATTACTGGCTAAAGCGACTTTTTGGCGGAATCGACATTTTGAATGAAGAATGGAAACCTGAGTGGCACCCGACAAACGGCGGAAGCCCGGACATGTCTCCTCCGAACTACGATTATTTGATGAGAGAATACGAACGGTTCAGCGCGGACTCAGACTGGATGCCAAAAGTCGTTCTCATGGCAAAAACAGTTTTGGTCTGGCTTTTCCAGCTCTCAAAAAAATACAACCGAGACATTCATCGCCTTGACCAAATCCCAGACCAGGAACTCGATGCACTCCGTGACGAAGGATTTACAGGCCTTTGGCTCATCGGGCTTTGGGAACGCTCAAACGCGAGCCGCACGATTAAACAGATTTGCGGAAACCCAGAAGCGGCCGCAAGTGCCTATTCCCTTGACGACTACGAAATCGCGCAGAACCTCGGCGGCTGGCAGGCACTCGAAAGTCTTAGGACACGGCTCTGGCAACGCGGAATCAGGCTTGCAAGCGACATGGTTCCAAATCACACTGGAATGGACGCAAAATGGGTCGTTGAGCGGCCAGATTTGTTCGTTCAGCGACGGGACAATCCGTTCCCGCAGTACACGTTCAACGGCCCGAATCTGAGCCACGACAACCGTGTCGCAATTTACCTCGAAGACCACTATTACTCAAAAAATGACTGCGCAGTAGTTTTTAAGCGGGTTGACACTTCGAACGGTGACACACGTTACATTTACCACGGAAACGACGGAACTGGAATGCCTTGGAACGACACGGCGCAAATTGACTTTTTGAATCCAGAAGCCCGCGAAGCCGTAATGCAAAAAATCTTGCAGGTGGCAAGAAACTTTCCGATTATCCGATTTGACGCGGCAATGGTTCTTGCAAAAAAACACATAAAAAGGCTTTGGTATCCTGAACCAGGAAAAGGCGGCGACATTGCCACCCGCTCGGAATTCGCAATGAACTCAAAACAGTTTGAGGACGCGATTCCGCAGGAATTCTGGCGCGAAGTCGTAGACCGCGTTGCCCGCGAAGTGCCGGACACATTACTTTTGGCAGAAGCATTCTGGATGATGGAAGGATATTTTACCCGCACGCTCGGAATGCACCGCGTTTACAACTCGGCATTTATGAACATGCTCAAAAAAGAGGAAAACTACAAATACCGTGCGACGGTAAAAAATACGATTCAGTTTGACCCGCAAGTTCTAAAACGCTACGTGAACTTTATGAACAATCCTGACGAAGAAACGGCTGTTGCCCAATTCGGAAAGGGCGACAAATATTTTGGCGTTTGCACGCTCATGAGCACAATGCCAGGACTTCCGATGTTCGGTCACGGTCAGCTCGAAGGATTCGAAGAAAAATACGGAATGGAATACACGCGGGCTTACAAAGACGAAACTCCAGACCAATACCTTATGGAACGCCACAGACGCGAAATCTTCCCGCTCCTGCACAAACGCTATCTCTTTGCGGGCGTAGAAGACTTCCTTTTCTACGACGTCTGGGACAACGGAACCGTAAACGAGAACATCTTCGCATATTCAAACCGCTCAGGCTCGGAATACAGCGTAGTTTTCTACAACAACAAATACGAACGCGCCCACGGATGGATAAAAGAATCCTGCCCGTATGCCGTAAAAACAGGAAGCGGCGACAACGACAAAAAACTCGTCACGCGGACAATCGCACAAGGCCTGGGACTTTCGCCAGAAAATGACTGGTACGTGATTTTTAAAGAACAACGCTCAAACCTCTGGTTCATCAGAAAAACGTCAGAAATCCACGAAAAAGGAATGTTCATCGGTCTGAACGGCTTTGAAACACAAATTCTCATGGAATTCAGACAGGAAAAAGACACTGACGGAAAATTAAAAACTCTCTGCGACTTTTTGGACGGACGAGGAATCCCTGATTTGGAGATTGCATGGCAGGAACTCAACTACAAAGAGCTTTACGCCGCATTCGCAAAAATCTTTACCGAAGAATTTGAGTCGGCTGTCCATTCGCTCACCCTGTCTACAAAGGAACTTCGCAAGCAAAAAATCAAGCGGGCCTCTGCAAAAACTATTTTTGAAGCCGTGGCGGAGCCATTGCTCGCATTCTACAAACTGGCTGAAAGCTTCGCGTTAGACGAATTGCAAAAAGAAAAATCAAAACGCAAGCCAAAAAAATTGCCGCCAGCGGAAAAACAGCTTGCCGCATTCAAGCGAAAACTCAGCGCAATCGTAAAACTTTCAAAATCTGTGCGGGTTTTAGCCGAAAAAAAAGAGCGAGTGAACAAAATCGAAGTTGTTTCTGCGGACAGATTCCTTGCAAGCGCGCTTGAGACACAGCAGGAAGGCGTTCTCTTTGCAATCATCTTCGCAATGCTCGCAACACAGGCGGAACGTGGATTTGCACGAAAATGGAGTCTTTTCCGAAAGATTTCGGAATTCCTCAAAACTGCGTCAACCGGTAGCGGAGCCACATACAACTTCTTTGAGAGAATGTTCATTCTTGCTTCCGGCGCGCAGCCTAAGTTCGTCGCAAAACCGACTACGAAGCACGCAGAAAAGGACGAATACATCATTCTCAAAAAACTTCTTGAATCCACTGACGCATGGCTTCTTGCAGGCGTAAACGAATTTAACAAAATTCGTTGGTTCAACAAGGAGGTTACGGAATCAACACTGATTATTGAGTTTGAAATTCAGTTATTCAACAATTCTTCAAAAGCAAAGCGAAAACAAATCCTTGAAGTTTACAAAAGGATTGTCTGTGCAAAAGAAGACGCTGAATACAAGTGCGAAAACTTTATAAAGCCATTCGAGCCAGAAAAAAAGAACGACAGCAAGTTAACTAGGCTACGCTAAAAATTGGTTTCGTCGTTCTTATCAGTTTTGCAGGCAAAACTGAGTAGGTCGCTTCAGGGCACTTGCGGTGGTTGAGCAGAATCGAAACTATCGCAAGTCTAGAAAGAGAAAGACTAAATAACTGGTCATTCTGAGTTCGTCTCAGAATCCCAAAACAAAGATTCCAAACGAGTTCGGAATGACGGTTGATTGTTATTAGTTGTACCAAGTTCGCGAAAATTTGTTTCGCCGTTCCGCTCACTTTTGCAGAGCAAAACTGAGCAATGGATTTCTGAAGGTTCGCAAGCGAGTACAGTCGGATTCCTGTTACCTTCGGCTTGGCGCGACAGATGCGCTTTTCTGGTAGCGGATGCATTTTGTTACATTGACTTAAAAAACTCGACATTCGACCTAACAATATTGGCAATTTATTGAAAAATTTGGAGAAAAATAATAGATGAAAAAAAATAAAAGCTTTTTCCTGAACATTTTTTTTATCATTCTTGCAGTTGCAGGACTTTTCTTTGGATTTTTCACGCTCATGAATAATTACCGGCAGAACAAAAAAAAGGCAAATACTCAGGTAATTTTTCCGGTAAACGAATACGTTACTTTTTCAGAAAAAAAAGTGCTTTTCATAAGTTCCTTCGATTCGGTTTTTCCTCCATTAATTCACGAAATCGCCGGACTTAAAAAGATTCTCTCAAAAAACAAAATTCAGCTGGACGTGCTTTTTATGGACATGCAGAACTACAAAAGCACCGAAAACCAGATGCATTTTTACACAAGCCTAAAATACAAACTCTCCAACCATAAAAAATACGACACCGTTATTTTGGGCGGCGACTCGGCATTTTTGTTCGCAGAAAAACACCGGGAGGAATTTTTTAAGGACGTTCCGCTGATTTTTATGGGGCTGAACGACATTTCGTTTGCAGAACAAGTCGAAAAAAATCCCAGAAACATGGGCATTGTAGAAAAACTTTTCATAAAAGAAACACTTGAAGTTGCCCTAAAACACAATCCTTCGGCAAAGCAAGTCGTGGCACTTTTTGACGACAGCCCAACAGGACTCGGAGAGGGAAAACAGTTTCTTGAGCAGCAAAAAAACTTTCCGAACATAAATCTGATTCCAATGTGCACTTCAAACTGCGCAAAATCTGAACTGGGAAATTTTTTGGAAACGCTCGACGAAAACACGATTCTTTTGTTCCTGAGCTTTTCCAACGACGGAGATGACAATATTTACAGTCTGTACGACGCAATAAATTTTATCGTAAAGCACACAAACAAACTTCCGATTTACAGAACTTCAATCGGCGGAATCGGAAGCGGCGTTTTTGGCGGAAAAATATTCAACCATCAAAAATTAGGCGAATTGGCCGCGCAAATGGCGGTGGACATAATTCTCCACGAAAGAATGCCTGAGCAGCGCGTAATTTACGATGTGGACGGAAAGTTCTTTTTTGATTACAAAATCCTAAAAAAACTTCATCTTTCAAAAAGAAAACTCCCAAAAGATTCGGAATTCGTAAATTGCAATTCATATTGGCAGAAAAATTCAAATGTCATTCTTACATTATTTTTCTTCCTTTCGGCACTCCTGATTCTCTTGATTCTGACAATAAAGAATTACATGAATCTCAGACGCACGCAAATGCTCATAAACATTCGGAACAGAGTTATTGAACGCAAAAACATACAGTTAAAAACGTCCGAAGAAAAAATGCGGAAGCTCAGCGAAAATGACTACCTTACGATGCTTCCGAACAGAATGTCGGCTGTTGAAGAAATCAACAAACTTATAAACAAAAAAACTAAATTCAGCGTGTACATGATTGACATTGATAATTTTAAGAACATCAACGATTTTTACAATCATGAATGCGGAGATTTTATTCTTAAGGAATTTTCAAACAGACTCAATTTTCTTGCTGAAAAAATGGACTGCTTCGTTGCCCGATACGGCGGAGACGAATTCGTGCTTCTTTACAAGAATTCTTATCTTACAGAAGGCGGAACTGCGCTCGAAACAATACAAAGAACATTGGCGCAGCCAGTCGAATACAAAAACATAAAGCTGAACATTAAGTTTACCGGCGGAATCGCGCAATACATCGAAGGAATCCAGCTTTCAGAAATGCTCGGAAATTCGGACATGGCACTGAACGAGGCCAAAAAACAGGGAAAAAACAAAACGCTTTTCTTTCATCCAGACATGAAAAAAGCCATAACCGCCAAAAACGAAATCGCAAAGATTCTAGAAAGTGCACTCAAAAACGACGGATTTTTGATTAAATATCAGCCGCAAATCGATGCAGAAACTGGCGAAATTCACAGCTACGAAGCCCTCGTGCGACTGGAAGGCAATCCGCTTTCGCCGAACGAATTTATTCCCGTTGCAGAAGAAAGCGGCTACATTATGACAATCGGGCGAATCGTAACCGAAAAAGTCATCGCCCAAATGGCGGAGTGGAGAAAACAAGGAATTGAGCTAAAAAAAGTCTCGATAAACTATTCGAGCGGACAGCTCATCGACACCGAATACGTGGGATTTTTAAAATCACTTCTCGAAAAATACGAAATTTCTTCGGCTTTGGTAGAACTCGAAGTGACGGAAAATCTTTTTATGGGAAATTCTTCGCTTGCCCGAAAACTTTTTAATGAACTTTCAAAAATCGGGGTTGCACTTGCATTGGATGATTTTGGAACAGGCTATTCAAGTTTGAGTTATCTTACTTATCTGCCAGTGAGCAAAGTCAAAATCGACAAATCGCTTGTAGACAATTATCTGATTGAAGGAAAAGACAGTTTTATAAAAAACATCGTAAAACTCGTTCACGATTTGGGAATGGAACTTACAGTCGAGGGTGTAGAGCAGCAGTGGCAATGCGAAAAACTCAAAAAAATCCGCTGCGACTACATCCAAGGCTATTATTACTCGGCACCAATCACGGGAGAAGAAATTACCGAGCTAAAAAAGAATCAAAATCAGGCGAACTGAACAAAAAAGCTTGCAAGAACTACAGTCAAAAGCCCCGCAACAGCGATTGAAAGTCCGCTCATCGCGCCCTCAACGTCGCCAATCTGAATAGCTTTTGTAGTTCCGAGCGCGTGGCTCGAAGTTCCGATTGCAACGCCCTTTGCCACAGGTTCGGTAATCTTAAAAATCCGAAGAATCACTTCACAGAAGACGTTGCCCGTAACTCCCGCAATGCAAATCATCACGACCGTAAGGCCAACAATTCCTGCGTACTGGTTCGCCACGGCAATTCCGATTGCGGTCGTAATCGATTTTGGGAGCATTGAAACGTATTCGGTGTGCGAAAACTTAAAAATCAGCACGGAAACAAAAATCAGCGCAAGGCTCGTTAAGGTTCCCGCGATGATTCCCCCAAGAATCGCCTTCCAGTTGTTCTTTAGCTTCTCAAACTGCTCGTAAAGCGGTATTGCAAGACAAACCGTTGAAGGAGTCAGAAAGTACGTAAAGATTTCGGTGCTTTCGTTGTATTTTTTTACGTCGATTTTAAAAATCGCCACGAACAGAACCGAAAGTATTATAGAAATCAAAAGCGGATTAAAAATCGCAAGTTTTAAATGCTTTTTGCAAAGCAGACCGATTCCGTAAGTTACGAGCGTAAGAATCGTTCCGAAAAACATTGTTGATTCAAAAAATTCTTTCATTTTTTTACAGAATCTCCATGACGTTCTCCGCCATTTTTTATTTTATTTTCCAAACGGATAATCCACTGAGTTACAAGCCCAGTCACGACCATAACAAGAACAGTGGAAATCACACCAACCACGAGGAATTTCCACCAGTTTGCCTTTAAAACTTCAAGGTTGTCCAAAATTGCGATTACAGGCGGAACAAACATGAGCGGCATTACGTCAAGCAAAAATCCTCCCGCATCTTTTACGGAACTAACCTTAAAAATCTTGAACTTTAACGCCAGGAACATGAGCACAAGTCCGTAAATGCTTGCAGGCACCGGCAGCGGAATAAAATAGTTCAAGATTTCGCCAATAAAAGAAATCGCCATGATAATAGCGAATTGCTTTATAAAACGCATTTTTTTGCCTCAATTGATTCATAGGTCAAATGTCGAGATTTGAAACTAGAATCGGAATCTATAATTTTCTGACACAGACGCACACGAATTTTTTGTTTCATCTGTGTTAATCTGTGTCAAAGCTTATGCATCAAACTTAACTTTTAACAGGTTAATAGAATTAGTCCTGATATTTTTTGATGATAAGACAGCCGTTGTGTCCGCCAAAACCAAGTGAAGCTGATGCGGCAGCGTCGATTTGTGTTTTTACGCCTACATTTGGAGTGTAGTTAAGGTCGCATCCACCTTCGATGTCCTGATTCTCAAGATTGATTGTTGGAGGAACAAAACCTTCGTTGATTGCTTTTACGCAGAACATCGCTTCGATTGCGCCGGCAGCACCTACAAGGTGGCCTGTCATTGATTTTGTTGAAGAGATGTGCAGATTTTTTGCATGTTCGCCGAATGCGATTTTGAGCATTGCAGTCTCGCCAGAATCATTCGCATGTGTTGAAGTTCCGTGAGCGTTGTAATACTGAATTTCTTCTGGCTTCATGCCCGCGTCCAAGAGAGCTTCTTTTACAGCAAGAGCAGCACCGCTTCCGTCTTTGAGCGGAGCAGTAATGTGATAAGCGTCGCAGCTAGAGCCGTAACCCGCGATTTCGGCATAAATTTTTGCGCCACGTTTTTTAGCGTGCTCCAATTCCTCAAGCATGAACATTGAAGAGCCTTCCGCAAGAATAAATCCGTCGCGGTCACGGTCGAACGGACGGCTGGCTTTTTGAGGAGTGTCGTTGTACTTTGAAGCAAGTGCATGAAGTTTTACGAACGAAGCGACCGCGAATTCTGTAACGGCAGCCTCAGCACCGCCAGAAAGACAAAGGTCACAGCGGCCGGAACGAATCATTTCGGCTGCAAGACCGATTGCGTCACTTCCAGAAGCACAAGCCGTGTTCAAAGCCCAGCTGATTCCCTGCAAACCAAAATAAATGCTTACGTTTGCGGCAGCCTCGTTTGTAATCATCATTGGCGTTGTGAGAGGCGGCATTCTGTCCGGGCCTGCAGACGGGTCGTCAACTTTGCCGAAAGCCTCGCCCATAACGTCCATTCCGCCCAAGCAGCATCCGACCAACACACCAGCTTTTTCACCGGCAAGAGTTTCTTTTGTGTAGCCCGCGTCGCTAACAGCCTGTGCAGAAGCCGCGAGACAGAACTGCGTAAAGCGAGCCTTCTGGCGGGCAGCTTTTTTTTCTACTCCTGATTTTTCAATATCAAAATCTTTTACTTCACCTGCAATTTTTACAGGAAGTCTTGATGTGTCAAACAAAGTGATTTTATCAATTCCGCACTTTCCGTTCTTAACGCTTTCCCAAGCATCGTTCACATTGTTTCCGACTGGAGAAATAACTCCCATTCCAGTAATTACTACGCGTCTTCGTGACATAATCTTCCTCTTAAAAAAAATCTTACGATAGGAAACTTCAAAACAATTCAGTTTTAGAAGCAACTTTGAATATTATTGCAAATTGTTGCAATTTATTGAAGAGTTTGCAAGGGACAATCATGGATTCAGCATTATAAACTTGCAAGCATAAAAATCTATGGGTCGTCCGCTGCGACATTTCAAAAAAAAGGAAGTTAGTAGAGAATGTTCTCGTACAGTTTTTCTAAAAGATTCAGGAGAGTGTTTTTTTCTGCGTCGGAAAAGTTTTTGTACGAAGTTTCCAGCAATTCACGGGAAAGTTTTTCCGTAACACAATTGTATTCTTCGCCTTTTTCGGTAAGTGAAACGAATTTTCTTCTATTATCTTTCTCGCATTTTTTGATTTCCACCAGCCCGGACTTTTCAAGTTTTTTTACCAGAACCGTAGTTGTGGATTTGTCGCGGTTGATTTTTTCGGAAATCTCGCCAAAAGTCATGCATTTGTATTTTGAAAGCACGAACAAAATAAATCCGTGGGAAGTGTCAAAATCTGGAAGTCCGCGTTCGTTCATGCGGGTGCGCAAAAAATCAGCAGAGGCAGAGTGGATTTTTGAAATCAACGAAAGAACAGAAGAAACTGAATAGGACATAGAGCGAGTATATCAAAAATGAATCGTTTTTCGAAGTCTTGACGGCAGATTCACCAGGGATTCCGCATTATAAACTTACAGGTGTAAAAAAATTGTCTGCACTACCATCGTTCCGACAATTTTTTTAGTCAGTTTGCTCCTAATGCGGTATACCTGACATATTCTCAAGTTTTTGACGCAGATGAACGCTATAGAATTTTCTGACATTCCCTAGAACTCAGTTAAAAAATCAATTAAAATCAACAGTGAAAAAACTTTTAGGGGGCTAGAATGCTTTCTGACATTGAAATCGCACAAAAAAACGTAATGATTCCTATTAAGGAAGTCGCTTCAAAAATCGGAATTACCGAGGATTCTTTGGATTCCTACGGAAAGTACAAGGCAAAAATCACGTTCGCGGAGCTTCGCGCGCTGCAAAAAAAAGCCTCCAATCCTTCCACACGCGGCAAGCTGATTCTTACCACGGCCGTAACCCCTACTCCTGCCGGCGAAGGCAAATCTACCGTCTCAATCGGATTGGGAGACGGACTCAACAAAATCGGAAAAAAAGCCGTTATCGCGCTCAGAGAGCCGTCGCTGGGGCCTTGCTTTGGCGTAAAAGGCGGTGCTTGTGGCGGCGGATACGCACAAATCGTACCGATGGAAGAAATCAACTTGCATTTTACCGGTGACATTCACGCAATCTCAATCGCGAACAATTTGATTTCGGCATTAATAGACAATCACATTCAGCAGGCAAACTTGCTCGGAATAGACCCGCGCACAATCACATGGAAACGTGTCGTGGATTTGAACGACCGCGCGCTCAGAAACATTACGATTGGTCTGGGCGGCAAAACGAACGGAGTTCCGCGAGAAGACCACTTCTGCATTTCGGTTGCTTCGGAACTCATGGCAATCGTCTGTCTTTCAACATCAATTTCTGACTTAAAAAAACGACTCGACAGCATAACGATTGCACAGACCTTCGACAAACGCCCCGTAAAATTCGGCGAGTTAAAATGCACCGGCGCAATCGCAGCTCTTTTAAAAGATGCAATCCGCCCGAACCTCGTTCAGACTCTGGAAAAAAATCCAGTTTTCGTGCACGGAGGCCCGTTCGCAAACATTGCACAGGGAACTAACTCTATCAATGCAACGATGTGCGCACTCGCAACGGCAGATTATGTTGTTACCGAAGCCGGTTTTGCAGCAGATTTGGGTGCCGAAAAATTCATGGACATAAAATGCCGGGTGGCAGGAATCTCTCCGAGTGTCGTCGTAATCGTTGCAACGGTGCGCGCACTAAAAATGCACGGAGGAATGGCAAAAGCAGACTTATCCAGCCCAAGCATCAGCGCGCTACAGGCAGGATTCGAAAATCTTTCGGTTCATCTTGAGAATATCGCCAAATTCGGCGTTCCGGCTGTCGTTGCAATCAACAAGTTCATAACAGACACGCCTGAAGAAATCAATTTGCTCATAAAACTCTGCGAAAAGAAAGGTGCCAGGGCCGTTCTGTGCGAAGGCTGGGAAAAAGGCGGAGAAGGCGTTGTGGAACTTGCAAAAGTCGTTGCGGAGGAAGCTGATTCAGGAAAGGCGAATTTTCATTACCTTTATGAGTCTAACATTTCCCTTGCCGACAAAATCAAAACCATTGCAAGGCAGATTTATCGAGCAAAGGACGTTGACATTCCGCCGGCTATTCTTAAAAAACTCCGTGATTTTGAGGAAATGGGCTACAAGGAATTTCCGGTCTGCATTGCAAAAACGCAGAATTCGATTAGCCACGACCCAAAACTCATGGGCGCGCCAAAAGATTATATTTTCCCGGTTCGGGACGTTCAGCTTTACAGCGGGGCTGGATTCGTAGTAGTTCTTGCAGGCGACATTATGACAATGCCAGGCCTTCCAAAAATGCCTGCCGCCCTGAATATTGATGTTGACGACGACGGAAATATAAGCGGACTTTTCTAATCAACTGCACGCTGATTAGCCAAACAGAAATTGGACGCGAGGCGCGGACAATAAATCTGACCTCCCGAAACGCGACTTTCCTTGCCGTCACGTTTCGGGAACACCCGCAAGTTCCCCCACCAGAGCGCGAGTTTTGCCTTGGAAAAACTCGCGGGAAACGCCAAAAACTAATCTTTAGATTAAAAACAAAACTCAGAGCGTTTATAATTTTCCCACACACAAACGGCTTAACCAAACAGAAATTGGACGCGAGGCGCGGACAATAAATCTAGCTTCCCGAAACGCGGCTTTCCTTGCCGCCGCGTTTCGGGAACACCCGCAAGTTCCCCCACCAGAGCGCGAGTTTTACCTTGGAAAAACTCGCGGGAAACGCCAAAAACTAACTTTTAGATTAAAAACAAAACTCAGGGCGTTTTCTTAGACCTTAAATTGGTCTATCTGCGCGCCGATTTTCGCGATGGAGTTTTTTACTCGTTCGGAAAGTTCGCCAAGACTCGCGCCAGTTTCGTTGATTTTTCTCGCTCCGATTCCCATCTCATTCATACTTTCTTTCATCATAGTTGTGGCATTCTGCAAGTGCTTAATTTCTTCAAGAATCGCCCTGTTGCCTTCCGTCATCTCAGCACTTGCATTTCGAACCTCAACGGTGCCGTCATTCATGGAATGAAGGGCTTCCGTAATCTGCATGGAACCTTCATTTTGCTCCTGCATAGCACTCTTAATCTGAATAACAAGTTCGTCTGTTTCTTTTACGAGCCGACCGACAGTTTCAAAAGCAGCGTTCGAGCTTGTAGAAGCCGTAACGACTTCGGCAATCGAAGCCTTGATGTTTGAAAGCTGGTCTCCAATCGTTTTTGACTGGTACGACGACGTTTCTGAAAGCTTACGGATTTCGTCAGCGACAACAGAAAATCCCTTGCCCGCCTCGCCCGCATGAGCAGCCTCAATCGCCGCATTCATCGCGAGAAGGTTCGTCTGCTCGGCAATAGCCTGAATCGCCGTGTTCGCGTCCTGCAGCATTACAGACTGAGCCTCAATCTGCTGGATTCGTTCGTTAACCGCCTGCTGCTGAATAATTCCGTTCTGCGTGTTAGAACGCAAAGTCTCAAACGAACTTGCCATTTTTTCTACGGACTGATTGACGCTCGAAATATTTCCAATCATCTCCTCAACGGCAGCACTTGCCTGAGTAACACCCGCCGCCTGATGGTCAATCATGCGCTCAAGGCTCTCGATGTTCGAAGCAATCTGATTAACGGCACCGGCAGTTTCCTCAACGGAAGAACTCTGCCCCAAAATGTGATTCTTCATGCTGTCAATATTCGCAATAATCTGAGTGATAGCAGAGGCAGTGTCATCCGTGCTGGCAGCCAAATCCTCACCCACGATTCCAAGCTCTTCTTTTGATGATTTTACGTCGCTTATAATCAAATGAAGTTTTTCAACAAACTCATTGAATCCTTTTACCACAAAACCAATCTCATTGTCTGATTTTAATTCAATTCGCTTGGTAAGGTCCGCGTCCCCACTCGCAATTCCGCTAATTGCCGACACGACAAGTTTTAGCGGCTTTAGCGAGCGAAGCAAAAGAATGCTGCTGATTAACAAAGTCGGAATCATCACAAGGAAAGAAAAAAGAATCAGATAGAATTTTAGCGTAGAAACAAGGGATTCAACCTGCTCGCCAGGAATCGAGAGTGCAAGCCCCCACGAAGTTCCGCTGATTCCGTGGTAAACAATCAAATCCTTTAAGGTGTAAAGACCGTTGACCCATGCAGCCCCGCTCTCCCCGGCCGCAATTTTAGCCGCCACAGGCCCCATGTCCTCATGCCCTGCCGAAGGATTCGTCACAAAGTTTTTCTGCATAACATAGTCAGTGACGGGATGTGCAAAAACAAGACCGTCGCTTGCAAGAAGCCATGCATAGCCGCTTTTACCGATTTTTATAGAATTTAGCACGGCAGTTACAAGCCTTACGTTAAGAATTCCAGTTACAAGCCCAAAAGTTCGCCCGTCACTCGTTCGTAATGCTCTCGTAACATGAACGACAGGCTCGCCAGTAGTCTTAGATACAACAGGATCATCTATAAAGCGGGACAGACCTTTTTTTATAATCGCATCATGGTAACTGCGCCCTGTAATGTCAGTACTTGTTCCAATATCCGTAAAAGCCTTGCCGTCAGGGCCTGCAAGCAGAATATAGTCAAAATCCTTGTTCCTGTCTTCTTTATGCTCTCGGCACCACTCAACAAGAGCGTCAAAATCACCGGCATGGGTAATATCATTGTTCACGTAAGTATCAAGACTGTTGTAATAGGCTTCCATAGTATTTTGAATCGCCAACGCATAACCTTCAGCCATGATTTTATAATCAGATTCGTTGGACTCATGAACTTCGGAAATTGTTTTGTTGATGATAAAAGTCGTCTGAAAAACATTAAGAATAACAATCACCGCCCCAATACTCAAAATCAGCATAAGAACAAGACTTGACCTCTTAATTTTTTTACTGTCATTACCCATAGATACACCCCTAATAAAAATTAACTCAATTTAATCCTAATTCAACGTTTTAACAAATTCAATTTTCTTTACGATAATTTTAAGTTATTTTTAAGCAGTAAAAATCAACATCCACAACTTTTAAAACCCTATTCCTAAAAGCATAAATATAGTAAATTGTGTACATGTTCAGATTCTTTTTGAAAAAAAATTTTTGTGACGGGTGGGACAACGCCACCTCACTTCTTTTGCAAAATGTACTTCCAATACTTCTTGGAACGATTATTTTTTTTGGCTTAAAAATCTCAATCGAAATAAATGCCTACTTGCCATACGCAGTGCTTATTTTAGGCGCAGGCGCCCTTGGGATTTTAAGTTTTATGAACGGAGCCAATTCGGCAAAAATCGCGAATTTTGACGCACCTTCATTCAGCACGTTTTTTTCTTCATTCAAATACGTCTGGAAAATCGGTCTTTCATTCGGAATTATGATTGCCGTCACACTCATCCTGATTTTTAACGGTGCACTATACTATATCAGGATGTTTTTTTCGAACGGAAATTATGTAGGGCTTTTGCTCGCCTCCGCATTGGGATGGTTCGTGCTAATCTCAGCAATCGCCTTGCAGTGGTTCGTGCCGCTTTATTTTTTGCAGAGCGACAACGGATTTTCAAAGTGTCTCAAAAAATCATTCATCGTATTTTTTGACAACGCAGGATTTTCTGTAAAAGTTTTCGTTTTGAATATTATTTTATTCATCGTAAGCATCGTTACTTTTTCAATAATCCCAGGACTGAGCGGACTTTCGCTTTCGTGCATGAACGCTTTGCGCTTAAGGCTTTACAAATATGACTGGATTGAAAAAATGAATGCCGAAGATCCTGATTTTATAAACAACCGCGACAAGCGTGCCGAAGTTCCGTGGGACGAGCTACTAAAAGAAGATTCCGAAACGCTTGGACCAAGAACGCTCACAAGTTTTATTTTTCCGTGGAAATAAGGAAGCGCGGAGAGTTGACTTTAGGATTTTAAGTTAACTTGTGCGCTTCCCGACAGTTTTGCTTTGCAAAACTGTCGCTTTGGTGGGGGAACTTGCAGGTGCTCACAAAACGCGGCGGAAAGGAAGGCCGCCTTTTGTGAAGAAAGTTCTGTTGCTCGACTCGCGCGAGCAACTTTGGAATTTTGAGTTCTCTCGCGCGGTGCGAGCAACTTTCAGAAACGCAGAAAGTTTGATTTTCGGTTTTAACTTAACTTGTGCGCTTCCCGACAGTTTTGCTTTGCAAAACTGTCGCTTTGGTGGATTAATTTGTAAGTGTTCGCAAAACGCGGCGGCAAGCAGAGCCGCATTTTGCGGAATCTATTTTTTTGTATCCTAAAGAAAATACCTAAATGTCGATTTCACTCATCAGATTCTTGCCAGAATTTCTCCGATTATTTTGTTCAAAGAAATGAAATTGATGTAACTGACAGCCCCTAAATTTCTGCTGTTTTTTCCAGGTCCCACAAAACATGATTTTACGATTCCCTCACCAGATAAATGGAGCCAGTCTAAAATCCTTTGTCCAGAATTTACCATTGCGGCAAACTCTCGACACCCTGAATTCAGCCTTCGACAAATCATCATACTGTTTACTTGTCTTTTTTATGACTTTGCACGAATCGCCCAGGCAAAAACCGACTGGCAAATGAAAAGATTCTCCGTATTCATTATCAACATACATATCTACCTGATAAGAATCAGCATACCGTATCAGGTCATCATCAATGGTGAATTCAATATAATTGCCGTCAATAGTACAAGTTAGTTTTGGAACATATTCTTCGTCAGTAACTGTACCATTCTGATATTTTAGCACTCTGAGATATCCAACTAAATCTGCATATAAAATATAGCCGTTTTCTGCAAAAACAAGATTTGCATAATGGTATTTTTCTTTGATTTTTTTATATTCCTTTAACAGCTCCTTGTTCAGATCCCTATGTTGTAACGCAAAATATATAGTTTCGGGGATGATTTTTACATACAACTCATTGCCAATTACGATTCTATTTGAAAACAAAATGGTTATAAAAATCAAAATACCCAGAATTACAGATACTTGTTTCTTTGTGATCAGTCGCATAAGAGCCTCGTTAAATCTTTGATAGTTTCTTGAATTTTGGGCGGTTGCCGTAATCATTAACTTCTCCCGGAAAGGACACTTTTTGGCGGATTTTCCGGGGGAAAATTAAGGATTACACGTTGAACCTTACCATGTCGCGCGTAATTTCTTTTAGGCACTTCGCACCGGTCATTGCCATTGCGTCGGAAAGTTCTGACTGCAATTTATCAATAAAGATTTTTACGCCCTCGGCTTCCGCGCCATAAACCATGTTCACGAACGGGCGGGCAATAATCACCGCGTCAGCACCCAGTGCAAGTGCCTTAAACACATCAACTCCAGTTCTAATTCCGCCGTCAACAATGATTTTTACTTTGTCGCCAACAGCGTCAGCAATCTCAGGAAGAACCGTTGCAGTCGCCGGGCAACCGTCAAGAACGCGTCCGCCGTGATTTGAAACAACGATTGCGCTTGCGCCAGCCTCAACAGCTTTTTTTGCACCGCGCACTGTCATAATTCCTTTTACAATGAACGGAGTTTCGGCATATTTTATGATTTCGCGAAGTTCTTCCACAGATTTGCTTCCAGCAGGTGGCTGCATGTTTTTTAGGAACGGAAGCCCAGCACCGTCAATGTCCATCGCCATTGCAAACGGATGCGCATCCTTTACGAGATTCATTTTCTGAACGATAGTCTCAAAGTTCCACGGTTTTACAGTCGGAACGCCGATTCCGCCAACATCTTTAATAATTTTGCCAGCCGCTTCCATAACTTTAATGTTCACGCCGTCGCCCGTAAAAGCCGCAATTCCGTTCTCCGCACACGCATGAACCAAAATGTCGTTGTAAACGGTATCGTCGTACTTGTCGCCGTAATGAAAATTCACGCTGCCAACAGGTCCTGCAAAAACAGGCAACTTAAAAACATGCCCAAAGAGATTCAGAGAAGTGTCAATCTCGCCATGTCCATAAATCGTATCCATATTCACAAAAATCTTCTGCCAGGCCTCAAAATTTCTGTTTGCCACAGTTCCGCTGCCCTTCGAGCCAGGACCAGGAATCATGTTCTTGCAAGCAAGACCGTTACAAACAGTGCAAGACTTGCACTTAGCCCCAATAAACTCTTTTGATTTCTGCAAAACTTCTTCGTATGTCATAAGTCACCTCACCCTTCTCTCTCAACCTTTATATCGAGATTTTACACATTCCGTCAAAAAAGAAAAACCCCGGAACAAGTCCGGGGACAAACAGAACTCATTATCAAAAGTTCATAATGTATTTAAGTTGCGCTCAAAGAACTTTCGGGAGTTTTACGACAAAGTTCCAGTGAGTTGCGGAAGCCACATCGAGAACGCCGGAACGAACGTAATCAATAGCAACGCGATTACCATTACGGTAAACATTCCGAGCATTTTTACGGAAGTTCTCTCAAGAGAAGTCTTTCCAATCGCGCAGCCCAAGAACAACGCCGTACCGACCGGAGGAGTACAAAGTCCAACCGCAAGGTTAAAAATCAGCATAACGCCAAACTGAACAGGACTCATTCCAATCACATCGCTCGTAACTACAGGCACAAGAATCGGAGTCATAATCATAATGAGCGGAGCCATGTCCATAAAACAACCCAAAACAAGAAGAAGCAGATTGATAATCAAAAGAAGAACGATTTTGTTGTGAGAAACCGAAATAAGGGCCGTCGTTATCTTCGAAGGAATCCTAAGGTCCGTCATCATAAACGCGAACGCCTTCGCACAGGCAAGCAACGTCATAACGACACAAAGAGTCTTAAGACAATTCTTCAAAACCTTTCCAATGTCACGGAGTTTTGCCGAGCGGAACACAAAATAAGTTATGATGAAAGTGTAAACGCACGCAATCGCAGCAGATTCAGTAGCCGTAAAAATACCAGCCGTAACGCCACCCAAAATGATTATAAAAGTGAACATCGGAAGAATCGCATGAACAATAACCTTTACGCACTGGCCAAGTTCCAGCGAGCAGAAAGGCAAATGAAGGATTCCCCAACTTCCAGACCCCATTCCGGTGAGCGAACTTCCGTTTGAAGGCGCAGAATTTGAAGTCCAGCCGAATTTTTTGTCAGATTTTACGAATTTTATCCAGCGCACTTTGTCATGCTCGCCAATCACGATTCCACGAGGAAAGTGCAACGGGCCAGCCATAACCGCGCTGTAAATGATTAATGCAAGTCCCAAAAGAATTCCAGGAACAACGCCCGCCATGAACATAGCCGCAACCGTGGCATCATGTCCCCTGAACGCACCAACGGCAAGGCCGCCAGCCGCAAGCGTATAAATTACCATGTTGTGGCTCGGAGGAATCAAAACACCCTGACAAGCCGTTGTTACCGTAAGGCCGACCGAAAATTCTGCCGGATAGCCCTGTTTTTTCATCATCGGAACAACAACCGTACCGAGCGAAGAAACATCTGCAACCGCAGAACCTGAAATTCCGCCAAAGAACATTGACGAAAGACAGTTAACGTAAGCAAGACCGCCCCGGAATCTACCAACAATCAGATTCGCAAGGTCAATGATTTTATCGGAAATTCCGCCCGCACCCATAATTTCACCCATAAGGATAAAAAACGGAATTGCAAGCAGCGTAAAATTGTTTACGCCGGCAATCGTCTGCGACACGAGCGCGGTAAGCTTAACGTCGCGAATCAACGCCGCGGCGATTGTAGAAATCAAAAGCGAAAAAGTAACCGGTATTCTCAGGAAGATTAAAACGGCAAATCCACCCAGAAGCACAATTGTAGCAAGTGTTGCTGAATCCATATCTTAACCTCCTAGTTTGTTGCGGCATTTTTTTCTGTTTCGTTTTGCCGCATCATCTCTGCATAATCAACTTCTTTCTCACTGTACAAAAGGTCGTCCGAAGTCAACGTTTTGGTTAAGAACAAAATTGAATCCATTACAATAATGAATCCGCCCACGCCAACAGGGAAATACTGAACGCAAGTGTTCCAGCCCGTCATTGGGAGTCGGCCCGTAAGGAACGCCTGCGAACAAGTGAATTTCGTTCCGAAATAAAGCATAAAAAGTCCGCATCCAAAGACCGCAATGTCGTAAAGCCAGTCAAGGGCTTTTTTCCCCAGTTTTGGGAAGCGGCTGTACAAAACCGTAACCGAAATGTGAAGATGGTCTCGAACGCCCATCGCGCACGCACAGAACGCAAAGAGAGTTACCAAAAGACGCGGAACTTCCTCTACCCAGCCAATTCCTGAGTGAAAGCAGTAACGGAGCACAACGTTAACAAAAACAATCACAATCATTGAGCCAAGAGCGATTTCGGCAATAACCAGCATAACTTTATGAATAGCTTTATCTATGGCTATAGCCGTTTTTTTTGAAGTGAAACACAGAATTAACATGAAGAGGTAAAAAACCGCTACTACGCTCAAAATTATATTTTGAAGCAATATCGCTTTTTCTGGTGATGACATACCTACTCCTTTTTTTTAGGATTAACAAACATTTTTAAATATTTTTTTACAGGAGAGTTCTTTCAAAATCATTAAAAAAACTTTTTTTACATAAAAAAACCACGGATGAAAAATCACCCATGGTTTTCAAGACGGAATTTAATTAGTTTGTAGCTTTAATAGCTTCAATAACATCTTTGTATTCAGCACCGAACTCATCATAGAGAGGAGCCATACGAGTCTGGAATTCTTCTTTTACAGCTGGATCAAGTTCAATAATAACGTTTCCGTTGTCGCGAACGATTTTCTCAGAAGATTCTTCCTTTTCCTTCCATTTTGCAATCTCAAATTCCTGAGTCTGTTTTGCGCACTCTTTGATGATTGCAAGGTCAGCCGGGTCAAGTTTGTCCAAGCCAACTTTAGAACCGATAAGGATTTCTGGAACGCGTGTATGCTGATCGAGAATGTAGTATTTAGCAGCCTGATAGTCACCCATGTTCTGGTATGTTGGCCAGTTGTTTTCTGCACCGTCAACAGTTCCCTGTGTGATTGCACTCATAACGTCTCCAGGACCAATGCCTGTAACGCCCTGTGCACCGAGAAGTTCGCACATGCGAACCATCATAGGATTGTTCTGCATACGGATTTTAAGACCAGCCATATCATCTACGCTGTGAACTTCTTTTGTAAGATAGAATGAGCGGGCACCGCCGTCGTAGTAGCAAAGACCGATAAGACCAGAACCAGAAGCTTCAATATCTGCGAGCAAACTCTGTCCGATGTTGCTGTTAAGAACATTCCACATGTGGTCTGAGTCGCGATACAAATAAGGAAGACAGAGAGCGTTGATTTTTGGAACGTAAGCTGCAACAGGAGAAGCAGAAACACGAGTGAATGCAAGGTCGCCCATTCCAAGAGCCTCAATTGCAGACGACTCGTCACCATAAAGAGTTCCGCCGGCATATACTTCTATTTTAATTCGTCCGTTTGTTTTTTCTTCAACAAGACGTGCAAACTCTTGGTCTGCGAGTGTGGTTGGATAACCTTCTGTATGAACTTCAGAAAGTTTAAGTGTTACTGATTTTTCATTAGATTTGGCTGCGGCATTTCCGCCTTTTTCTTTACAGCCTGTAAGAAGAGCTGCTGCTGCAAGCAAAGCTGCAGACGCACACAAAATTTTTTTCATATTGCCTCCAAAAAATAAAACATGCAAAAAACTTTTGCATAATTCAATAACAATTATTAGAGTGAATTTTTTATTTGTCAATTTTTTTGTAAAAATACCAAAAAATAGCCCAAAGTGACTTCGCCATAAAATTTGACTAGAAAAAGTTTGTCCATTAGGATTAAAAAATGCGAATTGGAATTTTGGGCGATGGCTCTATGGGCTGCCTTTTTGGAACTTATCTATCTCAAAAAAATGATGTCGTGATTTTTGGCAGAAACGAAGTAAAATCTGCCGAACTAAAACTGAACGGTATTTATATTGAAGAAACTTGCAAAAACGGTGAAACCAAGCATTTTAACACCATGACGGCGACTTATTCAGAACGGTTCGGTCAGTTTGATTTGTTGATTCTCTTTGCAAAATCTTTTGCAATTGACGACATACTCAAAAGCGTTTCCGACAAAATCGGGAGCAAAACATTTGTCTTATGCCTGCAAAATGGCGCGGGCCACGAAAAAATCATAGAAAAATACGTTGACAGGGCAAGAATCCTTTTGGGAACGACCCAGCACGGAGCAACAAAACTTTCGGACGGAAAAATCAAGCATACGGGCGAAGGAATCACTTACGTGGGCTACGCCTATCCAGAAGAGGCCATGCAAAAAAATCTGGAGGAAAGAGAGCAAAACGAAACGGCCTCCGAAAAAGGAGAGCTTTTCCTTATGGTGATGACGCTGAATTTTATACTCTGCGGAATCGAGACCAAAACATCAGACAACATCCGGGAAACAATCTGGCGAAAAATCTTTACGAATGCATCTGCAAGCACGGTAACTGCAATTCTTCAGGTGCCGCTCGACTTTATCGCAAAAAATAAAAGCGCAACCGAAATCACCGAAAAACTCATTTACGAGGCAGTAACGGTCGCGAATGCCGACGGCTGCAATTTTGAATACGCGCTGATTCGCGAAGAAGTGATGAACGTCTCAAAAAAATCTAAAGGCGGATTTACTTCTATTTATTCAGACACCAAAAACGGTTGCAAAACCGAAGTTGACGCAATCGCAGGATTCGTGCTTTCCAAAGCCAGACAATTAGGCATTGAAGTGCCTTACACGGAATTTGCGGTAGCCCAAGTGCACGCATTGGAAGCGAAGTTTCAAAACCAAGAATAGATTAAAAGCCTTTCAGGAGGAAAACATGGGAAATTCTTACGAATTAAACGGTTACAGGGTCGTTGACCTTTCAAAAATGTTAAATCCGGCAACAGAAACAAGACGATGCAAATTGTATCGATTCAACACCGGCGGAGCGATTCCTGATTATCACACGAACATGGATTTGATGAGTCACTTGGGAACACACTGCGAATGCCCTTATCACCACGACAACAAGTGGCCGAGCGTGGGCGAGCTTCCTCTAACGACTTTTATGGGGCGGGCAATTTACATTAAAATCACGGGGCAAAAAGGAAGAACATACATTGATTCAAAACTTCTTGACGAATGGGTAAAGCCTCTTATGAAAGACGGCGACATAGTTCTTTTGGACAGCGACCATCCATTGACTCCGTTCACGCCAAAAACTAACACTGACGAAGACCAGCGACTTCTAGTAAACGGCGAAACAGCAACTTGGTTCAAAGAACACAAAGCCAAATGCGTTGGATTCGGGGACGGAGTTTCAATTGAAAACAGAAACGAGGACGTAAAACCGTTCCACGACATTCTTATGGCAGAAAACGTAGTATTTCTCGAAGTTCTCCAGCATCTCGACGAATTGAAGAGCCGGGTATTCTTCATGTCATACTCGCCACTTCCAATCATGGACCTGGACTCATCTCCGGTTCGTGCCTACGCCATCGAAGGTCTTCCTGGATTCACCGAGTAATTATTAGACCTGTTCGGAAACTAAAATTTCCGAACAGTTTTACAAAGCACCCTTAATTCTCAGTTTCCATTTGCTGGATTTTTTTCAGCACATCTTCATACCCAACAGCATATTTTTCATAAATTTCTTCTTTAATTTTTTTGATTTTCAGGATATCCGACTCTTTAAACTCTATAAGTTTGCAACCAGAATCCATAAGAATCTTCTCAACGACAAATTCGTAGTTCTGCCATTTTTTCATTTCGAATTCCTGAGCTTCTTTTGCACATTCTTTTATGATTTTCAAGTCTGATTCCGAAAGCTGATTCAAATTCTGCTGTGAAGCCAAAAGAATATCTGGAATATGCTGATGATGGTCCCTTACCCAATAAGGCGTAAGTCCGCACCATTTTTGCGCGCCAAAAATAGATATGAAGTTTTCGGTACCAACGATTTTGCCTTCAATAAAGGCATCGTAAGTCTGACGCGGGTCAAAGATTTTTACAGGCTCCGCTCCAAGCATTTTTGTCATATCAAACACAATGTCGCAAAACGGCACCCGAATTTTCTTTCCGACAATATCATCAATTGAAGAAACTTCGTTTTTAAAGAAAAATGAGCGCGCGCCAACATCGTAAAAACAAAGTCCAATCATTCCCAAATCGGCAGTTTCAATGCTTTTCAAAATATTCTCACCAATTTCGCTATTAAGAACCCTTTTTAAATGGTCAGAATTTTTAAAAACATTCGGGAACATTAGGATTTTTGACTGAGGAACACTTGCACAAAAATGAAGCCCGCTGACTCGCGTAAATGCAATATCGCCTTTTTTTAACGCCCACAAACAACCAATTTCGCTTCGATACAACGAACCGTTGGAATAAATTTCGATTTTTATTCGACCATCAGTTTTTTGTTCTACAAGTTCGGCAAATTTTGCATCCGCAAGTGCAGTTGGATGCAATTCGTTATGGGTTTCTGCAAGAGAGAGAACAATTATATTTTTTTTACAACCCGTAAAAAACGAGAATATTATACAAAAAAGAACCGTAAAAATAGTTTTTAAACACGGTGACTATTTTATCTTAAATTACTATAAAATTCTAGTAATTTATTTAGAAATATCATAAAAAAGCTTTTTTTTACCTCCGCTAAGTCGCTACAAAAGCAAGTTCATAACACGGGAGGTGCATATTTTTTGCAATTGCAAGCATATAAAAAAATCAATAAAATAACGCATTGCAACAAATAACAAAGAAATATTATTGAGGACAATTGATTTATGAAGAAATTTTTTGTTTTGCTTTCAATTTTTAGCATTTTTTTTTCGCAGATAACAATCGCCCAAGAAAGCGCGACGGAAGAAACACAATCACAACTTCAAGAGAACTCGGCAGAATCTTCTAATTCCTCAGATTCTGAGGAAATCACATTTGACACAAAAAAAATCACGGAAGAAGCCAAAGATTCTTCTACCGGATGGCTGCACGAAAACGACGGCAAAAAGCACTACCTTACGGCATTGGGATTTGTCGCCTTCTGGGATATCGGGCTTTGCTCGTACAACCGCTACGTTTCTGGCTCAAGTTGGGCAAAAGTCGGTTGGGAAGAATGGGATCACTTCTGGGAGCGCAAACTCGCATGGGATCATGACTGGTACTGGACAAACTTCGTTCTGCACCCATATCAGGGAAGCATGTACTACATGGCCGCTCGCGGCTCAAATTTAAATAAAATTGAATCCTTTGGACTCACAGTTTTGGGTTCAGCCTCATGGGAATACCTTTGCGAAACGAATGCACCTTCAATCAACGACATGGTTTACACCACAGTCGGAGCATTCCCTGTTGGCGAAATGCTTTACAGACTTTCGCTCAACGCCGACGAAATCCACGACCTTTTAGGATTCGCGGTAAACCCTACAAGAGTTTGGACGCAGCTTTTTACGCGCCAAAAACCAAACGGAAGCAAACGAAACATCCACGAGTTTTCAATCAAAACATCAATCGGAAACGCGGTCGGACACACTCAAATCATCGATTATGACGGCTACTGGCCAAAAAACGAAGCTTACCCGGTATTCATCAGTCCAGAACTTTACGTAGTCTACAACGATCCTTACGGTCACGACTCAAACGACGCTTACAGCCAGTTTGAGCTTGCGTTCGGCGGAGGAATCGGAAAAGGCTCTGGAGAAGGCGCTGACTGCAGTTATGCAGAAGTCGACAAAAAAATCTTTTACAACATCAGAATCGTAAGCAACGGAATGATCTTCTCGCGCGCCCCGGATTTTGGCGAAAACAAGGACACAACTGTCGGTCTTGTTCTCGACTACGACTTCGACTGGCACTCTTACTATCTTCTCAGTTCCCTCGCCCCAGGTTTTGCAATCAAACAGAGAATAAAGTATGAGAATTCAAAGATTGAATGGCAGGCACATCTTGCAGGAATCGTTCTCGGAACGACCGACTATTATTTTTACAGACGAGATTTTGATGAAAAATACGTGAACGGCAAGAGTGGCGTTACGGCTCCGTACAACTACACAACCGGATTCCAGACAGTATTAAAAATGCGCTATCTGACAGAAAGCGGATTTTTGTTCAGCGCAGGATTCCGAGGATATGCGATGTATGACTTTTACAACCAGCTTCAATATCTTGCGGACGGAAGCCACGGAACCAGCCCAGGTTGGGATTTAATCGGAATCACAAACATTGCGGCAGAAATTCCTTTGTCTAATCACTTGAATCTTGGAATAAGCGACGAATTTTACGCAAAGCGGGCATTTTACAAATACGCAAACGATTTGTATCAATTTGTAAACACTGTTCAAGTTTACGCAAAATTTAAGCTAAAATAATAAGCACGGACGCTAAAAAGATTTTTATACCTGCAAGCTTATAAATGGGGTATACTAAGACGGACTGTAGAAAGTCAAGGTGAAACGAAAGTTTATGAAAGTAAATTCGACACGAAACATTGAACACACCGCAAATTTTGCAACGGCAATAACAAAATGTATGCCCGATGACGGAGGACTTTACGAACCGTCAGAAGCCGCAGATTTGCGTCGCTGGATTTTGTACACAAACGAAAACACGCCTTTTCCATCGATTGCAGGTGCGTTAACTTCCGCCTTCATAAAAGAGGAATTCTCGCCAATCATCTGTGAAACAATCGCAACACGGGCATTCCCGTTCACGCCGCGTCTGAACAAACTTTCGGACAATCTTTTTACGCTGGAACTTTTTCATACACCAACCGGAAGTCACAAGGATTTCGGAATTTCTTTTCTTATAAATTCCCTTGAAGTTATCCTTACAATGCAGGGAAAAGATGCAATTTTTCTTGACGTGACGATGGGCGAACTCGGCGCAAGCGTCGCAAAAATGATTCAGGGCAAAAAGCACGTAAAATCCGTTCTGATTTATCCGAAAGGGCGCGTGCGAGGCTTAAAAGAAAGCGATTATATTTGGAACGGCGGAAATATTCTTCCGGTCGAAGTTGACGGAAACGAAAAAGACTGTCACAAACTTATCCGAAAAATCTTTTTTAACCACGAATTTGTTGAAAAATACGGACTTACGACGGCAAATACCGCGAACATCGGTCGGCTCATGCCACAAATGTTTTTTTATCCGTTCGCATTCAGCAGGCTCAAAAACCAGGTGAACGGCGATATTTATTATTCTATGGCGACGGGAAATTTCAGTAATCTCGTGGCAGGACTTTACAGCTGGCGGGTCGCGCTTCCAGTAAACGGATTCATCTGTCCGGCAACGAACGAAATCACTACGGACTTGAAGGGAAACTGTATGATTATGGACAGTCTCGTGGAACTTAAAAACCGCGAAAAAGCTGACCCGGCAAACCCGTCAAATATCGAGCGACTCGAAAGTATGTTCAACTCAAATTCGCTCCTTTTAAAGCATTTTATTTTTCCGGCAACCGTAACAGAAGAGCTTGAAAAACAGGCTTGTCAGGAGCTTTTTATGAAATACAACGTATACGCGGACAAGCTTACCAGCAGAGCGTATGCCGCAACCCTGGCACAAAAAGAGCGATTGCAGGAAGATGATGCGTCTGTCGTCCTGATTATGAGAGACCATCCTTCCCTCTCCAGCGAATACATAAAACACAACGTAGGCGAAACTCCGGAAATGCCAGAAAATATGAAACAATTCTGGAAGTCGGTGCAGATTAACCGCCCGGTTGTTTCAACTGCCGAAGAAATAATGGAACTTATAAAAAAAGTAAAGCAGAATTCATTTTAAAATTTTAGTTCAGACAAAAAAATAGCCTTCCAAACGATTCGAATGGAAGGCTATTTTTTTCATAAAATGTCATTCTGAGCGCTGCGCCACGACTGCATGATTGTTTTCATTCAGAATGACAGTTTTCAAATGCATTTAGCACAGATTTTAATTTTCAAAGTTACCTCTAAAAAGTTCAGTTTTTAGAGATTCTCTTAGAACGTATCTATGAGCTGATTGTTCGCCATAGCCTGCTCAATTGACTGACGTTCCCATTCTTCACCGCCACGGCGGTCAAATTCCTCAAGCCAGTCTGTCCACGACTCCCACGTAAGGGAGCGCTTTCCTGTAACAAAATCCTGAACGCCCTGACGCATGAATTTCTTTAACTCTGCATCCGGTGACGGAATTCCAACAGACTGTGTCCAAGGCTTTTTCTGCATTTCGCGAAGAACCGTGAGTGCGCTCATTTTGCGTCCATTAATTGTCGTCCACGAAGGATAGCGAGCCGAAAGTTCCTCGTCACCGCCATAGAAAACTATATTGCGAAGCTGCAAGTATGGTGCGGCCGCTGTTTTTGTGTACGCCTGTTCTGGATCTTCAAGCCCGTCTGTAGTTACATTACCTTCGGCATCAAGCAAAAAGTTAACTCCCTCACGTCCATAGGCAACCATATTGTAACCATCAGTTGTCATCCATTCCAAAAGTCTTGCGATAGCAGGAAGTTTTCCAAGTTCGCCGGCACGTCGTGAAACAGCATAAGTTCTGTAACTAGATGTATAGCAACCTACCGAGCTTTCTGCATTCGGGCCAACAGGAGGATCAATCAAAATCCACTCGCCGTCCGGGAAGTTTTCGTCGAATTTTTTATAGTTCGCCTCCAGCGCGTAAGCCGCATTCTGCTCACGCATAATTCCAAAACGGCCCTCCTTCCAAGCATTTCTAAAATCGTCTTTTGAGTATCCGAGCCAGTTCGGATCGATGATTTTTGCGGCAACAATCGACTGAATGTACTGCAAGGCATTAAAATATGCCGGTTTTCGAATGTTCAATCCTGGGTCATTTTTTGAGGCATTAAAAGTTCCCGCAACGCCAAACGCACCAAAGAACGGAGCAAAACGAGTTCCAAGCCCTTCCTCACGATTGTTGATTTCAAGGTAAGCTCCGAATCCGTAAGTATCGTTCTTTCCGTTTTTATCCGGGTCGTTGAACGTAAATTTCATCATAACGTCAAAAAAATCTTCTGTCGTAACAGGAATTGGAAGCGCAAGATTGTCGAGCCAGTCTTTGCGAATCAAAATGCCCTCGTTGCGGTCAATCGCACCGCTCTGAGAAAGTCCATAAGCCAAACCGTCAAATTTAGAAGCATTCTGTGCCGCAGTATCGTACATTTTTGCAGTACGTTCAGGCATAACATTATACATTTTTTCAACGCGCGCAACCTGATTCGCTTTTACAAGCTGAACAAGAATATCACGGTTAGTCATAAAAAAATCTGGAAGAGAATTTGCCTTTGCAGCTTTTATGATTTTCTCATTCTGCTCATCCTTCTTGACAGGAAGAGGCACTGTTTTCAATTTGATTCCAAGCTGAGTTTCGACAGCCTTATAAATCGGACTGTCATCTGGCAAAGGAGCAACGTCGCTAGTATACGGGCTGTACCAAATTTCAATTTCGGTAAGGGTATTTTTTGAACCTGAAGAATTTTTATCATTGCACGAAGTGAACAAAGCCGCAATCAACGAAGGGATTGCGAGCAAAAACAATTTCTTTTTCATTATCGGACTCCACACGGACTTAAATATTGTAGAACAAACTCCCTAAAAGTCATTTTACATTAAAAGCCCAGTGGGTAACAAGTAAGGGCGACGGCAAAAGAAACTTGAAAAATTTGAGTCAACCTTGCCGTCGCCCGACAGTTTTGGGAAACCTGTCGCTTCATCGTGCTTTAAAGTGCTCCCAATCCGCGGCAATCGTTCCTGCCACGGATTGAGAAATCGATTTCATTGTCCGCGCGGCGCGTCCGATTATAGAGTTTCCGCTACTAAACGGTGAAGAGGTCGATTTGATTTCCTATGCCATCTACAGTTTCGTGCACGGAACCAGAAATCTCGTTCAAAGCATTACTTGAACCTTTGATTTTTTCCGCACTATCAGAAATCATATTCATACTAGTTTTGATTTCTGTAGTAGTTTCCCGAAGATGGTCAACCTCAGCAAGAATAGCCTTGTTTCCAACAGCCATCTCGTGAGAAGCAGAGCGAACTTCGGACGTATTATCGTTCATCAAGTGGAGAGCTTCAGTTATCTGATGTGAACCTTCCTGCTGTTCCTCCATTGCGGACTTAATCTGCAAAACAAGTTGCTGAGTTCCAACAATGCTGCTGTTTACTTCCGCAAAGGAATCACTAGAAGCTTTTGAAGCATTTACAACTTCATCAATTGAGCCTTGAATCTTTTTAAGCTCGTCCCGGATTTTCTTTGACTGTGCGGAAGACGTAATAGAAAGTTTTCGAATTTCGTCAGCAACAACAGAGAATCCTCGGCCTGCACTGCCGGCATGAGCAGCCTCAATTGCGGCATTCATCGCAAGCAGATTGGTTTCGCTTGCAATCGTAGAAATAGTTTTGTTCGCCTCATGCAGAGTCTTTGACTGCTCTTCAATCTGCCTGATTTTAAGGTTTACGTCATTCTGGCGGGAAATTCCGTCTTTTGCATTGTCTGCAAGTTTGTCGAACGACTCGGCCATGTAACCAACGGAAGCGTTAACGCTCTTGATATTTCCAATCATCTCTTCAACAGCAGCACTTGCCTGAGTTACACCGCTCGCCTGAGTTTCAATCATTTTTTCAAGAGACTCAATGTTCTTAGAAATTTCTTCTACGGCCGAGGCAGTTTGAGAAACACTTGAAGCCTGATTCTGAACCTGAGCGTCAATAGAATTCAAATCTTTGATAATGTCAAAAATTGACCGGCCGTTATCGTCGATTCTTTCTTGCAAACCAACATTTACTTGCTTCAAAGTTTCTTTAGAATCTTTCAAGCCGCTCATAATCGTGCGGAGTTTTTCCATAAACATGTTAAATCCGTCACCCAGCGCACCGATTTCATTGTTGCTCTTTACGACCAGCTTTTGAGTAAGATCCGCGTTTCCAGTAGCAATCGTTCGAATGCTGTTGCGGATTTCGCGAAGTGGCTTAATTGACCTGAACAAAAGCATGATACAAGTGATGACAAGAACGACACCGATAAATCCGCTGATTGTAAAAATCGTAGTCCTCAAAGAGTTACCCGCTGAATTAATTTGTGCCACAGGAACTGTAAGGATTGCAGACCACGGAGTGCCTTCTACAGGAGAATAAGAAGCGAAAGTTCGTGTGCCCGAAGCGTCGGTGTAGTAGCCTTCACCGGTTTTTCCAGCCGCAGCCTCTTTTGCAACGTCGATAAGTCCGCTGTAACCAGCCTTATCGCTGTAAAAAAGGTCGATATAATTTTTTTCGCCGTGCATGTGAGAAATCAGAACACCATCGTCACCGATAAGAATCGCCCGACCGCTCGCGCCAAGAGAAAGCTCACCAATCATCTTGTCAATTTCGTCAAGTTTTACAGCACCCGCAAAAACGCCAATCAATTTTCCAGAAGAATCAAAAGCAGGACGCGCAATAAAATAGCTTACAGAACCATCCGCCTGAAAGTCGATATTAGAAACGTAACGTTCCTTTCGGTCATTCATAATCGAGCGGAAAAAAGGCATAGAAATTACAGTGATGCTAGATCCGTCACTAGTATGACCTACACCGTCAGGCGTACAAAACATGATGTAATTGAAATAAGGATTCTGAATGCTTTTATGTCTTTCAAGCCAGGAAATAATCTCATCAGCATCTCCGGCTTTAGTAACATCGTTGTCGGAATATATTCGCAAGTCATTGACGAGAACCTCATTCCAGTAACTGATTTTTCCGGCATCCTCTTTTATAATCTTTTCACTAAAATTCGAATAATCGTCCTTCGAGAATTTTTTTACGAGCCGAACAATAAGAATATTTTGAATTACAAAAAATACGAGAAGAACAATAAATATCGCAAGAGAGAACTGGATGGCAAAATGTCCGTAAGGCTTTCCTTTCTGATTCAAGTAAACAGCCTTTTCTTCAGAATTAAGTTTTTCTTCCATAAATAATATTCCTATTTCGAAGTGTGTTTATAAATTCTGTTGATTGCAACCGCATGGAATGCGATTCCCCTTACATTAGTTTTTATCAAATCTGCATTGCATTTTTGGTATACTGGAGAGATAACAACATCATCCATAACCATTTTTTCACCATCTTTCATAGCCTTCCATCGTTCGGCAGGTTTTGTACAAAGTTCTCCGTCAGAACAACTGGCAATAATCGCATTGTATTTTGGATTTACATAATTTCCCATATTATTGTCATTTCCCGTTACCCACATAGAAAGATATGTCATAGGATCCGCATAGTCAGGTCCCCAGTTCGTAAGACCAACTTCAAACTTATGAGCAACCATAAGTTTTCGACGCTCTTTTTTTGAAACAACATTGAGTTCAATATGAATTTCAGGCAAAAGCGTCTCAATCTGCTCCTTAATGGTCTTTGCCGTCGTAAGCTGAGCCTCAATTTCGGCTACAAGCAAACTGAATGAAAATTCACGCTGTCCAAGTTCACTCTGCGCCATTCTAAAATATTCTCGCGCCCTTTCAGGGTCATAATCACAAGTTTCCGGAAATTCCACACCATCAGGAGTAAAATCCTGCCCATTAGAATCAAACGCATAACCACGAGGAACAGCAGAATAAGCAGCCTGGGAACCATCGCCAAGATTGTCCACAACTTCATTTCTGTCTATTGCAAGGGACAAAGCCAATCTGAGATTTTTGCTCTTAAAGTAAGGATTATCAAGGTTGAACGTAAGATAATAAAGGAATCCAGATGCGACAGATTTGAATTCAGGAGAATCTTTTACCTGCGAAATCTGACTTCCAGCAACTTCCGCCAAATCAACTTCGCCATTCTTAAATTTTTGAAGGGCTTCGGCACCGTCTGCAACAATCTTATAATTCAGTCCGGCAAGGCTTACCTTATCAGCATCATAATAAGCTGTATTTTTTATGAACGTAATTCCTTTTCCTTGCGGTTCATATTCGGTTAAAATAAATGCTCCGTTACAAAGGAAATTTTCTGGGGTGGTGGCATAATTCTCGCCAACTTTTTCAATGAATTTTTGATTTGCAGGATAGAAAGTACAGAAATACAAAAGCTGATTGAAGAATGAAACAGGGACTCTAAGCTGAACTTCAAAAGTGTAGTCATCAACGGCCCGAACGCCAAGCTGATTTTTATCCATCTGCCCGGCCATGATTGCCCCCGCATTTTTTACCTGAGCAATGTCGCGCATCATAAACGCATACTCAGATTGCGTTGCCGGGTCAACCGCACGCTCCCAGCCATAAACAAAATCGTGCGCAGTTACAAGTTCACCGTTTGACCAAAAAACGTCGTCCCGCAACTTAAAAGTATGCTTTAATCCATCCGATGAAACAATTTCTTCTTTACAAATCGCCTTCTGAACAGAACCGTCATCAGCCATTTGCATGAGTCCGTCAATACAATTTCCAATCATTTCAAACGAACTTGCATTAACAGCTTTTTGAGGATCAAGCGAATCAATCGTAGAATCAAAAGCAATGTTCAAAACGCTACCAGAAACGCTTTTTTCTGGCAACTTTCTTTTTTTTGAGGTTTTTTTCACCACAAGAAACAAGTCCCAATAAAATGAGAACCGATGGAATTAATAAAATTGAAATAAATTTAAAATCTTTCATAAGCTAGCTTAAAGGTTAAATCTATTAAATGATTTTTTCAATAGAACTTTTTGATTTTTTTAACAGTATTTTACAACTGTTAAAAACGTGAGAATTATACGACAGAAATTAAGAAAAGTAAAATCCAAATCACAAAATAATCACAAAATTTTGATATTTTTATAAAAATGATAAGATTTTACTACATAAAATTACTATTTTAATTGGCTCAACTTCAAGACTGTTTATTTTGCAAAGACTAAAATGCCTGTCATTACCAGCTTTTCGAGGAAACACACAAGCCCCCACAACACAAAATTGCCCGCGCCGCGCGGGCAATAAAGTCACACCTTCGAGTTGCCGCACTCCTTCTCGCGGCAACTCGAAAGCACCTGCAAATTCCTCCACCAGAGCGACAGTTTTGCTCTAGCAAAACTGTCGGGAAGTGCACAAAGTCAACCGCACTCCCAAAATTGCTCGCGACTCGCGAGCGATAAAGCCATACCCACAAAAGGCGGCTCTCCTTGCCGCCGACTTTTGTGGACACCTGCAAGCCCGCTAACCAACGCGCGAGTTTTGCTTTAGCAAAACTTGCGGGGAACGCACAAAATCAACTTAAACTCCAAAAGTCAACTTGCAGCGTTCCCTTATTTTCCTACGCAGAAACGAGCGAATATTGAACCTAAAACGTCGTCCGGAGTTACGCTGCCGGTAACTTCGCCAAGGAAATCGAGAGAGTCTTCCAAATCTTGGACTACGGCATCAAGGGCGTAATCTTCCGAAAGAGAAAGGGCGTGACGCACACATTCCAAAGCCTGCTCAACGGCGACTTTTTGCCGTTCGCTTCCCAATCCGGCCTGATTTCTGTCTGACTTTTCGCCCTTCGAAAGCAATTTTTTTACAAGTGAACTTAACGAGGCAAGACCTTCACCAGTTTTTGAAGATATAGAAACCAAATTCTGCACCGTAAGACCAGATACTTGAGGTGGTGCGCTCTTATCGGCTTTTGTGAGGACAAGAATTAAAGGCGTGTTCGGCAAGTTTTTGCTGACGGAAGTTAAAAAATCCTTATCATCATCATCAATTCCACTCACTGAATCCACGAGGTACAAAATCAAATCGGCATCCTCGCTCAAATCCCGCGTGCGCTCAACTCCGCGCTGCTCGATTACGTCGCTCGTTTCGCGAAGCCCCGCAGTGTCAAAAAGTCGGGCAGGAATTCCATCAAAATCAACCCAGCTTTCAATAAAATCCCGCGTGGTGCCTTCAATGTCGCTCACAATCGCGCGGTCTTCTTTTAGGAGCGCGTTAAAAAGGCTTGATTTTCCGGCATTCGTGCGACCGCAAAGAACCACCCGCGCTCCGTCCTGATAGATTTTTTCACTTTTCCAAGACGAGGCAAGGGCGTCAAGTTTTTTTTCGGCAAGGCGCAAATCCGAAGAATCAAACGAATCAGCTATAGTTTCCTCATCTTCAGGATACTCAATGTCAACTTCAATGCTCGCAAGAGTGTCAACAATCAGTTTTTTTACGGAATCGATTGAATCGTAAAGATTTCCTGCAAGACGCCCCGCGGCACGGGAACGAGACGCGTCGGTCTTTGAGTCGATAATTTCGCGGATAGCCTCCGCGCGCGTAAGGTCAGTTTTTCCGTTAATGTAAGCCCGGAAGGTGAACTCACCGCGTTCAGCAGGTCTAAATCCGTTCAAAAGAAGCAAGTTATAAATAGCAGTGACTACAGAAACTCCGCCGTGGCAGCTTATCTCAACCATGTCTTCGCCAGTGAAACTTTTTGGCGACTTAAAAACAGAAAGCAAAACCTCATCAACACGAACGCTTCCAACAGGATTCACAATCCAGCCGTAAACAATTGAGTTAGGAGCGGCAGAAAGAAGTGCTTTTGGTCGAGAAAAAAGTTTGGAAACTTTCTCAATGCACCCTTTTCCTGACGCTCGGATTATGCCCAACGCGGCAGGTGCAAGAGCTGTCGCAATCGCCGCAATCGGTTCTTCGGGAGTGTAGCCAGTATTATCCATAATTAAAGTTCCTCGTTACCAGAAAGGAGCTTTTCAAAATCACTCAGTTTTGGTAAAGACGCACCTTCCTTTGTTTTTTGCGCCCGAACAGAATTCCAGAGGGAAATTCCTTCGGATGCACTCAAGCCGGAATCAATCGGAGTCTCGTCTCTTGGATGTTCAGAAGAAGCATTGTCAAATCCACGGCTTCCGCCAGAAAGAGCAGGCTTTCTGAATTTTGACGAGGCTTCCAAAGAAGGGCCAGTGTACGGAGCATCCCCCGGATCCTTAAAAATCGCGTAGTAGTCGCAGACGCCGTTCCAGTACATGTAACCGCGGTTAACGCTGTCCCGAACGCCAAAGACTTCCTGCTTAACGTATTTGTAACCGTTGGTATCGGTGTAATATCCACGGTCGTAAGGAGACGAACCAAGATAGAATGCCTGAACCCACGGACGAATAATCAACTTGTTCCTTCCGATTACTGTATTTCGGTAAGTTCCGTAATAATAAATTCTGTACGGGCGCTCAGTTTTTGGCTCGTAATTCAAAAAACTGTTCTCAAAATGGCTCGGATAGAACATCGGGCAGATTACATCAACATATTCAGCAAGCTGCTCAACGTCCTGACCAGTGCGCGTTCCGCTTCTGTACCAACCGTTCGCGCCGTAAATGTCGATTCCAATCGGGGCGTCGATATTTTTTCGGACGTAAGACAAGAACGAAAGCAAGGCACTTTCTTTGTCCATTCCTGGATTCTTCCAGCGGAAAGTCGCATTGCCCATGTTCCGACCGTCTGTCGGAAAGCGAATGTAGTCAAACTGAATTTCATCAAAACCGCGCTCAACAAGCTCGCGGGCAATTCGCATGTTGTATTCCCAAACTTCGTGCGAGTAAGGGTCAACCCAGTGCTCATCATATCGCACTGCACGTGAACCGGTCACTTTGCCCGCAGAATCCTTCACTTCCTCGTAATACTGAATTCCCTGCCACGGACGCTTTGTAGAACTGTCCCAAACAGCATACTCGTTCTTTCCATAAGACCAGAGATTTTTGTCCTTAAAAGTTACGATTCTGGCAACAAGATAAATTCCGGCTTCCTTCATTGCAGGAACAAACGTGTCGATGTCTATTTTATAAGTACTTACGAACGCAAGTTTTTTTAGGAGCGGGTCTTTCGGGTCAAAACGGATTCCGCCGTAATCGTCCTTCATGTCGATTACCATTGCATCAAGATTGTTGTTCTTGATTATTCTCTTGTACTTGTCGATTCCGTTTTTCGTCATAAGTTTGTGAGCCTGAACGTAAACGGCCTTTCTGTCAGTCGCCTTTTCAGCATATTTGTTATTGCAAGAATCAGGATACAGAAGCCAAAGTTCGCCCAAAGAAATTCCGGATTTTTCTCCAGATTTCGCAGAATACGGAACCCATGCGGAATAAAGCACGTCGTCTTCTTTTACGAGACTAAAATATTGTTTCCATTTTTCAATTTCAGACGGCACTGTGTCCTTCGTTTTTGTGGCAATATTGAACGAAGCGATTTCGCCAGGCTGAGAATAAATTAAATTCGCACCGTCAAAGAAAAGTGCGTCAATCGTGTCAACAGGCTCTTTTCCGGTAAAAATCTTCTCGCCTTTTTTTGCAGCCCAGTTGAATCTGTAGATTTTTGGCATAAAAGTCTGCGAAACATAAACTTCCGTTGTGTCAAAACCATTGGCGTCTTTTTTTACGACAGGAAGAATGTCAGAAATTTCGTCTGAATAAGTCTGGGTTTTCTGAACGTCAAAACCAGAACCAACATTCTTCCATGAGATTTTGCTTTCCCTCGGATAGCAATACGCAAAACCAAAAATCGAGTGAGCCATAAACACCACAAGATCAGTTTTTGGCGCAACAGCAGGCGTTACAGTTCCGTCGGCATTCGTAACGGCAGCCTTTCCCGTATTGGCACGGGCCATGTCGGCAACGGCAACCGCCTTGATTCCAGAAGTCGGGTCGCCAGAAGAACCTATGGATTTCCAGCTTGCACCGCCATCATAAGTTATGTAAACAGCATCTTTTGTAGCCGTAACAAGAATTTTTGGATTCGTAGGATGAACAGCAAGATCTTTGAGCTGTGCAATTTGCTTTACAAAACTAATATTTTTTCCATCGTATTGCTTAATCGTAAGGAACGGAAGTCCCTCGTTTCTATATTCAAAGTTTTTCAAATCTCTGGACGTAAGAATTCCTGCGGAAGTGAGAAAATACCAGACTTTTGATTTTGAGCCATCTTCCAGAGTTTCTGTGCACTCAAAAATTTCAGAAACAGTTCCCTCGTCCCAAAGAACGGAAGATGATTTTCTGTCAGTGTATTTAAAAAGTCCTTTTTTCGTTCCTGCCAGCATAAAATTTGAAGAAACTGATGAATTCAGTTTTGAACTGTCAATTGCGCTAGCAGAATTTTTTGCGGAGTCCGAATTTTTAGAAGTCTTTGCAACTGAACTTTTTGAATTAACTTTGCCGGTCAAATTTTCTGGAAGACTGTAAATCGTCCTGTCTGATTTTGCCGCAAAAACAGAAAAACTTATTGAAATAAAAAGTACGATAGAGGATAAAATACGCATACCCATAAATATCGGTTATTCATCTGATATTCATCAGAGATTTTTCAGGCTTTATTTACATCGATTGCTCGAAAGCCTTATAATCAACACTATGACTAAACGAACTAAAATCTTTTCTATTATTTGCGGTGCATTTATCTTAATCGCAGCAACCACAATTTTTTTATTTCTTACAAAAGTCAGGAAAACCGTTCCTGCAATCAGTTTTTACGGGCTTCCAAAAGTACAAGTTGATGCAATAAAAACTCAGCTCGAAGAAATCTCTAAAAAAGAGAATATTTCTTTTGAGTATCTTGAACTTGATCAGGCAAAGCCCCTTGAACAGCAAATCAGCTTTGTAAACAAGCCGTCACTTCTCTTCGTGGACGGCGGAGAGAATCTTAGGCAGGCTTTTGACAAGGCCGATTCAAAATCAGGAAAAATCGGTTTTGTGTCTTCGATAACCAATGAAATGACGTCCTCAATACGACAAAAAGCACATTTTGCGGCGAACGCAAACAA
Organism: Treponema zioleckii; assembly: GCF_014737315.1. Taxonomy (GTDB): domain Bacteria; phylum Spirochaetota; class Spirochaetia; order Treponematales; family Treponemataceae; genus Treponema_D; species Treponema_D zioleckii. Next base: position 21,807 of record NZ_JPUF01000006.1, on the reverse strand, counting down.
AAAAAACGACGAAGTGCCTAAAAATGACGGTGCGCAAAAATCAGATTCAGATTCTGAATTTGCCCCGGAAACACTCGTAACAGCACTTCCGATTCTTTCAAGCCACTTTGAAATCGACATTGATTTTTCTGCGTTCAAATCGTCAGGATTATCTGCAATCGCAACTTGGGACGACCTTGAAACATTCGCCAGAATCGAAAAAAGAACGAAAGATTTTCCTATTATTTTTGCAGGCAAAGATGCTGAGCTTTTTGCAGACCTTCTCGGCGCAATTACGGAAGCTTTCTACGGACTTGAAGACTACAACAAAGCGGCGGAACTTCTGTGCGTAAAAGATGGCGAAAAATTCAACGCCACGAGAATTGCAAAACGACTTACGGAAGATTCCAACGCACCTTTTTCAAAGCCAATTTCTTTTTTGAACGACTGGTACAAAAAAGGTCTGATTCATAAAGATGTTTTTGCACTCAGCAAAAATGACGTCCGGGCATTTTTAAAAGCTCGACTCGCTTCAGTCGCTTTTATGAGCCTTGACGACCATCGGGAATACGACACAAAAGTAATTTCACGATATGCCTCTATTTATTTTCCGTCTCCGAGAAATGCCGGCGAAAGGAATTTTGTGGCTCCTGTAACCTACGCAGTGCCTTTTGAAAGCCGAGAGGAAATTTCTCAACTGTGCAGTGAGTTGGTTTCGGCAGAAAGCGAGGAGATTTTGGCACGCCAGACAGGACTTGCCCCAGTTTTAAATCACTGCCGAACGCCAGACAAGCAGGCCTCCGACGCAAGATATTGGGTTGCAGCTTCCGGTGTACCGCTTGAAGGGCTTTCAAAAGAAGCTAAACTCACACACGAAGAGCTTGCCCAAGTTATGGCAGAACTTGCCGAAATGGTAAAAGCAAAATAAAGATATAAATCAACTTACCCGTGCAAAACTCTGCACTTGCGTTCGCTACCGCCAGCCAGTGCAGAGTTTTAGACCAAAAAATCACCTTAAAAAAATCAATCTTTTTTCACTGAAAATGTAAAAAGTTAAGTATTTTTTTAATGAATAAGAAAAGATTTTAGAGATTTTTTGAGATTTTTTTTCTCAATTGGAGATTCTCTGATTTCTTTTTAAAAAACATACTTTTTTTCCGCAAGAAAAATCAAATATAATCCAATTTCGAGTATCACAGATGCATCTACAAAAACTTTGGTATCGAGGAGAATTTTATGTTTGATTTTTATGTCAGAAAACAGGTTAAAATTCTGACGACTTTATCTTGCTTGCTTATGATTGGTTTCGTGTCATTCGCAAAGCCAGAGCCTAAAGCCGTAAAAGAAGAAGAAGGATTTTATTACGGTTACGGAAAAGGTTCTTCAAAAGAAGAAGCAGCTTTTGCAGGAAAAGTTGACTTAATCGAAACTGCGCTTACGGCAAAAGTGCGCGCTGAAAACCCAAAAAAGCCGCGCGTAAAAATAAGCGATGAATCTGCAAACAATCGCCTTAAAAATTTAAAACCTTATACACAGGACAAAAAAGGTCTCAACGTTGTTTACAGAATCAAGCTTGCAGACTGGGACAAGGCCGAAAAATCATTCGCCGATGACCTTAGAACTTCGCTCACCCCACGCTATGAAGCTTTTCTGTCAAAAAGCCCTGCTGAAAAAATCAACGAGGCAATGTCAATTCTGACAATTCTTGCAGAAAATGGCGAAACAGAATTGCTCACAGTTCAGGAAAACAGCCCAGAACTTTTTTCTCGAAAAATCGAGGGAGAATGTGAGGCGCTCGTAAAAAATCTTCACATTGAAATTCTTGAGAAAGACGGATTCATTCCGTCAGAGAAAAAGATTTCTGTAAGCGTAACTGACCAAGCCGGAAAAGCGATTTCTGGTCTGAATTTAAAAATCTGTTGGGAAATTAGCGAACTTCTCGCTTCTGCAAAGGAAATTGAAGAAGTCGTTTCAAGCGTAAAAACAGACGCAAAAGGAAAAGCTTCAATTGAATATCCGAGCGAAGAAGCTTACAAGAACAAGCCTGTAACTCTCACGGTTTCAACAGCGTTCACGCTTTCAGCACAAGCATCTAAGGCAATGAAAAAGTTTGATGAAATCTCTGCCGTAGACGCACATTTCGTTCACAACGAGAGTTTTGCAGAAAATCATCAGTTCGTTGACGTTGAAGCCGGTGATTTCAATGCAGGTGCCGTTCCGCAGGATTCAAGAGCCGGAAAAAAAGAAGCTTCCCACAAAGTTTCAACAGGAGCATATTCAATTGCAGTACTTCCTGTTACGAACGCGGACTTTGCGGCATTCCTTCATGCAACACGCGCAGAAAACATTCCTGAATACTTTGACAATTCTGCCTATAATCAGGACGCACAGCCAGTCGTAGGCGTTTCTTTTGCAGATGCAGAAGCGTATGCGGCATGGCTTTCTGAGCAGACAGGCGAAACTTACAGGCTCCCAACAGAAGAAGAATGGGAAAAAGCCGCACGTGCAGGAAAAGCCAGCATTTATCCGTGGGGCGATGAAGCTCCGAACAAGGCAAAATGCGCAAACTTCAAGGGAAACAAATTATTCAAATCAACTTCACCAGTAGGTTCTTTTGAAAACGGCAAAAATGCCTGGGGAATCGCAGATATGGCAGGAAACGTTTGGGAATGGACAACGTCAACACGCGAGGAAGAACCAAAAGAAGATTCGACTATGCGCGTTGTAAAAGGCGGTTCTTGGATGGACGGTCCAACAGACTTGCGCATTTCAAATTTCAGAATCGTTGACGGTGAGAAAAACGGAGTAGACATCGGATTCAGACTTGTAAGGGAGGTTTCAAAATGAAAAAAATAGGATTTATCTTTATAGCAGTTATCACTGCCATGGTAGTGCTTTCTTGCGCCTCAACAAAAATGAGCGCAGACGAAAAAGCTGTCACAGCCGGAGTCAACGCATGGAACAAAAGAGAACCAGAGGCGGCCCGCGCTTATTGGACAGACATCAAAAATGCCGACTTGAACAAAAAATATATCGGTTATATTGACAAGTACAACGAAGGCATAAAAGCCCTCGACAGTACTGATTCCACAAAAAATGAGAAAAAACTTCTTACAGCCTGCAATACGGCACTCACAAACTTTTCGGCACTCGACGACGCATTGGATTTGCCAGCAGACGTTTGCGAAAAAGGTGCGGTAGTAAGTGCGGCATGTGGTAAACGACTCGTAGAAAACGGTCGTCCAGGGGAAGCAAAAAAATTGGTTACGACCGCAAAAAAAGTTTATGGCGACCACCCAGACCTTGCAAAAGTCGTAAAACTCGCGGACGTAGTTTCAAATATTTCAGCAAAACGCAGCGCTTTGTCTGCACAGGGAAAAGAAGCATCTGCCGTAACAGGATTTGATGAAAAACTTCTTGCAATGGAAAAAGTAATAAACAATTACTCAGTTGCAGAAAGCGAAGCAAACGCGACTGCAAAAAAATCTGGTGTTGAATCAGAAGCAGCCGTAACTTCAAGCATCAGACAGCTCAAAAAAGATCGACAGGATTTTGCAATTCAGAGAGAAGGTCTTGTACGAGACAAAGTTTACGAATTCAAAAACAGATTCGGTGAAGAATTTGCCCGCCAACCAGCAAAAGGCTCAGGAAGCGGAAAAGGCGGCGCGCTCACTTCGTACGACATCCTTGCGCATTACAAGTCTGTTCGCACGAACCTTGATTCGATTTACGCCGAGCTTATGGCATTCGCAGGAAAATATCCTAAAGAAATCAGCCAGGATGTTCTTGACGACGTAAAATACATGAGAAACGACCTTAACGCAAAAATCACGCAGATTAGCCGTGAAATTGCAAACGCAGAGGAAGTTGCAAGCCGAGGAAAAACAGTTATGCCGCTTATGATTGGTCTCTTCAACCCGGCACCAGGCTCAACTGCAGAAAGCAAAAAATCACGCCCAGCAAAATTCAGCGCAACAGGCGCAAAGAAAAACGAATACTGGTGGGGAATGGTTTCTATTCCAGCAGGTCAGATGAACGACTTGGTAATCACCATGCGCGACAACAGAACCGTAAGAGTTTTTAACGCAAACACAAAAAGCGGAAAACTCATCGAAAAGAACGACATGAAGGATTTGGTCAGCAAGGCAAACAAAGTTGGCAACTCATGGCCTGTAATGAACGCAGGAAGACAGTTCAACGGAACAAACTATTATTTTGAAGTTCAAAAAGGAAAAACGGATTCGTATTCAGGCGAAGTCGTTGTTTACAATTCATTTATTACGAGGGTACGCTAATTATGAAATTAAATAAAAAAGCTCTAGCAGTCGGAATTATCGGCGTTGCACTTGCGGCAGCAATCACCGCAATCATGATCGTAAAGCAACCGCCAAAAGGAATTACTATTGCGGTGTCGGATCTGCCGGATTCATTAAATCCAGTTCTCGCGCAGAACACTTCTGGTCTTAATGCAGACGAACTTTTGTTCGACGGACTCACAAACTTTGAAGTTGATGAGACAAGCGGAAAACTCTACACAGAATTGGCACTTGCATCAAGCATTGAGCAGGATCCAATCACAAAAAAAACTTACACGGCAACGCTTCTTGACGGACTTACGTGGCATGACGGAACCCCAGTAACAGCTCACGACGTTGAATATTCGTTCAACGCATATATATTGGAAGCCAATCATTCTCCAAAACGAGAATATCTTGATTCATTCATCGAGTATGTTGAGGCAATTGACGACCAGACTGTAAAAATCGAATTCAGAAATCCGATACCAGAAATGCGTGCCTATCCTGTACTCACTTTTAAAATCATTCCGTCAAAATACAACGGAGTTCAGATGAACATCAACTTGCGAGAGGGGCAGAATGAGCGCGATTTTGCGACAGCACCAATCGGCACAGGACCTTTCAAGCTAGCTTCTTGGGAAATCGGAAAATGGCTCACTTTTGAGGGCAACGGACTTTACTTTAAGAACGTTCCTCAGGCGGAAACTCTTGTAATCAAACGAACGATCGACCCGCTCCAGAGATTGAACGAACTTAAAAAAGGCAAAATCAACATGATTCTTGAGACAAATCCAATGGAACGCTCAACGGTCGAAAAGATTCCTAATGTTGACATAAGTTCATTCGTTCCGTATGCGTTCTACGATGTTGCAATCAACACAAAACTCTTCCCGAACGCAGAAGGACGCCAGGCAATGGCAATGGCACTCGACAAGCAGAATCTTATTCCGTCGGTTACAGACCAGGAAGAGAGCGTTGTAATCAACAATGGTCCTTATCCATCAAATTTGTTTTCTTCAAACATTCCAGAATACGTGCAGGATCCAATGCCGAACAATCTCCCGTACGACCTTGAAAAAGCAAAAGCCCTCGCCGAAGCAAGCGGAATTTCTGGACAGAACGCAAACTTGCTTTATCCAGAATCAATGGGCGAATTTGGAAAACGCCTTGCAGAAGGAATTGCAAAACAGCTTAAAGAAATCGGTTTGAACGTAGAAGTTAAACGCACTGGTGAACAGGTTTTCAAACGAGTCGTTTTCAAAGAAAAATCTTACGACCTTGCGCTGATTTACCGCGATGGTTTTGACAACGTTTATTCAAGCCTTTGTTCATACTACAACTCAAAATCGCCGGACAACATTACAGGAATTGCGGACAGTGCTTTGAATTCGCTTTTCGACCAAGTCGTAAGCGAAAATGAAACAAAAAAATGGGCTAATTTGATCGTAGAAATTGATAAACGAGCAACAGAACTTTCTCCTGCGCTCTATCTTTTTACACTCAAAAAGAACATTTATTCACGCGGTTTGGAAAACATCGTAATCGGTTCGGACAATCCGTTCCTTTCAGTTGAAAACTGGAAATTCAAAAATTAATGGTTAGCTCTAAAAGCTTCAGTTTTTTTGAGCCTCCATTGAAAATACGAGTTTAATTCCTGCTATTTTCTGGATTAAAACTCGCAGGCAATTCTAAAACCTCTGATTTTTAGTTTTAGAACTGCCATAATCTGCCTGGGGTTGTCAAGGAAATTTGTTCTGGCAACCCCTTTTTAGGAGTTTTTAATGCGTTTTTTGCGCTTTTTGGTTAAAGAACTGATTTTTCATGGTATTTTTTTTGCCGTTATCGGAACAGTCGCATTAACCAGCCTTTATTTATTGGCAACAGGAGCAGACCTGCAAGGATTTATTGATGCAGGACTTTCTTTTCTTTATTTGATTTCGGGGCAAGTTAACACGAACAACGTAGGCTTTACATCAAGCCAAATTATTGCGGCCGGAGCTGCAGTAACATTGCCACTCACATTAATCTCCCTGATTTTTTTGATTTTTATTTCGCTCGTACTTTCATCGTATGCAGTAAGCGGAAGATACATGTCTCTTCACTTCGGTTCAAAAAGAAGTGAATATTTTGAATCATTTTTGAGCCTGATTGCGTCCATGCTTGCAGCAGTGCCACTTTTCGTTGGATTTTGGTTCGTTTATGCAGTTTTTGCGGTAGACGGCTCTTTTATAATCATCACGTTGATGACGGTTGTTTTGGGCGGACTTTCCTGGGATGCCACGAATTTCTTAAAAACCGACATGCTGAGTCAGGTAAATCAAACTCACGCAATCGTGTTCTCAACACTCGGTCGCCCGCTCGGAAAATTCTTTCCGATGCCTGGAACATATTCCGGCTATCTTTTTCAGTCAAGCTTACCGCGGTACATTCCGTATCTGGCAGGAAAAGTCCCTGCAATCATCGGTTCCATTACGATTGCCGAAGTTGCATTCAACTTTCCGGGGCTTGGAAAAAACCTCATTGACGCACTTGTAGGCACAAATACCGACTTGCTCGTAACATCAGTATTCATTCTTCTTTGTATTAACGCAGTCGTTTCATTCATCGTAAAAACAATTTTGTTCCTTATTTATCCGAGGTGGTATGAAAAAGCAATTTAAGATTTTAAGATTTCTGGTGGTCGCACTTCTTCTTCTGCCACTTTTTATAGTTTGGCTTCCGCCGGCATTTTTTGAAGGAAAAGTAAACGAAACTCTCCTCGAAGGAGATTATTTTTCATCATTGATTTTGTCGTTCAGAGAACTCGGAATCACGCTTTTAACAACGATGATTTTTGCGATGATTCTGAGCTATGCAATCGGATATTTGAGCGTTCTTTCAATGACAGTCGGACGCACATTTTCGAACATTCTGAATGCAATTGAATCAATTCCTTCTATATTGATAGCATTATTTTGTTATGCTCCTGTTTCTGGTGCTCTCGTAAAAACTTCGGGAAGCACGTCAACATTGATTTCACTTGCGGTTTTTATGGCAGCGGCAACAGCCACAGTCCTTCCAGAAGCGGTGCGAAGCATTTCGATTCCGCTTTCGGACTTGTATAACAGAAAATACAGCGTTTCATTCCGCTCGTATGGTTTTCCTAAACACAGGATTCTTTCGGTCCTGATGAAAACGGCACTCATGCGGGACACGTTAAAACGCGTGGCGGCGGGCATTCTCTTAAAAACGCTCGTCCTCGACACTTCATTCGGTTTCGTAATCCAAGTCGGCTTGGGTTCAACAGGAACTCCTCAGCACACAAGCCCGGGAGCTTTAATCGCTGCAAACCGAAAAGCCTTGCTGGATTTGTTCGGAGACGGAAATCCGGCAATGTTCTGGATTCCTTCGTTGCTGCTCATCGCAATAAGCGTAGCGTTCCTCATCATTTTGAACGAAAAAAAGGAGAATGACTAATGACACCGATTGAACTCAACGATTTTTGTATTCATTTGAACGAACGAATTACGCTAAAAAAATGCAGCCTAAAAATCGAAAAAGGTACATCCACCGTAATCATGGGACCTACAGGAACTGGAAAATCTGTTTTTCTAAAATCTGTGGCCGGAATTCTCCCGATGAACATTTTCAGATTTGAAGGAAATTTAAAAATCAACGGACTTGACGGATACATAGACGGAAAAAAACTCGATTTTTCGCAATGGGGAAAAATCGAAAAGTCAGGATTGATGTTCATTCCTGCGGAAACAGCAATGGTGATGAATCCAGCCTTGACTCTTGACCAAAATCTTGCCCTTCTTGCCCCGGATTCCAGAAGCGAGATTGTAAGACGACTCAAAGAATTTTTCTCGCTCGATTTTGAAGCCTTCGCGCGCCTTTATCCAGACGAAGTTTCTGGCGGAGAAATGCAGCGAATCACGCTCATGATTTTGCTTTCAAGAAAAGGAAATTTGATTCTTCTTGACGAGCCAACCGTAAATCTTGACCGCAACCTTAGAAAAAACTTTGTTGAATTTTTGAACAAAGAAATTCTTTGCGACAAAACAAAAACTTTTCTTATGGTAAGCCACGACGTTGATTTTATACGCCGGCTCACGCTTACACAGGCATTCAACTTAAAAGACGGCGAACTTGAAAAGCTCGAAGAACTTCCAGAACTCGAAGGTTACGAAAAACAAGAGGCAAAAAAAGGTGCCAGCGGTTCAGCAATTGAACTAAAAGATGTTTCGCAGTCGTACAAAAAGCGAGGACTTTTCGGCGAACGAAATTTTACGGCATTCAAAGCTCTAAATCTTTCGTTCGAGCGTTCAACGGTTTACGGAATTACAGGTCCGTCCGGTTGCGGAAAATCCAGCATGATAAAAGCAATACTTCGGTTGCTCGACGAGACCGGCGGCGAGATTTTGATGGAAGGCAACAATCTTGTTGAATTAAAGCCAATTGAACGAGGACACGATCCAAAAGCATTCAAACCGTTCAGAAAACGAATGGCAATCGTTCAGCAGGATTCAAGATTCTCATTCTTCCCGGATTTGACGATTCGCGATTCATTCAAGCAGATTTCTGCGGCAGGCGTTGAAGGAACGCTGGAAGATTTTACGAAAAACCTACTTAAAGTTGGTCTTACGGAAGGTCATTTGGACAGCAAACCGCAAATGCTTTCTTCAGGAGAAATGAAGCGCACCGACATTGCACGCGCACTCACTGCAAAACCAGACATCCTGCTTTTGGACGAGCCGTTCGCGCACATCGACTTTGACACACGTTTGCATGTAATGAAAGTAATTTCTGATTACCTTGCAGAACATGCCACAATTCTAGTAGTCGTTACTCACGAAGACTTCGACTTGCGTTACTTCGTCGAAAAGAATTACGACTTCCCGACTTTGGTTAAACGAGATTAGATATGGCGTGTCAATAATTTTTGATGCAGATGAACGCTGCCACAGACGGGAGGAACTAGATTCAAAAACTATCTTCGATGAATTTGTGAATATCCGTGTTTATCTGCGTTAAAAATCTAAAAACTGCTTCGCATAAAGGCAAAACAGCTCTGTTTGGGGATAGCAGAGCTGTTTTTTATTCACTTCTCACAATTTGATTTTTTTTAACATTCATTTTATAACTGAAAGTGTGAAAAAAATTTCAGTTCTTTTTAGTTTGCCAATTTTAATTTTTCTGTTCGGTTGCGCCAGCGGTGCATACGTAATTACAGGCGAAGCCCGAAAGCCAGTTCTGCAAGAAGACGTAAAAATCTATCCGAAATTTCCGCCAGAAGATGAATACGAAATAATCGGGCTTGTAACAGCAGAAAGCAATTCCAGGCTCACGGCTCAGTGGGACATGGACGCGGCTGTAAATGAAGCAAAAAAGCGGGCCGGGCTCATGGGCGCAAACGGTATTGTTTTTACGGAATTAGGTTCATCTCAAAAATCCTTTTTACTCAGCAGTTTTCTTTTTAGCCGCTCAGGACGAACGATTTCTGGCACGGCAATTTATGTTGAAAAAAAAGCCCCACCGTATACTGGTGTTTTTGTAAAAAAAACAAATGAATAGATTTTTAATATAAAATTAAACACAAATTAAGAGTTATTCAACCTTTAAAAAATTTGAGACAAAAAAGTTGTTATGTCTAATTTTTCCGCGATAACAAAAGATTATTTAAAACAAGTCGTTATAAAATAACAAATTATAAAACTTAGTGTCTCAAAATTGCAGATTTTATATATAAAGGACTGTACTGGGCATTCTGCCCGCTGTTAGTTGTTTTTGTACTATAAATCTGTTAGGGGTTATTTAATGTTAAGCATAATTAAAAAGCTTTTTGCTACACTTTTACTTACTTTTGCTTCACTTTTATCTTTTACTTCCTGCGAGGTAGGACTAGGAGAGTCTGTTGATACATCGGCTCCAAACATTGAAATTTCTTACCCGCCTGCATCTGCGGTAATAAAAGGTACATTTACACTTTCGGGTTCATGGACAGATGACAAGACAATTTCATCTGTAAAAATCTCAGTCATGGACACAAGTTCTCAAGAAACAGTTCTGAGCGGACTTTCGGCTACAATCAACACGAACGGAAGTTGGTCTATCAACATGAACGAATACAATTCTGAAAACGAAGCCTACTACAATGGATGGCAAATTGCAGACGGAACTTATCAAATCAGCGCGACTGCATACGACAGTGCCGGTCATAAATCAAGCACGGTTTCGCGCACATTCGACATAGACAACACAGCCCCAATTTTCGTAATATCATCTCCGGGTGTAACGCTTTCTTCAGGGAACTTTAAGCAATACGGCTCAACACTGAAAGTTTCTGGAACAATCGCAGACTCGCACAGCATTGCGGCTGCCAATTTGCAAGTTTATGACGAAGACGGAAATACATACCTAGCAGACGGCAACAGTTTTACGATTGATGATGTAGAAACAACCGGCGGCGCAAACATTACGTTCGCAAGATACATTAAAAACGGAACAAGCCAGCTTACGGCAAATTACAATTCAATTTACGCTGACTCTATCGATAAAGATTCTGGAACAAAAAAATTCTCAGGCTCAATAACCATTCGGGACAACGCAAAACTCTACACAAATCCTGATGAGCAAACAAACTCAACCGAAGGAAACTCGACTTCGGTCGTATATTTATACGACGACGTTTACTCTTCGCTTATGAGCGCGACTGGTTCTGGTCTCGGTCTTGAAGTAGCACAATTCATAAACGTTTTAAACGGAACTTCAACGCTGGACAGCGTAGTTCAGGAAACTGTTCGCAATACCTTATCCGAAAAAGGAAAGGACACGGCATCCTCTAAAGAAAACTATCTTGCATTCTCATTAAATCCAAATGCAGTACCGACTTACGCTATTGCTTCAATGAATGTCAATGGTCTTACGACAGACGGATTTGGAAGCCAGACTGCAGCAAAAGGAACTTCGGTTACAGCGACCGTAAGTCTGAGCACAAACAACACAAACCTTGCCCCAAGTACATTCAAGGCATGGATTTATCCATTAGGTGACAAACCTGAAAATATTACGGAAACTTCACTGAATTCAAAAATCGCTGAACTCAACAATGCGGTTTCTGATTCTTCTTTAAGCAGCAAGCAGATTAAAACGAATACGGGCTGGACTATCATCGCAGACAATTCTGAGTACAGTTCTGGTTCTGTAAATGAACAGTATTCGTATAGCTTCACGATTTCCGAAGCTGTAACGGCAAGTTATTACTATATAATTGCACTCACCGGCGAAGATGTTGACGGAGCTAACCTTACCGCAAGCAGCGGATATTACGGATTTATCGGTGGAGCAGGACTTCCTCCAACAATCAGAGAATTTAAAATCACGGATTCGACTACTAATGCTTCAATTTCCAGCAACGGATTCGTTTCTTCTTCTGATAATGTAAGCTATTCTCTTGACGCTTCGGGAAGTTCAGAACTTTCTAAAGCAACTTTTGAGCTTACGGTTTCTGACACTGCAAATTCCAATGCCCAAGTGGGAACAGCTTCAAAAACAGTAGACTTTACTGAATTCGAAACTGACGAAGACGGCGAAACTGACAAAACATCAGGTTCAATCAGCCTTACATTAAACGACATTATTGATTCAAATGCAGAATTAAAGGCTATTGCTTCAAGCGGAAAATATTATTCTTACGCCGTAAAAGTTACCGTTTACGATATTGCAGGAAACAATGCAAATTCAACTCAGACAGTTTACGTTGACGCGGCAAAACCTAGCATTACGATTTCTTCCGTTTCGCCGACTGTAATTGACTACAGTGAATCAGGTGCCGTTTCTAAGGTTTCCCTGAACGGTTTGGTAAGCATTTCCGGAACGGTAATCGAAGACAACTTGAATTCGGTAAAATTGACATTGCAGTATTCAACTGACGGCGGCTCAACATTTACCGATGTTCCAGGTTCTGAGACAAGTCTTGGAACTGGACGTTCAATTTCAACAAAAATAAGCACTCTCGGATACTACCAGAACAGTTCGTACACAGAATTTGCTTCGGACACAAAACTCCGCATAAAGATTGTTGCAAAGGACGTGGTAGGAAATTCTGCAGAATATCTTTCAACGACCTACAACATTGATTCTGACAACGCAAACGGACTTGATTTTGTAATTGACCAATCTACCGACAAACCGGTGATTACACTTTCTCAGGGCGATGTTAGTGCAACTTCTTTAAGCGCTCTGCCGGATGAAAACTACTTTACGACATCTTCAGTATTAAAGCCGACTATCACCGACGACGACGGACTTAGCGAAATCTCGGTTACAATAACCGACACAAAGGGCAATGAACTCGCAAACTTCTCGACAAGCGGAAACACTAAGACTTCAAGAACAATAAGCTATCCTTTGAGCAATATTACTGAAGGCGAAGGAATCTACGGAGTCACAATCAACGCAAAGGATTCTCAATATGACAGTGCAGAAGACAGCCTTTCTATTTCTGACAGCGCAAAGGCTACGCTTGGTACGGCAAGAGTTACCGAACTCACACAAAAAGTTCAGGGCTACCGCACAGCATCAAGCGGAACATTCTACATTGCAATTGACGACGCAGCTCCAAAAGTTACGGAAACAGCCTCTAACAGCGGAAAGAACACCATTGAGATTTCTGGCGGTGCCGTAACTTTGAGCGGAACCGTTGTTGAAACAAACAAAATAGAATCGTTCGTTATTGGCGAAGCCCCACTTTCTTTGACAACAGTCGACGCTACTGACAAAGACGGAAAATACTGGCTTACCGACAGTTCAACAGGAACTTACGCTTGGAGCAAAACTTACAATATTACAGCCGATGATTTTGCTGAAAACAGCGGAACAAAAACTTACAGCATCGTTGTAACTGACTTGGTTGGAAAAACTGGCTCACTTTCTGTAACAATTGGCGACACAAAACAGCCGGTCATTACGGAAGAAGGCGTAGGCGCAAACGGTACAACCGTAAATACTTCAAGCCCAACCTTTACGCTTAGCGGAACAATAACCGAAATTAACGGACTTTCAGCCGTTACGATTAGTGCGGACAATCTATCTGCAACACTTACCAAAAGCGAGACTGAAGCAGACGGTTCTTACTGGCCTACTTCTACAGCAACCGGAACAGCCGGAACTTACAGCTGGAAAAAGACATTTGTAGCAGGCTCTGCAAACAGCAGCGATGCAAACTTCATAAATGACGGTTCATATTCGATTACAATAACTGCAAAAGACACTGTAGGAAACGCAGGAAGCGTTACACGTGCAGTTCTCGTGGACACAGTTGCACCAACACTCAGCCCAAAATCAGGCGAAACGTACATTACAACTGCTAGCTCAACAACGGACGACGAAACTTGGTTCAACACAAATTCCCTCACTTTTGAAGGAACTGCAAGCGACACGCAAAGCTATTCTTCGGCAGGAATCTCAAAAGTTGAATATTCACTCTCAACAGTTGACTCTTCAACAAAAAAAGTAACTTGGTCTGAATGGGCTGTTATGACGGGAACAACATCTTGGAGCAAGACGATTTCTAGTCTCGTCTCAGAAACAGTCAAAACAACAGACGAAACAATTTCGTGCGGAAGCACAATAAAAATCCGAGTGACAGACAACGCAGGAAACACGACAGAATCAGGCGAACTCGGACCATGGAAATTTGACCTTGACTCTCCGACAGTTGACACAACTTCAGTCTACACAAAATTCGGCTCGGCGGACGAAAGTTCATTCGCAATCTCAACGGAAGTTCAGTCAAACAAAAAAGATTCAATCGTGGCAAAATTCCCGGTAACCGACCCAATCACCACAGAAGGAAGCGGTTCTAGCGGAATTAAAAAAGTCTACGTTTCAACATCAAAAACTCTCGCAACGTCATTGAACAATGGATTTGAGGCGACAAAACTTTCTGACAATTATTATTCAGTAGAAATTCCAAAAGACTCAATTACTGCCGGAACGGTTTACGCGCATGTTTACGATAACGTGGACAACTACGGACGCGAGCAACTCTTTACGATTTCGGTGGACGAAACAGCTCCGACAGTCGTCCTGAACACACCGACCGACGCGGATTCTACAACTTCGGAAACTACTGACGTGAACAAAAAGATTTCGTTCAGCGGAACGGCAACGGACAACGTAAAGCTCGACAAAGTAACGAAAATTTACTACTCAGCTACAAAGCCAAGCTCTGCAGACAAAATCGACACGGCAAATTCGCTCGAAATTACATCGGCAGACTCATACTATTCATGGACAGCCGAAGAATTTGACACGACAACGCTCACCGACAAAACGACTTACTATTTTGTGGCAGTCGCACAGGATGATGCGGGAAACACAGGATATTCAGACATCGTTTCGCTTTACGTGAACCAGGATTCAGACAGACCGCAGGTCAAAATCAACAACCTGACGGCAAACGGTTCTTCTTACATTTTGAAATACGGAACGAAAGCCCAGGTAACCGGTACAATCACCGACGATGACTCTGCAAGTACAGCCGTAATTTCAAAACTCATCATCTCAGAAACTGAATACACTGGAACTGGCGATGAACCGACAAATCTCGTTTCGTTCACGGCTTCGACAGGCGACTTTACGTTCACGCCATCGAACACAGAAGACGGAACGAAGACTTTCTACATTTATATAGAAGACAATGCTGGAGGAAAGTTCTACACGACTGCAACAGCGGAAAACAATCTTGAAAATCCGAAGATTTCCGTTAAGGGAACTGCCGCCGCAGAAAGCGTGAACTCTTCTACATTCACTTACAGCTCGGACGGAACGAACCCTGTCGTGAACCTTGGCGAAGGACTTCCGTACGCTTCGACTACAGGCTCTGTCGCAAAAGACGACAGCGGAAACGACTTTGCCCTCACGACAGCCGACAAGCAGACAACAAACGCCACGCTGAACTCAAGCTTCAAGGTGGGCGGAACAAGCAGACGCTACGTCAAGTTCTACTTCACTGCCAGCGACGCAAGCGGTGTTGCGGGAATGACTGTAGTATTCAAGAACGAAAGCGGAGATGTACTCAAACGGCTTGCTACAGCGCTTACAATCGGCGACGTAACTTTGTCTGGAGACGACTACTCTGTAAGCGGTTCATTCACTGCTACTACAGATTCTACTGCGGCAGCATGGACAACTGGCTTCATCGACTTGTCTACATTTGGAACCGGACAGATTTCTGTTGCCGTAACTCCATACGACAACGCAGGACTTTCAGGAAACGGCGCATTCTCATTCAATGTGGACAACACGGCTCCTACAATTGAAGTAAGAAGCCCTTCTTCGGGAACCGAAGTTACAGGCTCTGTTTCAATCTCAGGTACAGCAAACGATACAGGGGCTGCAGGAACTTCAAACATCCAGTGGATTGTTCCTACGACAACCCAGACCACAACATTCAACGCAAAAACAAGTGACGCTGACAAACTTGCATACCTCCAGGGTCTTTCTTGGAACGGCGGAGAAAAATCTCTTGCCGACGGTGCAACTTTGATTTCATGGCAGTTCGACTTTGACGGCCAGTATGATACGGCAACATCAGACAGTGACAATTTCGTATTCTCAGCCGGAAATCCTCTTTTCAATGTTTACGATAAGACTGATTTCGCTACGAACAGTGATTACTCATCAACAGGATTGTACTATCTGCCGGTTTACTTCCTTGCGACCGACGCTTTGGGCAACGCTTCTTACAGCACAGGATTCTACATTAAGCACAACCCTGATGCGGACAGGCCGAAACTGGAATTCACTTATCCGACAAAAGACAACTACAAGAGCGACACAGAGCAGTACGCGGTTCTCGGAGGCACAATCCGCGCGACAGGTTCTGCGGAGATTCCTTCTGGAACAACGACTGTAGGCGCGATTTACTATCAGATTGCAGATGAAGACGGTGCATTTGATTCTGACGACATGGCACAGGCTACAACATACGGCTACACAGTCGTAAGGGCTTGGGACGCAATCAACGCAGTAAAAGGAACGTCTTTCACTTCTTCAACAACTCTTACTGACGCACAGCTGAACGATTTCGGATTTGCCTCAAACGAAGCCTTCCAGGCATGGTGGGGCGTAAAGGCAAACGGTACCGCTTCATGGAACCTGGTTCTCAATTCAAGCGGAGAATTGAATCCTTCAGACGATTCGTCAACGACAAACATCACTTTGAGAGCCTGCGGTATCAACGCCGACGGAAAAGTGGGCGCATGGACGAGCGGCGACAATGTAATCGCAATCCATGTTGACAACACGGCTCCTGTAATTTCTGGCGTGGTAAACCAGTACTCAAACGGAACTGCCGCCCTTACAGCCGTTCCGACAACCGAATACACGTCAAGCCAGACTTACGAGGCCGACATGTACCTCCGCGGTTACTGGACTTTGGTTGCAACCGTTGTTGATGAAACAGAAGTAAAAACTTACTCGGTACTCAAAGGCTCCACAGCCCTTACGGCAGGAAGCGGTTACTTTGTTGAAAGCGGCATAACGGATTCTTCAACAGGCAAGAACGGCTACCGACTTTACATTCCGATTCCAAAGGATTCAGGCAGCGTTGAAATTACAATAAACGCCAGCGACAACGAGCATGATTCTTCTCTGACATACTCATTCAACATTGATGAAACCGCTCCAACTTTGGAAAAGCTTACAGGAAACGGAACATCGTTCGACAGTGCTGATTTTGAATCAATTGAAGACGATAACTATCAGTTCATATTGGCAGGTTCTTCAACCGACGAAGGTTCTGGAGTGGAGAACATCCTCTTCTACTACATGAGAAAGAACGAACCTACTAGAACTATTACAGATGAAGTTGTAATGGATCCGATGATTACAAGCTCAACGGATGACGCTAAAGTCGCAATGTCTGACCTTACCGAGCGAACGTTCGCTCAGGAAAGCGATAAATTCACTCTCTACGCAAAAGCCTACACGGGAACTGCAACGACAGAGACATTCACCTCGGATTCTGCATACGACGCACACGTCCGCATTGGCGGAGTCGTTGAAATCGACGGCATTCTCCATACAATTTCTGCAATCAGCGGAAACACGGTAACATTCTCTCCGTCACTTTCCGCAGCAAAAACTTCATTCACGGCGTACTTCCCAATTGCGCAGGTAATCGACAACAGCGCGACAGAAAAAGTAAAAAGCTATTCGGCAAATCCGTTCACCTTTGAAAAGGGCGATGACGGCGACAAAATGCCTGAATCGTTCTCAAAGAGCGGAAAGACATGGACGTGGGATGCCACAATCCATTCGACAAACATGCCGGACGGTCCTGCGAGCCTTGTAATCCTCGCATTCGACAGCGCAGGAAACGTTGCAGGAAAAACTATCAACACGAAAATCACGAACAACGCTCCTCGGCTTGCAAAAGTCTTCCTCGGAACAGATCTTTCTGGCGACGGAAAATATGTAAACTCTTCAAGCCTCACGGAAATCGTTGAGTACGACATTCTCGGCGCGGAAGGAGCAACTCAGAAAGCATATACTCTGGACTTTACTGAAAAGCAGAACGACGGCACGACAGCCAAGTATTCTGCAGGTACATTCAAAATCAAGAACGGGCTTGCCGTAATCCCTGAACTCACAGGCGGAAACGGCGACATCGGCATGGTATTGAAAACCGGTGCTACAAGCGCAACTGCCGTAACTGGAACTGTTACGAATGCAACTTCTTCAAGCTCTGAATCCGCGGATTCTGACGGAAACATCAGCGCAAGCTTTACCGGAACTGTTGCGGGAGAATTCAAAGGCTCGAACGCAAGCTACAAGATGCACGCATTCACAGTGGCTAAAGATGGACTCGGTTCTGACGGAACAAACAAGGGAATGAGCTTCACGTTCTGGGATTCAACCGAAGAAACAACTCAGGGAACTGATTCTCAGTACTCTGTCCTCTATGTGAAGAATTTCACTGTAGCCCAGTCGGATTCAACAAAACCGACAGTAGTTGTAAATCCGTTCTATTGGAACGCTTCTGACGACAACTCTCTCTATGGAAACTCAAGTGACAACGGACACATTGAGTTGGAAGGAGATTTGACGGATTCAATCAAGACTGCTTACGGAAGTGACCCGAAAGTTTCCGGAAAAATCACGTTCACAGGAACGGCTTACGACGAGCACAAACTCTCTTCTCTTGAGGTACAGTTCGGCACATTCCTGGACACGGCAACATCTGTGGCAACATACGACTCTGCAAACAGTTCTTGGACTGTTGCAAGCAAAACGATGGATTCCGACGGATACGAGTTCACCGTTAAAGACGCGACAAGCTCAGACGTGGGCAACTACAGCGACTCAGTATACTTTGACCAGAAAGGACACAAGGTCTGCTGGACACTGAGCATCGACACTTCAAAGATAACAACAGTGGCCGCAACAGATGTAAAAGTCACTGTTACAGCGACTGACGCCAGCAGCAACGCCACAGACACAAGCTCAATCACGGCTCCTGTCACCACGAGCGGCTATGTTGTTACCGACGGAACTACGAACTATCCGGTTTACCAGATGGATGTTGTACCGTATGTAAATGGAATTAAAACAAGCCTTTCATCTTTGAAGAAGACAAACTCTTCTATATACGACAGAACTGCTCTTGGACATTATGCTGTTGATTCAACAGAGACAATTTATGTATACGGATTTAACTTAACTGGTGGAAGTCTATATGACAGTGCAAGCACTCCAAATACAGCCGCTTTGACGAAAGTCAGCGACATAACAAGCCTCAAGTGGTATAGTGCAAATGCAATTCCGGCTGGAAGTGTTTACTCAGTAGCTTCAATATCAGCCTTTACATCAGGCAAGGTAAGCGTAAAGGTAAATAGCATTGAATCATTGAATAACTTAAACTCAAATGACTCAAAGGGTTCTTACACAGGAACAACAACATCAACAACAGGTTCTTCATCAGTATTTGCAAATTACTACAACCGTCAGCCTAACGGAGACAGTAATAATCTCTTGACGGACGACGTGATGCTGGATGTGTGGGAGTTCAACAGCGAGGCGGCTGTGCCAAAAGGTACCGGACGCCTAAATGAGCCGGTAATGAAAATCAGTCCTAAAAACGGAATGATTCACTTTGCATTTGCAGATGGACCACTCTTCTTTGCAATGGGAGGTGGATATTATGGTTCAAACTCAACATCTGACCATACTTCATATGACTACTGGGTTGGAGGATTTGACTTCTTCAGTTCGGTAGGATTTGCTGTAGATGACATCGGACATACTTACGGAGTAACGGCTGGAGGTGATATAAATTCTACGACTGCCGATTCATTCTCACTGTATACAAGCCGATGGGGAATCGGTGGTAGAAATGACAACGGTTCGCGCTCTTATGGCCATAGACTACCTGTTGAAGTAGTTGCACAAAAGGATTCTAACAATCAGATTGTTTTTGACAAATACAGATTTAACAATTCTCCTTCTTTGGCAACTGTAGCACATGGTACAGAATTAAATTCATCAACTTCTGTTTACCTAGCTTACTATGATAACATCAACGATGAAATCCGCTTTAGATGTGGAACAACTTCTGATGTATCAGATGGTACTGCAGGTGCAAACAATAGCTCTCAAACTGCATTTGGAACTTTTGCCAATGTTGGCAGCTCAACTCCACAGACTTACAACGCTACCTCTACTCTAATCGCTGGTCGTACAACAGGGTATGATACAGGTTACAATGCAGGTTCTTATGTAAGCATTGCCCCTGTAAAGACAACGACATCCGCTTATACAGATGATGTTCTCGTCATTGTGTGGTATGACCAGACAAACAGCCGAATGATGTATGCTTATTCAGCAAACCCGATTGGAAATTGTGCTGCCGGTGAATATACGCCAGGAGCAAGCAACAATGGCTGGGACGGCTACGAAGAAGTGTTCAGTGATGGAATCGGGCAATACTGTAAAGTTGCTGTAGATGCCAATGGTGGAATTCATGTAGCTGCGTATGACGCTTCAAACGGAGATTTGTGGTACGCCTATAAATCAAGTTACAACGGCGGTTCATGGCAAAAATACATCGTAGACTCTAGCGGAATTGTAGGAAGTGAAATCACGCTTGATGTTGCATTGGATTCAGATGGTAATGCCATTCCTTATATTGGATATTATGCTACATCTATTGTAAGACCAAAGTATGCATGGCTTGCAAAACCTGCGTCTCTTGCAGCTGGTGCCGAAGATGATGTTTACACAGGTGTTTGGGAAACAACAATTGTACCGACATCAAGCACAGTTCCTGCTGACAATATAAACGTTGGTGTATGGAAAACTTCTGCAGGTGTAAGGACTACAAGTATTTCTGAAACTTGGGTAAAAAATAATACGAATTACAATGACTCAAACGCTACTAACCCAGATGGAAAGGCTACAAATGGTGGTAATTCTTGGGGATATGCATGGGCAAATGCAACTGACAACCCGATGATGGCTTATCAGGTTGGTGCAGGCTCATCAGGAACTCTCGAAACCGCCCAGATGAAATAACGCGAGCAGGCATTTCGCTTGCTTCCGCACACGCCCGCGCGCCGCATTCCGTGGTTGCGCGGGCGTTTTTTGTTTATTCATTCTGACTTTTTTTTTATTAAAGCAATACTCGCCCCGTAATCCATGAGGAGTACACAATTTCAGAAATTAATAGTAATATAAAATCATGAAAGCACACCACTTCATCAGCGAAGAAGAATACGTCTCACAAATGGAAACGGGCGCGCTGCTCAATCCGCGAGTGGATTCCACGTTCAAGGCGTTGTTCACGCAGCCCACAAAAGAATCAAAGGCGGCACTGCATTCATTTTTGGAAGCGGCAACAGAACGTAAAATCAGGAAATATGAGTTGAAGGCGAATGATTCGCCGGTCGGTTTTGACGGTCAGCGTGGCGTGAGCTACGACATTCTGTGCCAGTTCGAGGACGGCCTTACCGCAGACATCGAGATGCAGGCTTCTGACCAAGAATATGACTACGGGAAGCGCGCGGAATACCAGGTGGCAAGGCTTGAAACTACGTACCTTCAAAAAGGCGACAACTGGGAGAAAGCGCCTGTCGTTTACCAGATTTCGGTGCTGAATTTCAATTACAAAGGTCCGACCGAAAAAAACAGGCCCAATTCAAAAAAATCAAAGAATCCGGTGAGTCGCTATGCCATGCGGACAGAGAGCGGCAGGGAACTTTCAAACACCCTGAACATAATTTTTATCGAGCTACCAAAGGCTAAAGTCTTTGAAGCGTCCCTTGAAACAAACACCGCATTGGAGAACTGGGCGATTTTCCTAAAGGAAGCCGACAACCCGCAAAAACAGGATTTAATCCAAAAACTCACAAACAAGGAGGCAGGGCTTATGAACGCACAGAAGTCACTCTCGAACATCAGCGCGAACAAGGATTACTGGATTGCCCAGTACAGGCAGGAAATGCGCGACAGAGATTACCGCTCAGGCCTCAGCGCCGCCGAACGC